>CACZPU010000016.1 GCA_902783165.1 uncultured Prevotellaceae bacterium
CACAATGGTGGATGTTCCACGGATACGTATTCTGCTTGTTGCATTCACCTCGCCACTGTTTGCAACAGAAATCAGGTCGGGAATCTTACCCTCAAGCATTTTCGAGAGGTCGGCCACACCAGGGATATCCAGCTCTTCCATGCTTTTACTTGTAACAGAGCTGGTCAGGTTGCGGCGGTCGAGTTGCTGATAACCTGTCACAACAACGTTCTCGAGCATTTGTGTGTTTGACTTCATGTTGACTACCATATTCCGCTTGGCGGTTACTTGAACTGTCTCCATACCGATGAAGGAGATCTGGATACGTGCTTTCTCTGGTACAGGCTGGTTGAACGAGAATTTACCGTCCATATCAGTGACGGTCAGCAATTTTGTTCCCATCACTTTTACTTGCGCACCAATGACTGGTTCCTTGTGCTCATCGAACACATGGCCCTCCACGGTGAGTGTCCCTTTGCCAACACCCAAATTTTTCACAATGTAGATGCCGTTGTTCTCTTTGCATTCGCAACCGATTTCTGCCATCACCTTGTTGATGACCTTTTGGGCGTTGGCATTGGTCTCTTTGACTGTGATGAGGGGAAGGCTTTTCACCTCATTGGCATTGTAGAGGAACTCAATGCCTGTCTGTCGCTCAATCTCGTCGAGAAATTGTTTCACCGTGGCATTAGTCATGTCGACGGTGACACGCGCCTTGTCCAGATTCTGAGCTGATACCGATAGGGCCATACCCAAAAATACCAGCAGAACTAGGCTTGTTTTCAGAAATTGTTTTCTCATTTTTAGTTGATTGTTAATTATTGATTATTATAGTTCTTTCATTGATGGATGATGATGTCCTCACCATTCTGCTCTATAATGACATTGCATGACAGCATAATGGCTTGCAGAATGCGGTCGATGCTTCCATAACGTTTCAGATTTCCTGTGAAATGGAGTTGTTGTATGGAGCTGTCTTTATAATAGACATGCTTGATTCCATACCATTTCTTGAGCGAATTCATGAGGTGCTCGAGTGTGCAGTTCTCAAAAACGAGTACACCTGTATTCCATGAAACAAAAGGTGTCACGTCGACATTTTCCACATCGAACTGAGATTTTTGTGCGTTGATTCTTGCCAATTGTCCAGGATTCATCATGTGTTCTTTGCCGTGAGTGGGGGTTACACTCACCGAACCTTTGACAAGCACAACGCTTGTGTGGAAAGAGGAAGTGTCTTTGTTGTCTTCCGTCTTCCAATTTCCGTTTTCTGTTGCTTTCGTATTCACAACGAACTCTGTACCGTAGACCTTCACACTGCCTTGTGGCGTATGCACGATGAACGGACGACTCTTGTCTCTTGCTACCATGAAGTAGGCCTCTCCGTCAAGAATAACATTGCGGTCGCTGCGCCCGAACTGTTCCGGGTAAATCAAGCGGGTGTTGTAATTCATGTGAACCAACGTGCCGTCATCGAGTGTGAGCCAGAATTCCTTGTCATGGCGTGTGGTGATACGGCATGCGTTGAGCAATTGCTCCTTTGTCATGGCTGTGATGCCCATAGAAGATATTTGTGCATCTTGCTCTGCTACATTTTTTCCATCCTCGCTATTTCCGACATTGCTTTGTGATGTTGACGACAATGTCTCTTCACCTTCAACAATCGTTCCTTCGTTTGATTGGGGAAAAACATTGGCCGACAGTTTCTCTATCTTGGCATAGGTCTTTCCACTTTCACGGCTCTGCTGCATGGCGAGTTTTACTTCTGGAGAAATTTCCGGAGCTGTCACCTTGGTGTACTGCAGATACCATAAAATGGAGGCGCCCACAATGATTAGCGCGAAAATTGCGGCATACTTGAAAAAGGTCTTTTTGCGAATAGATTTTGAATGCGTGTGAAGAGGAGTATGTTCAATTCCTGTCTTTTTGGTGAATTCTTCCCACGCTTTCTCATTGTCGATACTAGCATAGTGCTTGTATCGTTGTGCCAGCAGAGCAGTGTCTTCCATTTCCTTCAAGCTGTCTCTATGCTTGTCACTCATATTGAGCCAAGCTTCGAGCATTGCTTCTTCTTCTGGAGATATCAGTCCTAAAATTTTATTATGGACCAAACGCTCTATGTCCTTCTCTAGTCTTTTCATTTTTTTCCTGTTTTTGTTTTGTTATATAATAACATAAACACCCAAAAAGGGGTACAAAAAACAGGATTTTTTTCGATTAGGTTGAAAAAAAGATGTTGGAGAAAAGAAATGTGGCGGAAATGTCAAAGATAAAGTGGCAAAATCAAAAGGCAAAAGCCTTGTCGTCCAACCTCTCACGCAAGAAAGCAATGCCGCGTCTTCTGTGCGTCTTGACAGTTTCTATTGTAATATTCATTATTTCAGCAATCTCTTGGGTTTTATACCCTTGTAGAATTAGAAGAAACACCTCGCGGCTGCGTGGCGGCAGAGTGTCGATGGTTTGGAATAACATGCGGTAGGTGCGCTCCTTAAACAGATCACGTTCGTCATCCTGAAGATGATATAAAGGAAAACGCTTAGCTATCTCTGAGATGTGGCTGTTTTCTATCTTTTTTCCCCTCAGATGGTTGAAGCATTGGTTTCGCACGGAGTTGTAAAGGTATACCTCGAAACTGAAAACGGTAGGAAAACTTGGAAGCAGTACTCTCTTGTTGTCAGGAGAATGCTGCTTCCAAAAACTATAAATCAATCCTTGAACAATGTCTTCGGCATCGTCTCTGTCTTCTACTATTTGGAAAGCATAGTTAACGAGAGCCTTGTAATATTTTTTGTACAGCACTTGGAATAACGATGCGTCCCAACGTGCTATCTGCTCTGTTGTTAAACTTACACTCTCCATACAATTATTTATATATTATATATATAACGGCGGCAAAGTTACGAAAAAACTTTGAATCGAAAGTATTGTTGGAGAAAAGTTACATGTTAATTATTAATAATAACGTACAGGATAGAGGGTGTTCCACCATGTTTCGTCGCCTTTGAGATATTTCTCAAACCAGGCCATGATGGAATTCTGCCATTTGATGCGTTTTTGGTAATCCATAATGCCGTGGTTCTCACCTTTAACATGCAGTAGGGCAACATCGCGTCCGAGCAGTTTCAAGGCTGTGAACAGTTGCATGCTCTCCATGGGAGGCACATTGGTGTCGGCTGTTCCGTGGGTAAGCAACAGTGGAGTGTGTATTTTGTCGGCGCGGTAAAGCGGGCTTTGGTCTACATAGAGGTCTTTAGCAGTCCATGGATATTTCTCGGCCATGCTCACTTCGCTATAGTTGTAACCCCAGTTGCCGTTGCCCCAATAGCTGGTGTGGTCGCTGATGCCTGCATGACTAACGGCACATGCAAAGATGTCGGTCACTGTTTGGAGATATTCGGTCATGAATCCGCCGTAGGAGGCTCCGATGCAGCCAATATGCTTTTGGTCGACAAAGGAGTATTGCTTGCATACGGCTTTCACACCCTCTATGATGTCCTCGGCAACGCCTTTGCCGGCGGTGTTCACGTGGCGCGCACTGTGTTTCTGTCCGAATCCAGAGGCTCCGCCGGGATTCACAACATAGACCACATAGCCTTGTGCGGCGAAATAATTCCACGGATAACGTGTTTCGAAGTTACGCGATGAGGGCGAGCATCCGCCATAGTAATACACAATCATGGGATATTTCTTTGTTTCTACAAAGTGGGGCGGCAGATAGAAACGGCCATAGATGCTGTCACCACGCGATGAACGGAAATTGAAATCTCTACATTCGCCCAGCGTTATGTCTTTGAGGAGAGTAGTGGCGCAATCGGAAAGGAGTCTTGAGACAAGTGCATGATGGTTCTTCTGCTTGTTAGGTTTGTTCAGTTGCATGTAGTAGGCGCGTACGGGATTCATGGTGCTCACACCGTGATAGGTCATTATGGGGGCGTCTGACGCAATGGAGAACCCGCTTATCACTTCTTCTTTGGCTGGCAGTTTTCGTATGGTGCGAGTTACGGGGTTTATGGCGAAGAGGTTTACATAGTCGCGGTCTTCGGCAGAGATGTAAATCTGCCCATCAGCTTTCGACCATACCACGTTCTGTACCGATGGATTGAAATCTTTTGTAAGTGGGGTGGGTGTGTGGGATGCGATGTCGTAAAGGAACAGTTGTACATCGTACATGCTGGAGTAAGGACCTGCGTCCTTATCTCGACCTATGCCTCCGAATGCCTCGGCTGGAGCAGCAAAAAGTATTTGCTTACCATCAGGTGAGAACATCGCTGAATTAAGAAACTCAGCGCCTTTCATCAGCGTGTCTGTCATCAGGGTTTGTGAATCGATTATCAGGAAATCGGTAATAGTGGTTGGCCGTTTGGTGAGTCTCGATCGCGATACGCCAACCAACAATTTCTTGCCGTCTTTTGAAATGTCGTAAAGCGAAGCGTTGTGATAGCCGAATGTGATGCGCTGTAGCTGTTTTGTTGCGATGTCGTAACGATGCAAGTTGTTACGGTTGCGCCATCCGGTCATTTTGTCGTCGGGCTCCAATACCAGATAGACATCGGCGTCCCCGGCGGGCGCTTTCTCTTCTTGGGAAATAATCAGATAGTCTTCTGTCGGGCTGATGGTGATTCCGCCTTCAGGCAGGTCGCTGGCAAAATCGGTGCGCTCCCCAGTTAGGACGTTCACGCGTCGGATGGTCCTACTGTTTCCAACACGCTCCTCAAAGGTATAGGCTATGCTGTGGGGCATCCATCTGCAGTTGATAGGTTCGTTGCGGCGGATTACTTTGCCTGTGGCCAGCTCTACAATCTCGCAGTAGGCATTTGCACGGCCGCCAGGTTGCACGTTTTGGTAGCCAATAATAGCGTATTTGCCATCGGCTGATACCTGCGTCTTGTTCACGCGCAGTCCGTTTATCACATCGTTGAACGTATAGTTGTGCTGGGTTGACGAAGTACATTCTATTTCGTGATTGGCATCAAGAGCCACTTTCACCGAGTCAGCGTCAAGGGTAGGAATAGTGTAATTCACTGTCAACTCATGGTGCCCCGGTTCCAAGTTCAGTTCATTTTTGGCAGTTGTTCCGTCAACCTTTATGGTGGGATTTTTCACTCCGGTTATCTTAAGTTTGGCCTTGGTGAAACTGTTGTTATTGACATAGAATTTCAACTCTTTGCTGTAGCCATCGGTGATGGTCATTTTCTTTCCAGTTACATCGAGTGTGTCGAGCACGACGGGTTTTTGTTGCTTAAACGGTCCACTGACAATATAGTCAGTAACTTTGATTTCATGTTGTGCCTGCAACGATGTTGCTGCAAACAGGAGTGGTAGTAAAAGAATCTTCTTCATGGTTGTTGATTTACTGAATTATGTTGCAAAGGTAAGGAATAATCTTCAATGTGGGCTATGTTTTCGTATATAATTTGATTTTATTTTTTATGTTGGTAGAGGCATAATGGACAATGCTAGCTTTGGTCCGTTGCGCCTTTCTTGTAAGGCTTTCCTAATGTGGTGGACTATATTAATAATGGTATTGATGGCAAAAACAAGTATGCAGGCTTTCTAAATTAATTAGAAACTTGTGTAATTCGATAATTTGCACTATCTTTGCAGCGATATGTATTTTTAATCAAACTACAGGTGATGAAAAAAAGATATTTCATGGCGTTTACGGTAGTGATGCTAGCCACATGTGCATCGGCAGCCAATGTGCTGCATAATGTTTTCGGACGGAAAACAGTCTCGCTCAATGGTGATTGGCAGGTGATTGTCGACCCTTATGATGCCGGGTATTACGACTATCGTATGCGTGAGTCGGCTAACGGATATTTCAAGAATTGGAAACCGGTATCGGCAGGCGAGCATGCAGAGTATGATTTTTCGGAGAAAGAAACGCTAAGAGTGCCGGGCGATTGGAATACACAACGGCCAGACTTGCTTCTCTATGAGGGTTCGGTGTGGTACAAGAAAGAGTTTGAATACAACTTGAAAAAAGAACGTATACTCTACCTCTATTTCGGTGCAAGCAACTATCAGACAGAGGTTTATCTTAATGGTGAGAAAATCGGAATGCATATAGGCGGATTCACGCCATTCTTCTTCGATATTACCGACAAAGTGAAACACGGTCGCAACTTGTTAGTTGTGAGGGTGAACAATGAGCGGCGTGCCGATGGAGTGCCAACCGTGATGAGTGATTGGTGGAACTATGGCGGCATCACGCGCGACGTGTTGTTGGTGGAGACACCGATGGCCTATGTCGACGACTACGAGATACGTATGCCTAAGGGTGAATATGACAAAGTCAGTGTTTGGGTGAAACTCAATTTACCCGTGAGTGGGGTGAAGGTGGATGTAAAAATTCCCGTGCTAAAGGTTAACGAAAAACTTGTGACCGACGAGAACGGCTATGCAGAGAAATTGATAGACAAGACTCCCGACCTCTGGTCGCCCGAGCATCCGCATCTCTACGATGTGGAAATCAAGTGCGAGGGTGAGCGCATTAACGACCAAATAGGGTTCCGCCATATCGAAACCAAGGGCAGACAACTGCTGCTCAATGGTAAACCCATATTCCTCAAAGGTGTGTCGGTGCACGAAGAGGCTCCCTACAGAACAGGACGTTGCTCTACAGCAAAAGACGACAGCACTCTGATTTCGTGGGCAAGGTTCGCTGGGTGTAACTTTTTGCGGCTGGCTCACTATCCGCACAACGAGCAGATGGTGCGCATGGCAGAGCGTATGGGGTTGTTACTTTGGAGCGAGATACCCGTCTATTGGACTATTCATTGGGAAAACGCCAATACTTTTGCCAGTGCCTCACAGCAACTGAAAGAGAATATCGACCGCGATCACAACCGTTGCGCCATCATTATCTGGAGCCTTGCTAACGAAACGCCACGTGGCGAAGCGCGTGACAAATTCCTAACCGGATTGTTGAATCAAGTGCGCCAACGCGACGATGAGCGGCTTATCAGCATGGCTATGGAGGTGGATACGAAAGACAATGTATCGGTGATTAATGATAATATGAGTCAGTTGGTGGACATCCTCAGTTTCAATTGTTATCTGGGGTGGTATGGTGGAAAACCAGCCGACTGCGAGACGCATGAATGGAAACTACCCAAGCATAAGCCGTTCTTCGTGAGTGAGTTTGGCGCTGGTGCCGTGGCTGGTCGTTTTGGCACAAAGGATGAGAAGTGGACCGAAGAGTATCAGGCAGAAGTTTATCGTCGCACATTGGCTATGTACGACCGTTTGCCGGGATTTGTTGGCTGCTCTCCTTGGATTTTGATGGATTTCCGTTCTCCGCGCAGGCATAACCATGAGACACAGAATTTCTTCAATCGTAAAGGTATCGTGTCAGAGTCTGGACAAACTAAGCAAGCTTTCTACGTATTGCAAAACTATTATAAATATAAAGGTAGGGAGGATAAAGAAAAGAAACGTAGATAATTCGGAAATAATACGTTACAGTATAGAAGACTACCACACAAAAAGATAGGCGTCCTATAGTATTAAAGTGTTACTTGATGTTGCGTGGATGGTGGTTGAGTATCTCCTCTCGCAAAGTGTGAGTGTCGATATGGGTGTAGATTTCAGTAGTGCCTATAGATTCATGGCCTAGCATGGCTTGGATGGCGCGCAGGTCGGCTCCGCCTTCAAGGAGTGCTGTGGCGAAAGAATGGCGTAGGGTGTGGGGGGAAATGTTTTTCTTGATGCCAGCGATTGTTGCCAGCTGTTTAATCATTATCAGAATCATCGTGCGGGTGAGATGAGCTCCTCGCCGATTCAAGAAAACATAATCTTCTTCTCCTTCTTTGATACAGGTCATGGCGTTGCGGTCGATAAACCATAATTGCAACTCTTTCATTGCTTTTACTGAAATGGGAATCAAACGCTCTTTCCTGCCTTTTCCTTTAACACGGAGGAACTCCTCGTCAAAGAATAGATTGGAAAGCTTTAAGTTTACCAGCTCGCTTACTCGCAAACCACAAGAAAACAAGACTTCTATGATGGCCTTGTTACGGTGACCTTCCCATTTTGAAAGGTCAATGGCATTTTCAAGCAAGTCTATTTCTTGCTCGGATAACACTTCGGGAAGATGTTCACCAATTTGAGGACTTTCAAGCAATTCCGAAGGATCGTCCTCAATCCATCCATCTGTTTGCAGAAAGCGGAAAAAAGCACGAACTCCGCTAAGAATACGGCATTGTGAACGCGGTGAGATGCCAATATCATGAAGGGAGGCTGCGAAATGTTGTAAATGCTCCAGCCTCACTTCATGTAGTTTCAATTGTTCGCCGTTAATATAGTTCAGCAATTTCTGCAAATCGTGCATATAGGCATCCAAGGTGTTGGCCGTGAAATTGCGCTCCAGCTTCAAGTAACGCTGGTAGGCATGCACCATGCTTTCTTTTGTTTGCTTTTTGCCAGACATGCAGAAATGCTGGAATTGTTGTTTATGGCTGTTTGCCGATATAAGCCAGAATACCTCCGTCAACATAGAGGATGTGGCCATTTACTGCATCAGATGCATGTGAGGCAAGGAATACGGCGGGACCGCCCAGTTCCTCTGGTTCAAGCCAGCGTCCGGCAGGAGTTTTTGCGCAGATGAAGCTGTCGAAAGGATGACGACTGCCATCAGCCTGGCGCTCACGCAGCGGTGCAGTTTGTGGTGTGGCAATGTAACCCGGGCCGATGCCGTTGCATTGAATGTTGTACTCGCCATACTCTGAGCAGATGTTTCGGGTGAGCATCTTCAGTCCGCCCTTTGCTGCAGCATATGCACTGACAGTCTCGCGTCCCAGTTCGCTCATCATGGAGCAAATGTTGATAATCTTACCTTCGCGACGCTCCATCATCTCTGGCAACACGGCAGAAGAAACGATGAATGGACCAACAAGGTCGATGTCGATGACTTGCTGGAACTCGGCGCGCTTCATCTCGTGCATTGGAATGCGCTTGATGATGCCAGCATTGTTTACCAGAATATCAATCTGACCTACTTCGGCGTGGATTTTCTCCACCAAAGCTTTTACGTCGTCTTCCTTAGTAACATCACATACATAGCCCTTCACGTTCTCGATACCAGCCTCTTTGTAGTTGGCCAGACCGCGTTCCAAAGCAGCCTCGTTGATGTCGTTGAAGATAATGGTCTTGATGCCTGCAGACACGAATGCCTTAGCAATGTTAAAACCAATACCGTAAGATGCACCTGTAATCCATGCATTCTTACCTTCTAATGAAAATGGATTTGTCATATTACTTTCGTTTTTGATGGTTCCTACGTTATTTATTCATCTTTATTATTTCAAGTCTGTAATCTTGGAGAAGTCTTGGTCTCCGTAGTCCAAGTTCTCACCGCCCATACCCCAAATGAAGGTATAGTTATGAGTGGCAGCTGCACTATGGATGCTCCATTCTGGTGAAAGGACTGCTTGGTCGCCTTTCATCCATAAGTGGCGTGTCTCGTCCACCTCGCCCATAAAGTGGCAAACGGCTTGATCCTCGGGCACTTCAAAGTAGAAATATGCCTCCATGCGACGGCTGTGAACATGAGCAGGCATGGTGTTCCATACACTACCTGGAGCCAACTCGGTCATTCCCATTTGCAATTGGCATGTTGGAAGCACCTGATTTACCAACATCTTGTTGATGTTGCGCTCGTTACTCATTTCCAAAGATCCCATGTGAGCCACAACGGCATTCTCCTTGGTGACTTTCTTGCATGGAAACGCTGCATGGGCAGTTGTAGAGTTGAAGTAAAATTTAGCAGGTGTATTTCCATCTTTTGAGCAGAAAACAACTTCGTGGTCGCCACGGCCAATATAAAGGGCCTCTTTGTAATCGAGTTCAAATACTTCATCACCAACTTTCACACAACCGGCACCGCCAACGTTGAAGATACCTATTTCGCGTCGTGTAGTGAAATATTCAGCCTTGAGAGGGTCGATGGCTTCCAGTTTCAAACACTCATTGACAGGCATAGCGCCGCCAACCACCATACGGTCGTACATGGAATACACCATATTCACCTCATCTTCAGCAAATACTCGCTCAATTAGGAAGTCGCGACGGATGCGTTTCGTGTCGTAATTCTTTGCGTCCTCAGGATGGGCCGCATAGCGAATCTCATAATTTGTTTTCATAATCTGACTATATTTTTGATTTGTAATAATATGCTAGCAATGGCTTGTATGTAGTAGCGAGTGCAAAGATACAGAATTTTCAGATAAATAAGCAAGAAACAAATGAATTTGTTTGTCCAACAGGTCGTTTTTATCAATTATTTATGGAAGAGGGTGTTGGCAAGGAGTTATACATTTTCTTATTTCGATAAACCTGTTTTCTCCCAAAATGACTGTATTAACAATAAGTCGGAAAGGGAGTTGAGAAAATAAAAAAGCTCCTGTCTGAAAGTGGACAAGAGCTTTTATGAATGTTTCACCTTTTTGTGACAATGGTTGGGTGACTCGGATTCGAACCGGGAATGACAGAACCAAAACCTGTAGTGTTACCATTACACCATCACCCAAATTGTCGATTTCGGCTGCAAAGGTAAGAAAAATTTAGCACGCTGCAAAATTTTTATGAAAAAAGTAAAGTGAAAAGTGAATAATTATCTCTTACTTTATAATCAGCAGATAGTAATTCTTCTTTCCTCTCTGAGCCAAAAGGTATTTGCCGTCAATCAAATCTTCGGCTGTGATGGGACGATTTTGGTCGGTAAGTTTTTCTTTGTTCAGACTGACACCACCGCCCTGCACCATCTTACGCATCTCACCTTTCGATGGGAATACGGGTGCAACTGTCGTGAACAATTCGATTGCGGGCTGTCCCAGTTGATCCTTGCTGATCTCGAACTGTGGAACACCGTCGAATACATCGAGGAAAGTCTGCTCGTCAAGTTTCTCCAAGCCTTCCTTTGTTGATTTGCCGAAAAGGATGCTGCTGGCCTCGATAGCTGTATCGAGCGCTTCTTGGGAGTGAACCAGAATGGTTACTTCTTCGGCGAGTCTCTTCTGCAGTACGCGTCGACCGGGATCCTGCTTGTGCTCTTCCACAAGTGCATCAATGACATCTTTCTCCAGCGATGTGAATATCTTGATGTATCTCTCGGCATCATCGTCGCTTACGTTCAACCAGAACTGGTAGAACTTGTAGGGTGTGGTTCGCTTAGGGTCGAGCCAGATGTTTCCGCTCTCGGTCTTGCCAAACTTTTTACCATCGCTCTTGGTGATGAGCGGACAAGTAAGGGCGAATGTTTCCACCTCGTTGCCCAGTGTGCGACGTATCAACTCTGTGCCAGTGGTCATGTTGCCCCACTGGTCGTTGCCGCCTAATTGTAGCTTGACTCCTTTGTGCTGATAGAGATAGAGGAAGTCGTAGCCCTGGAGCAGTTGGTAGGTGAATTCGGTGAATGAGAGTCCGTCGCGAGCCGTTCCGTTGAGACGCTGCTGAACACTCTCCTTGGCCATCATGTAGTTTACAGTTATGTGCTTTCCAACCTCGCGGGCAAAGTCGAGGAATGTGAAATCTTTCATCCAGTCATAGTTGTTCACCATCTCGGCGGCATTGGCTTCCTTCGAATCAAAATCGAGGAACTTGGCCACCTGTGCCTTGATGCACTCTTGGTTGTGACGTAAGGTTTCGTCGTTGAGCAGGTTGCGTTCCTGACTTTTGCCAGACGGGTCTCCAATCATACCGGTGGCACCACCAACGAGGATGATTGGCTTATGTCCGCAGCGCTGCAGGTGACGGAGCATCATGATGCCGCACAAGTGTCCGATGTGCAGCGAGTCAGCTGTTGGGTCGGTACCCAGATAAGCTGTCACCATCTCCTTCTGTAGGAGTTCTTCTGTTCCTGGCATGATTTGTGCCAGCATACCGCGCCAGCGGAGTTCTTCAACAAAGTTTTTTGTCATTGTTCACTTGTTTTATTATTGTTTTCTAGTCAATTTTCTTTATGGAACGGGATCATAGCCGCTACCACCCCAAGGGTGACATCTCAGAACCCTTTTTATAGCCAACCAAAGTCCTTTTAGTGGACCGTGTTTGATGAGTGCTTGCCGTGTGTATTCCGAGCAAGTGGGTGTAAACCGACACGAAGGTGGGGTGAATGGAGATATGGCTTTCTGATAGAATAGCACGGGCAGCAGCAAAATGATGACGAAGATCCAAGAGATACCTCTGAATAGTTTGTGCAAGACATTCTTCATAGTCTTTCTTTCATTCGTTTCAGAAGAGTTGTAACGCAGTGTTCCACTCGTCTGCTGCTATGATGTTTGTTGTCGAGCCAGATAAACGCCATGGCGACACATTGGTCTTCACTGTAGTTTAACAGGCTTTTGTGCAATCTATAAGCTTCGCGTATTTGCCGTTTCACCTTGTTGCGATCCACTGCATGCTTGAAGTGCCGCTTGGGAACACTAATTAGGATTGAGGCAGCAAACTGCTTTTCATTATCCCTGTCGTGTTTCATGTAAACAAGTCTTAGGGGGAATGCCACTAAGGAGCGGCTTTCTGTTCCACCGAAGAGTTCGTTTATCAGCAGTTTGCTTGACATCCGTTCTTCTTTACTTAGTGTAAACGACTCGGTTGCAGGCATGCTTAAATGGACGGTGTTTATTATTTATGCTCTTTCAGGAAATGTTTCAGGGCACCTGCCATTGAAGGGTATTTCTCTGTTGGGGCTTCTAACTCTACATTCAAGCCAGCTTCATGAGCAGCTCTTGCAGTAGAAGGACCGAATGTGGCCACCACAATGTCATTTTTCGTTGTACCAAATGTCTTAGTGAAGGCATTGATTCCGGCAGGACTGAAAAAAACGCACATGTCATAGTCGAACACCTTAACTTCTTCTTCAGTGAAATCATTGCTCACGGTGCGGTACATCACACATTCTGTATGGTGAAGTTTCTTGGCTTCAAGCATTTGGCGAACGCTGTCATCGTGCACGTCACTCATGGGGATGAGATAACGTTCGTTCTTATGTTTTACCATCGAAGGCAATAAATCAACAATCTTTCCCGTCTGTCCGTAAAACACTTTGCGCTTACGGTATTGAACGTATTTTTGGATGTATAGTGCTATTTGTTCGGTAACACAGAAATACTTCATGTCTTCAGGAATAGTCATTCGCATTTCTTTAGCCAGCTTGAAATAATTGTCGATGGCGTGGCGTGATGTAAATACTACCGCAGTGTGACCTACGATACTTACTTTTTGCTGGCGGAATTCTTTAGAGCTAAGGCCCTCCACTTTTATGAATGGACGGAAAACTAACTCTACGTTGAATTCCTTTGCCATTTCAAAATATGGTGACTTTTCACTAGTAGGCTTAGGCTGCGAAATGAGAATTTTCTTGATCATTATTGTCTTAAAAATTTATTTTCAAATTATCTACAATCATTACCATCAACCCAGCTAATATGAGAAGAGGTGTTAATTCGAGCGCACAAAAGTACAAAATATTTTGCAATAAACCGCTGTTTCTTCTGAAAAAGATAACAAAGCACTTGTAAAATGTCAAAATTTTAACTAGAATCAATACGATTGCCATATAAATTATGGCACTTTCCATGGATAAATCGAAATAGCTGAGAAGTAGAACTAAGGGAAAAAGAACAATTCCTTCCATGGCTGCAATGAATAGCATAGACTTCAGCCATTGTTCATTTTTTTTTCTATCGAAAAAAACCCAATTAACAAATCCGTAGATGATTCCTTTGAGCAGAAAATACCCAACGAAACAACCAAAGAATATAACTATCAGTTGGTGTTGGGATTCTAGAATAAATGTGTCCGCAACTTCTGTTTGTGTGTATAAAAAAATGAGTACAGACAACATCAGACACGTAATCAGTACTAAAAACGATTGGAATCGAAATTCGCCAGTGGTCTCTGTAATTACCGTCACATTCTCGCTTCTTGGTATATAGAAGAAATTGCGAGCTTGTCTCACGATGAACTGACGTGAGAAGGAAAAAGATATAAGTGCTAGGATGAAACTACCAAGCAACAGGCTTGTTATCAGGTTGTCATGGCGAATGGAGTAGGGAAGAGGGTCGCCTGCTATTCCATAGCGTCCTCCATTTAGTTCTGGATGGAACAGACTGTCGTTCGAAAAATAACTTTCTCGATAATATTGTGGAAGATTGATATCCTTAATGCTTTTCCCCTTGTCGTGGCAGGGTAGATGCAGTGTGTCGGGACGTGTGCTTAGGTGTGTCAGCTCAGGATGGAATGCAGCTTGAATTGCAGAATCTTGCTGCGCTGGAGTTGCGTCTTTCGGCAGCAACCTCAATACCTGGTAGGCATGAGTGAACTTGATAGGTCGCGCAGCACCAAGAGTAGCCGAACTGTCTTTTCCGGCTACATTCTCTTTAACCACGCTGCTCTCTTCAACTATCGGTTGGGTGGCTTGGTTCAAACTGTCCTGCTGTTGGAACATTATATACCAAATTCCTTTTTGATTCTTTCAACACAGTCGAGTTTCTCCCAAGTAAACAACTCCACTTCAATTGTCTTGGTCTCGTGATAGTGACTGGTAAATGTTTTTTTGATGATTCGCGGGGCGCGCCCCATATGGCCATATGCTGCAGTTTCCACGAAGATGGGTTGGCGTAGTTTCAAGCTGCGTTCGATAGCTTTCGGACGAAGGTCGAACATGTTCTTTATTATATCAGCAATCTCACCGTCGCTTTCTTTCACATGGCTCTTTCCATAGGTGTTAACATAGATGCTCACAGGTTCTGCAACACCTATGGCATAGCTGACCTGCACCAACATTTCATCTGCAACACCTGCTGCCACCATATTTTTGGCAATGTGTCTGGCGGCATAGGCAGCAGAGCGGTCAACTTTGCTTGAATCTTTGCCAGAGAATGCTCCACCACCATGGGCGCCTTTCCCTCCATAGGTGTCTACAATGATCTTGCGACCTGTCAGACCGGTGTCGCCATGAGGGCCGCCAATAACGAATTTGCCAGTGGGGTTTACATAATACTTAATCTTATCATTGAACAATGCCAGTACCTTCGGACTGTGAATTTGGGCTTTCACACGGGGAATGAGGATGTTAATGATATCATCTTTGATGCGTGCCAACATTTTCTTGTCATCGGAATCAAACTCATCGTGTTGAGTACTCACGACGATAGTGTCGATTCGTTGCGGTATACCTTCATCGCTATATTCTATGGTTACTTGGCTTTTTGAGTCGGGGCGAAGGTATGTCATTTCCTTACCCTCTTTGCGAATTTCTGCCAAACAGCGCATCAGTAGATGAGCTAAGTCAAGCGATAATGGCATATAGTTCTCCGTTTCATTCGTTGCATATCCAAACATCATACCTTGGTCGCCGGCTCCTTGGTTGTTGTCCTCCTCGCGGTCAACACCACGGCTGATGTCACCACTTTGTTCATGAATGGCAGTCAGAATGCCGCATGAATCGCCATCGAATTGGTATTCGCTTTTGGTATAGCCAATTCGCTTTATGGTTCGGCGCGCAATGGTTTGTAGGTCGATATAAGCCTCTGAGCGAACCTCGCCCATGATTACAACTTGTCCAGTAGTAACAAATGTCTCTATCGCGCAACGTGCCTTGTCATCGTATGCTAAGAACTGGTCTAACAATGCATCGGATATTTGGTCGGCCACTTTGTCAGGATGTCCCTCCGAAACCGATTCTGATGAGAATAAATATGCCATGTCTTTATACGTTATTATATTATTCGGGCTGCAAAGGTACAAATAAGTGAGCGAAAAGCCAAATTTTTGGAGCTGTGAATACAAGAAATCCTTGCATTTCGTTTGTTGAGTCGTGAAAATAAATAACAATAGGCATGTCTCAAGAGTAGCGATATAAAAAGAAATGTGTATAATGCATCTCTTTGTGTTTTATGCTTAAATATATTATAAAAGGAGGTTATGTCATGATGAAGTGAACCCCAGAAAATGGAAATAACCAGAGAAATGTGATACAACACAGCACTCCGATATGACAGTATCATTACAAAGCTTTCAGGATACATTGAAAAAGCATGGAGTTATACAAAGTATGTCACAAAATTAAACTGTTTGAACAATCATGTTAAGGAGAACAGATTCGGAATGATGAAATCAGAACTGTTACATGCTAAACTCTACAATTCTATGAAGTTGTTTAAGAGTGACTTGAAAGAATATTTAGAATGGTGTTATAATAAAAGGATTGAGTCCGGTACAATACCGAACTCAAAACCTTAGGGAATAAAAACGTATTTGACGTTTTACTTTTAGGGGACATTACACAAGCATCCCCCCTTCATAATATATAAGAATGTCAATCTATTTCTGGAAGTTCTTCTTGCCTTCCTCGAGGAATTTTACATACTTGCTGATATCCTCATCATAGACGGCTGACCCGGTAAGCGGATTGCCTTCGTTGTCGAGAGCTACATAGAAAGGTTGAGCGTTAGCACCAAACTTGGAGCGCTGCAAGTAACTCCACTTGTCGCCTACGGTACGCAGTGTGCGCTGCTGACCATTCTCTTCAGTAACAATGATTTGCTCGGGAAGCGGAGTTTTGTCATCAACGAACAAAGAAATGAGCACATAGTCGTTTTCAAGAAGATTTGCCACGGCGGGATCTGTCCAGACTGCGGCTTCCATCTTACGGCAGTTCACACAACCGAAACCTGTGAAGTCAACCAAAACAGGTTTGCCCATAGCTTTGGCAGCTGCCATTCCTTCCTCGTAGTTCTTATATTTAGCTTCTACTACTTCAGCCTTGTAAAGGTTGAAGTCTTGAGTGTTCATTGGAGGAGCAAATGCGCTTACTGCTTTGCAGGGAGCACCCCATAGTCCAGGAACCATATAGATGGCGAATGCGATGGATACCAATCCGAGCATGATGCAAACCACGGGCATGGGTTTGTCCATTTCACCGCCTTCCCAGTCGCTCTGGAATTTCAGTTTGCCAATGAGATAGAGTCCGAGAGCGCCGAAGATGACAATCCAGAGGCAAAGGAATACTTCGCGGTCGAGTAGACGCCATCCGTAAGCGAGGTCGGCCACAGAGAAGAATTTCAAAGCAAAGGCAAGCTCGATGAAGCCAAGTGTCACCTTAATGATATTCATCCATCCTCCCGATTTTGGTGCTTTCTTCAACCATGTGGGGAACATGGCAAAAAGTGTGAATGGCAATGCCAAAGCAAGTGCGAAGCCAAACATGCCGATGGCTGGTCCCCAGAAATTGCCACTTGTGGCAAAGTCGACGAGCAGGAATCCAATAATGGGACCAGTGCATGAAAAGCTCACGAGTGAGAGCGTGAATGCCATAAGGAAGATAGACAGCAGACCGCTGGTGCTACTAGCCTTAGAGTCAACCTTGTTTGTCCACGATGCAGGCAACGTGAGCTCGAACCAGCCAAAGAAACTGAGTGCAAATACAACGAGCAGCAAACAAAAGAATATATTGAATATGGCATTGGTGGACAATGCATTCAAAGCACTGGCGCCAAAAATGGCAGTGATGGCGAGACCAAGTGCAAGATAAATTACAACAATAGAAATACCGTAAGTGATGGCATCCTTGATACCTTTCTTCTTGTCGTCCTTAGCTCGTTTCAAGAAGAAACTTACAGTCATTGGGATGATGGGCCATACACATGGAGTGAACAATGCAACGAGTCCGCCAAGCAGTCCCATCAAAAATATATATAACAACGAGCGGTCTTTATGATCTTCACCATTGAAAGCCTGCAATTCTTTGATTACAGGCTTCCAAAGGCTATTTACCTCAGTTGAGTCGAGTGGGGCAACTGCTGCGGTTGTTACGCTGTCGGTAGCGTTTTTCAAAGAATCAGCATTTGCACCATCTGTCAAATTGGCTGCCAGAGCAGCAGGGTCTTCTACTTCTTCATTTTTTTTTTCCTCCTTGGCTTCTGGAGCATCCTTTGGACCTTCGCCCTTGAAGTCAAACTCTACAGAAGTGGGAGGCATGCAGTTCTGGTCGTTACAAGCACCGTATTCCAGGTATCCTTTGATGTTGTATGTCTTGCCTGTAACCTTGTAGCGCTGGATAAATGTCACATTATTCTCAAAGTAGCGCAGTGTCATGTCGAACAACTTGTCGAATTTGTTGATTTCCTTTCCTTGAGCCTTCAATTTCCCATCTGCCTTGGCACCTTCAGCCTTCTCGGTGTTGATGGTGGCTGAGATAGGACCGTCAGCAGGCAACCCTGTGGAATAGACATGCCAGCCAGCATCAATTTTGCCAGTGAAAATGACATCCACCTCGGTTGGAGACACTTGTTTTTGGGTCACTGTGAAATGAACTGGATCTTGCATTTGTGCATTTGCCGCCATGGCAAAGAAGGCCATAATGGCAACCAGAATAGTTGTTTTGATAGTTTTCATATTTGTTCGTTGATGTAAAAGTGTTCTTGATATATTATTTTTTATGTGTCATTATGTCGAGTACAAAGCGGTCTGTTTCATCCATGCCTTTACTGCCGATAGCAGTCAGATTATGGATGCTCTTGTCAACATCATCATCAATGATACCCTCGACAGATGTCACATACTTGTGCTGCATGGCCAGCATGGCGCTCATCACTGCTGTGCTAACACCTGTTGTCAGTTTCAGTGCACAAGAAGGCTTCGCTCCATCACATATCATTCCTGTTAGGTTGGCAATCATGTTCTTGACAGAATAGCTAATTTGCTCATAGCAGCCCCCCATCAAGTAGGTGATTCCGCAAGAACTACCTGTACTTGCAACTACACAACCACACAGTGCACTGAGTCTTCCTAGTGATTGCTTGATATAGATGGCTGTAAGGTTACTGATTATCAGTGCACGAATAAGTTCCTCTTCTGTGTTGTGGTTTTCTTTTGCGAATACAACAACGGGCATAGTAGCGCAGATTCCTTGGTTCCCGCTACCACTGTTGCTCATGACGGGAACCATGGCGCCAGCCATGCGGGCATCACATGCACAGCTTGTCACACTGAGCACCTTTGAGAAAACGCTGTCACCCATTATACCTTTGCCCAGCGGTGAGCTAATGGTTTTTCCTAGTTGGTGACCATAGTTTTCGCGAAGTCCGCTCTCGGCTGCAGCAGAATTCAACTTCTTTGCTTCAAGAATGAATCGCAAGTCATCCAAATCAGTTGTTGTAGCAAATTCATAAACCTTATGAAGTGTAAGTTTGGGCTCGTCATTATCATCAGCGGCTTCGTCCTGCTCGTTTGTCTTTTCAAGAACGACTTCGTTGTCATGTCTGAGAAAAACGAAATTAGTATGGCTTGTCTTGATACGAGCCTCGGCTTCGTGGCCGTTAGCTGAGCAGATTACGTTGATAAATAATTTGTCTTTATCTTCTTCTTCAAGCATAATGTGCATGCGTTTTTCGGCAATGAATTTTTTGCCTTCTTCCACAGCTTGCTTATTGCTGTCTCGCAACACTTCCAATTCAAGTTCTGGGCGGCCGATAAGTGCTCCTAATGCAATGGCAATAGGAAGTCCAATCATTCCAGTGCCAGGAATGCCAACGCCCATAGCATTTTTCAGAATATTAGCACTTAGACGCAGCTCAATGTGTTCGGGTCTGCATCCCAATAACTTTGTGGCCTTGGCCACACACAATGCAACGGCCATTGGCTCTGTACAACCAATTGCCGGTACCACCTGACGGTGTAACAAATCAATAATTGCGTTTTTTTCTTCTACAGGAAGCATGGTATCTTCGTAACTTTTATTAATTATACGTCAAGAACGTTTTTATGGGTACAAAGGTACGCTATTTTTAGAAATAATTAATATTTTGAAAAATAATTTGCATGTATCAATTTTTTTTTTTATATTTGCAGTCGAAAACAAAAAGAAAATGAGGGATAAGGGATTCCGACATTGGGGAATGATGTCGGAATTCTTTATGTTTTCATTGTGTGGAAATGCCTTTTTCAAGTAGAATAACTAAAATACAGATAAGATTATGGCTTATATGTCACAAGATGGCTACGATAAGTTGGTAGCTGAATTAAAACGCTTGGAAAGCGTTGAACGGCCTAAAGCATCTGCCGCTATCGCAGATGCCAGAGATAAGGGCGATTTGAGCGAGAACTCAGAATATGATGCAGCTAAGGAGGCTCAGGCTAAGCTTGAGAATAAAATTAATGAGTTGAAAGCCACTCTCGCAGAAGCTAAAATCATTGATACTTCGCGTTTGAGTTCAGATAGTGTTCAGATTCTTTCAAAAGTGGGAATGACCAATCTTGCGACAAATGCAAAAATGTCATATACCATCGTGAGTGAAAGCGAGGCCAATCTTCGTGAGGGGAAAATATCTATAACAACCCCTATTGCCCAAGGTTTGCTTAATCATAAAGTGGGTGATGTGGTCGAAGTGAAGATACCACGTGGTGTTATAAAGTTGAGAATTGATACCATTTCAATTTAATAATATCATCGAAAATTTGGCATTAGCGATTAATTAATCAATAAAAGAAGAGAATATGGATATTTTTGCAAAAATAGCCGCAGGGGAGATACCAAGCTATAAATGTGCTGAAAGTGAAAAGTTTTATGCTTTTCTTGATATCAACCCGCTGGTGAAGGGTCATACATTGGTAATTCCTCGTCGGGAGATTGATTATGTCTTTGATATGGAGGATGATGAGATTGGTGAATACATGCAGTTTGCTAAGAAGGTTGCAGTTGCAATCAAAACCGCTTTTCCTTGTGTGAAAGTAGGAATGGCTGTTCTTGGACTAGAAATTTCTCATGCTCACATTCATCTTGTCCCCATGCAAAGCGAGAAAGATATGCTTTTCAGTAATACCAAACTGAAATTGAGCGAAGATGAGTTCAAGGAAATAGCTGCAAAGATAAATGCTGCTTTTGACAATCTTTAAAAGGTAGATATAAGTTTCTACTATATGGTTCAAAAAGGGCACTGGTATTTTTTACCAGTGCCCTTTTTTGTTTTATTAAACTGGACTTTAAACGATAGGTAGGCTGATACCATTGATTTTCTGATAGATGTCAAGTGCGTAGACGTCGGTCATCCCGCTAATGTAGTCGATTACGGCCATTATTCGTTCTTCAAGCAGTTCGCTCCTTATATCGTACTGACTACTGAAGCGGTTGATGAGTTGTTGTGAATGAAACTTCTCAGGATGGACAGCTGCTTCAATTAGGTTGGACATCAGTGTTTCAATAATCTTATAACCAGACAGTTCAACGTCAAGAACAGGACGACTATTGTAGATTTTTCGTTTTGAGATATCTGTACAATGCTTGTATGCCCTGTTCAGAGGTGTTGAAATATGGTCAATCAAACTGCCATTGAATGTGCCATTGAGGATATTATCCTCGTTTTCTACGAATGTCTTAACACATTCGTTTTCCAATTTTCCTATAACACAGGCACGAAAATAAATCACTTTTTCGTTCTCGTCAGTAATGCCTTCGTCAATGATACGTTGAAGTATATGCCTTTTTTCTTCATCTGTAAAGAATTCAAGCAACATGTTTGCTGTCTCATCAAAAGAAAGAATCTTCAGCTTATGCGAATCTTCAATATCCATAATCTCGTAACATATGTCATCAGCAGCTTCTACAAGATATACCAATGGGTGACGCGAATATTGCAATGGTTCTTTTTCTTTTGATATTTTTTTGATACCAAGTTCATGTGCTATACGTTCATAGATATGTTTTTCGGAATTGAAAAAACCGAATTTTCCTTTTTTGTTTGCAACAAGAGAGGCGTATGGATACTTGACAATGGAGGCTAATGTGGAATATGTCATAACAAAACCGCCATCTCTTCTTCCCAAGAAACGGTGGGTAAGGAGCCGGAAAGCATTGGCATTACCTTCGAAATGGGTTATGTCACTCCAAAACTCAGAGGAGAGTTTTTCTTTTAGGTATGAACCCTCTCCTTCTGTGAAGAATGCTTGTATAGCCTTTTCCCCACTATGTCCGAATGGCGGGTTACCCATGTCATGAGCAAGGCAGGCAGTACTTACAATTGTACCAATATGGGGTAGCAAGGATTGGCTCAGTTCTGGCCGTTGTTGAATTAGTAGATTGGCAACATCATTACCTAGTGACATGCCAACGCTAGCAACCTCGAGCGAATGTGTTAGCCTGTTATGTACAAAAATACTACCAGGAAGTGGGAATACTTGCGTTTTGTTCTGCATCCTCCTGAAAGGTGCGGAAAAAATGAGTCGATCGTAATCCCTTTTGAATTGCGACCGGTCATCATGTCGTTCCGGATTGCGGTTCTCTTGTCCGAGTCTTTTATAGGAAATAAGTTTTTCCCACTGCATACTTTAATTTGGAAAGTAAATTAGGCAAACTTAATAGTCCCTTGAATAGCTTCGCGCTTGTCGTCGTCATCATTTTTCACATTGCCTGCAGCTTTGCTTCTTATTTCTTCTAGCACCTGACGAGTGCGCTTGTAGGTAGGAGTCTGCTCCACATCGCTGATGACGTCTTCGTTGTCGAGGTCTTCCTGACGGAAAATGAAAATATGTGGACGTCGTTTGTATTGGCTGGTGCTGCCGTCTTTTCCATAATAGCGGTTACGACGATCTTGGCGTTCTGCGGCTTTCTCCTCTTCTGCAGCAATGCGGTCAGCTTCCTCTTGTGTTCGTTTTGTGAAATGTCCGCTCATGCCGTCAACATCTTCTATGCCAAATCCTGTGGCAAGTATTGTCACTTTTACTTTGTCGCCAAGTTCCGGGTCGGTGGCAAGTCCCCATTTTATTTCAAAATTGTTGCCGAATTTTGCCATAAAATCATTCACGTCGTTCATTTCTTCCATCATTAAACCTTGTTTGTTCTGTTTGTCAGAACAGAATGAGATGCTGAGAAGAATCCTTTTCGAATTAAACACATCGTTGTCATTGAGCAGCGGTGAATGGAGCGCATCCTCTATAGCCTTTTTAACCCTTCCTTCTCCTTCTCCGTATCCAGTGGACATAATGGCAACTCCACCATCCTTTAAAACGGTTTTCACATCGTTGAAGTCTAGATTAATAAGTCCATGAACGGTAATAATCTCTGCGATTGACTTGGCTGCCACGCTCAACGTGTCGTCAGCTTTTCCAAAGGCATCCAAAACTGTTAGTTCTGGATAAATCTCGCGTAGCCGCTCATTGTTAATTACAAGAAGGGCGTCTACGTGTTTTGACATTTCTTCGACACCGTCGAGTGCCTGGTCGATTTTTTTTGGTCCTTCAAAGCGGAAGGGAATGGTAACGATTCCAACGGTAAGTATACCCAACTCTTTGCTTATACGAGCGATAACAGGAGCTGCTCCAGTGCCGGTTCCACCGCCCATGCCAGCAGTGATAAAAGCCATCTTTGTGCCATCGGAAAGCATATTCCTTACGTCTTCTATGCTTTCTTCTGCGGCCTGACGTGCCTTTTCAGGCTTGTTTCCTGCTCCAAGCCCCTCTTTTCCTAGCTGGAGATGAATTGGAACAGGGCTGTCGTTAAGAGCCTGATTGTCGGTGTTGCAAAGGACGAACGACACATCATGAATACCTTCACGATACATATGGTTGACAGCATTGCCGCCTCCACCACCCACACCAATCACTTTGATGATACTATTTTCTTTTTCAGGATCTGTGAAATCCAATATGTCGAAATTTGAATTATTGTCTGCCATGATACTTTTATTGTTTGATTGTTATTCAGCTATTACGAGATTGATTGCTTTATGGTTTCGAATAAATTAACGTCGCTTTAACTTGACAATGTTTATTCTTCTGGTTCCTGCACAAGCCCTTTCAAGAAATCAAGTATTTTGTTGCCTGTTTTCTTTATTTTACTACCATCCTTTTTTCTACGCTGTTCCTCTTCTGCAGCAATTCTAATTGCCTCGGCGGCAGCCTCTTCTTCAGCACGGCGTTTTTCTTCTTCAGCTTCTTCGGCCTTTCTTTTTTCTTCTTCAGCTTTTTGCTTTTCTGCTTCGGTCAATACAATCCCAGGCGCCAATTCATTAGGGTTACGTGGGTCACGGTGAATATCCATCGTTGATGCGGGGGCTTTTTTCTCTCCAAATAAGTCACTGCTTGCATCCATTTCACCGCCGGCACAATTCATGTTACCTTTTGCCAAAAGTCCTAATACCGTGTTCATCATGGCGTTGTGGGCATTGATATCGGCATCCTTAGAAGTGATGCTTTGGGTAACAAATTTTGCAACACGAATCTTCTCTACATGAGTGTAATTTCGGAAAGCTGTTTCAATGTTTTTCATATTAGATCCACCTCCAGTCAAAACAATGCCACCAAGCAATCGGTCGGCGTATTCAGAGGGCACCTGATACCAAACATTTTCAATGATTTCTTCTAATCTGCTTTCCACGATTGAGATAAAGTCGCGACTTTTTACATTTCTGTCACTATCGATGCTTATTGTGAGTTGATTATCTATTTCCCCATTGTCTGTCCAAGCACTTCCGTATTTAAGTTTCATTTGCTCAGCAGTAGTTTCTTCCATTTGCAGTGAAGCAATGTCTTTTGTGATATTGTTGCTTCCAAGTGGAATAACAGCCAAATGGCGTAAAATGTTTTTGTAGTATACACTAACAGTAGTAGTGTCTGCGCCTAAATCAACCAAAGTGCAGCCAGAGCGCTTTTCTGCATCTGTAAGAACACTGTCAGCCAAAGCAAGCGGAGCAAGGTACATGTCGGCGATAGCAATTCCGGCAAGGTCAAAACATTTGTTCAGATTGCGATAGAACGTTTTCCGCCACAATATGTTGAGGAAATTTCCTTCTAATCTGGTACATTGTATTCCGACAGGGTCCATCTGAAACTGGTTGTCAACCTTGTATTCTTGAGTGGCAGCGTCAAGAATCTCCTGTTCTTGATAACTCATCGCTCGGTTGCCATCCATGAGTTCGTTGATCATTTCTTGGGTGACAATTGTTTCCTCTGCAAAATTCTTAACGATGTTGTTTTTCACACTGCGAATTGATTGTCCTCCGACCCCAACATAAACGCGTGAAATATTTGTCTTGAGTGTTGTCGTGAGTTTTTTTACAATGTTAGTGATACATTGAGCTGTTTTGTCAATGTTGTAAACAACCCCCTTGCGGATAAAAGTGGAGGAATCCTCTCTCACCACAGCAAGTACATCGATGCTTCCGTCGAGTTTTTTCTTTCCCGCAATACCCGTCATCTTGGATGATCCGAGTTCGATTGCCACTATAAATTCCCTTGCCATACGCTATCTATATTATTTTGTTATCTTTTTGTTTCTTGCTATTACTTATGTTTTTGTCTTTGTCTTGTTTAATAATGTTGCTTTCTTTATTGTTTTCTTGTTTGATTGAAGGCTTGTCTACTGTAGTTTCTTTTTTCAAATTATCGGTATTGTTTTGTTGTGTGGCCATGGAGTTTACGATAGAAGTTGTGTTTTCGTTTTCCGGTTTCATGACCACATTACTTGGTACTGGTTGAGCAATATCTTCATCATGTTTCTTGCAAATGATTTGATTCTCAAATTCAAGACTAATATAATGATATTTGTTCCAACCTACTTCATTAAGCCCGTATTGATAGAATTTCTCCATTCGATTGAGTTTTTTCTTTACATAGCTGTTTATAGCCGCCTTGCGCTTATTGTCTGTGCTTTCTTTCGGTAAATAGCCAATGAATATGATGTGATCACCAACACGGGGAATAAGCTCGATTCCCATATCTGGCAGCACGTTTATTTGTTCTATTTGATGCTTCCAGAACTCATTTTCCATGATGGCTTCAGTAAGATTACAAATATAACTTTTTGCAAATACCCGGTTAATGTTTCCGGTAGCAATCACCAAATCACTGGTGTATTTAGAATTTGGCATGATGCCGCCTTCGTCATCTACATAGTAGTCGTCTCCTAGATTGCTTTTTATGCGTACTATAGGCAAACGCTGGGTGATGTTGATGCAAACATGTCCGTCTTGGGTTTTGTAGCATTGGGCGGTATTTACAAACGAACTTGTTTTAAGCACGTCTTCTATGGTTCGTGGGTTGACGAATTCCATTTGTTGCTTAAGAGGGTATAATTTCTTTTTGGACAAAATATTCTTTATTTCTTTTGCGCTAAGAAAGCCGTTTGTGTTTTCGTCGGCAATGTAAATGTTTACTTTGGTGCACATCTTTGCAGTCTCGTCTGGTTTGTTAAACGAGGTCATCGCCATCACAAGGTAGGCTGCCAAAAGAATGTCAAGGCAGACAATGATGGTTTTCTTCCAGTTGATGTGCAATTTCATATCTACTATATA
This sequence comes from uncultured Prevotellaceae bacterium, assembly GCA_902783165.1. Taxonomy (GTDB): domain Bacteria; phylum Bacteroidota; class Bacteroidia; order Bacteroidales; family Bacteroidaceae; genus Prevotella. The sequence goes on from CACZPU010000016.1 coordinate 26,265, forward strand.
ACGTAAATGTAAGTCAAATTATTTTTCGCAATGATATTTTTCCCGAAGTATTTTTTCTATTTGTCCAACTTGATTGTCCAAGTCACCTGCACCAAGTACGATAAGAACATCAAAATTATGTTCTTTGATGTATTGTTGCACATTGTCTTTACAAATGATTCGCTTACTAACACCTTCTTTCAGATTATCATATATTAACTCCGATGTGACACCTGGTATGGGCTGTTCGCGTGCAGGATAAATTTCTGTCAATATGACTTCGTCAAGCAAACTTAAACTGTTGGCAAAGTCCTTATAGAAATCTCTTGTCCTTGTATAGAGATGAGGTTGGAAAATGACGGTTATTTTTCTGTTCTTGTAAAGTTGACGAATGCTTCGTGCACTTTCAAATATTTCCTTGGGATGATGGGCGTAGTCGCTTAAGAAAACTATTTTGTCATTTTTCAGTTTGAAATCGAATCTACGTTCAACACCCTTATATGTCTGCATACCATATTTTATCTCAGCAGCAGAACATCCATTCAACTGAGCCATTGCCATGGCGGCTATTCCATTCTCTATGTTGATGGGAACAGGCTGTCCAAGTTGAACGTTTTTGATGCTTTCTATAGGTGAAATAAAATCGAAATATATTTCACCATTGCCAATACGTATGTTTTCTGCATGGAAATCACCTTCTTCAAGGCTATATTCATATATCTTTACATCTTTCCCTGTATCTGCCTTCATCTCCAAGTTCTTGTGTATGATGAGTGCTCCGTTTGGCTTGATAAGGGTTGTGTAATGTCTGAAACTTTCTAAGTACGCTTCTTTGGTTCCATAAATGTCAAGATGGTCTGGGTCTGTGCTCGTAATGACTGTCATCCAAGGTCTAAGCCAATGAAAAGAACGGTCGAACTCGTCTGCTTCGATTACAACATAATTAGTGTTTTCGCTGAAAATATAGTTCGTTCCATAGTTCTTAGAGATTCCACCAAGAAAAGCATTGCAATCAAGATGGCTTTGGTGCATTATATGGGCACATATAGTGGATGTGGAGGTTTTTCCGTGTGTACCTGCTACGCAAAGCCCTTTAAGGGAATGCGTGAGCGTACCCAAGACTTGAGCGCGTTTTTGAATTTCAAATCCTCCTTCACGGAAGAATAAAAGTTCTTTGTGTTCTGACGGAATGGCTGGAGTATAAATGACTAGTGTGTTCTTTGGATTCTTACAGGAATAAGGTATTTTTTCAATACTTTCATCGTAGTGGATAAGTGCACCTTCTTTTTCCAATTGATGAGTAAGCGCGGATGGAGTTTTGTCATATCCACCCACCATTATCCCTTTTTTGAGGAAATAGCGTGCGATAGCGCTCATACCAATGCCGCCTGCACCAACGAAATATACTGCTTTAATATCTTTAAGTTCCATCTTCCTATTATTTGTTTCATTCTTGTCAATTGCTCTGCTCTGCAAGTGAGATTACCTCATCGGCAATTATGTCTGCAGCATTTGGCAATGCTAATTTTTTTATATTCAAGCTAAGTGATTTAAGCTTATCAGAGTCTTGAACTGTGTTGATTGCTAAGGAAATGACTTTGTCGGGAGCTTCAATATCTTTCACATATAATGCTGCATTTTTGTTGACTAATGCCATGGCATTTTTAGTCTGGTGGTCTTCTGCAACATTTGGTGAGGGTACGAGTATAACTGGTGTTCCCAAAAGACAAAACTCGGATATGCTGCTAGCTCCTGCACGACTGATTACTAAGTCGGCTGCTTTGTATGCTGCTCCCATATCGCTGACAAAATCCAGCACTTTCAGCATTGGCATTTCAGCATGTGCTTTTAGATGTTCTTGAATGTTATTATAATAGTATTTTCCTGTTTGCCAAATAACTTGTATATTGCTGTTTGCAATTTCGTCAAGATGACGCAAGACACTCTCATTGACAGTTCCTGCCCCCAAAGAACCTCCAACAATTAGAATGGTTTTTTTCTGAGGGTTAAGTCCATATTTTCTGATGGCCTCTTCTTTACTAATATTCGTTTCAAGCAGAGATTGTCGAACAGGATTTCCGGTAAGAATTATTTTTTCTGCTGGAAAGAACTTTTCCATCCCTTCATAGGCAACACATATTCTCTTTACTTTTTTTGCAAGAAGTTTGTTCGTGACACCAGCATAAGAATTCTGTTCTTGAATAAGGCAAGGAATACCCATAGATGCACACTTATTCAGTGTTGGGCCGCTGGCATAACCGCCAACGCCAACAGCTGCCATAGGTTTGAATTCCTTGATGATGGATTTTGCCATCCGTTGGCTTTTCCATATCTTGAACAATACCTTTATGTTTTTCAGTAAATTCTTGCGGTCGAATCCTTGAATGGGTAGACCTTTGATTTCATATCCCGCAGCAGGTACTCTTTGCATTTCCATGCGTCCTTCTGCTCCGACAAAAAGGATTTTAGCCGTTGGTCGTTTTTCTTTAATAGCATTTGCTATAGATATAGCGGGGAATATGTGGCCTCCCGTGCCTCCACCACTGATGATGATTTTCAAATCCTTATCCATATTTTTGTTATTTAGGCAGCTGCTTGAGTTTTTGTAACTGCATTTGTTAAATCGTCTTTTTTCTTTGCTGTATAACTAACACTAAGAATCACTCCGATGTAGACGCAATTGACTATTGTAGAGGTTCCCCCTTTACTGATAAGTGGTAATGGTTGGCCTGTGACGGGCGCCAACCCCACTGCAACACACATGTTGAACATGGCTTGTGTAACAAGAAGGAGTGCAAATCCCATGATGAGCAACGCAGGAAATGCATTGGCACATCGATTTGCTATTGTTGCAGTTCGGAAAAGCAAGATGATATAGAGAAGGCATACTCCAGCAGCACCAGCAATACCCATTTCTTCAATAATAATAGCATAAATGAAGTCGGAGAAAGCCTGAGAAAGGAAATCGCGTTCAACACTGTTGCCAGGTCCTTTTCCAACAATGTTAGAGGTGGCTATGGCTATTGAAGCATGTGCTTTTTGTGCTCCTTTCCCTTCAATATCTACTTTCCCAGGTTCCACGTTTTCCTTGTTGAAAAAATCAAGGATTCTTGTTTTCCATGTGCTTGCACGGTGAAATACTTTGTTACCAGCCTTTGCAAATAATCCTAGTTCGGACTTCTCCTGCATGGTCTCTTCAGAGAGAACCATTTTATTGTCTGTGTTTACAGCTTTGTCTTTCTCATCTCCAATCATCCATATCATTCCTATAACGAACACAGCACCAAGGGCTAGTATTCCTAACGTTCGCCCCAACTGAACATTCGATACTCTTCCGATGAACATCATAATGAGGACAGTGAGGAAAAGAAGTGCTGCAGTGGAGAGGTTTTCCATTGCAATCAAGATGATGATAGGGAGTGACACTATCCATATATATTTGTACGCCCTTCTATCAGCACCGTCAATAGTTTGCATCGCGCTCAATATCTGTGCTTCTGCTAAAACCACTGCACCTTTGGCCAATTCGGATGGTTGAAATTGTATTCCAAAAAGGCTTATCCATCGTTGTGCTCCATTTGTACTTTGGCCTACTATAAGCACGGCAATGAGCATCAGCAGTGATATTAATAAAGCAAATGGGGTGACGATCTTGAAATATTTGCATTTTATGTTCATAGTTACAATCATAAAGCCCACACCAATGATGAGCAAGAAAGTGTGATAGACCACAGGTTTCCAATAACTGCCAGCCTTGTAGGTGAGTGAACTGGATGCACTATACACTTCGAGCACGCTAATGATGCAAAGGAAGAAGAATACCATCCAGATGATAGCATCTCCCTTAAACTTCATGTTGCTAAATCTTTCAAACATACTCGTTGGTAATTTATTATTATCGCAGTCTTATATGACTAGAGGTTGCGGACAAGCGTTTTAAACTGCTCCCCGCGATCTTCCATATTCTTGAACAAGTCAAAACTTGCACAACAAGGACTCAGGAGAACTGTCATTCCAGGTTCTGCCATTTCGTAGCATGCTTCAACACATTCTTTCATTGAATGGGTGTCGCGAACAGGAATGCCCATGTTGTCAAAATTTTGATGTAACTTAGAATTGTCTACTCCCAGATAAACAAGTCCTGCACATTTTTGTTTTACTAGTTCTTTTATAGGAGTATAGTCGTTGCCTTTGTCTTTTCCACCAATGATAAGAATGGTTCGTGTCTTCATACTTTCCAGTGCATACCAACATGCATCCACATTTGTAGCCTTGGAGTCATTAATGTATTGTACTCCACCAACCATGCATACTTTTTCCAAACGGTGTTCTACACCCGGAAAATCGCTCAAACTTTTACGTATAATATCTTTCTTGATTCCTGCAACATTCGATGCGATACCTGCTGCCAATGAATTATAGATATTGTGCTTGCCAGTTAGTGAGAGGTATTCTTGTTCCATATTAAATGGTGTTGGAATCTCTATTTTATACTGACCTTCTTCAATATATGCGATGCTTCCTTTTTCTTTTAATTCAGAAAAGGGATATTGTATGGCTTTAATCTCGTATTTCTCCAACTCGCGTTTGATTATGGGGTCATCGTTCCAATAGATAAATGCATCGCTGGGAGTTTGGTTTTGGATAATGCGCATTTTCGCATCAACATAGTTCTGCATGTTGTTTTGATAACGGTCGAGATGATCGGGTGTGATGTTCAACAGAATAGCTATGTTGGCGCGGAAATCATACATGTTGTCCAATTGAAAACTACTTAACTCAATCACATAATATTCATGGGGCGACTCGGCTACTTGTAAAGCAAGGCTCTTACCGATGTTTCCTGCCAAACCTACGTCATAGCCAGCTTCTTTGAAGATGTGATAAATTAATGATGTGGTAGTTGTCTTGCCGTTACTGCCGGTTATGCAAATCATTTTTGCATTAGAATATCGGCTGGCAAATTCAATCTCACTGATGATATGGATTCCCTTGTCAATGATTTTCTGTATCATCGGTGCTTCGTCGGGAATACCAGGACTTTTGATGATTTCGTCGGCATTCAGTATTCTTTCTTCCGTGTGTTTTCCTTCTTCCCACTCTATATTGTGGTCATCGAGTTGTTTCTTGTATTTATCCTTGATGCCACCCATGTCTGAAACGAAGACGTCAAAACCTTCTTTCTTTGCAAGTACTGCTGCACCTGCTCCGCTTTCTGCTGCTCCTAAAACTACTATTCTTTTCATTACATCTTTGTCTTTGATGATATATAGTCAGGCATTAAAGCCTTCGTGCTTATCTGATTTTTAATGTGATAATAGTCAATGCCGCAAGGATGATAGTTACAATCCAAAAACGGAATGTGATTTTTGACTCATGAAATTGTCGCTGAGGCCAGCCTTTGAATATGTAGCGACTGGTTTGGTCCAACTGTTCATCCAATTTGCGGAAGTTATCGTGTATAGGTGTTGCTCTGAACACACGTACACGTTGCCCTTTGTGTTTAAAATATTTAAACACCTGTGTTTGGATAATTACGCTCAAGCTCTCTGTCAGGAATATTCCACAAAGAATAGGGATCAACAACTCTTTGTGAATGATGACAGCACATACACCAATGATTCCACCAATGGTGAGCGATCCTGTGTCTCCCATAAAGATTTGTGCAGGGAAAGAATTATACCAAAGAAAACCAATCATTGCACCTACAAACGCACATATGAATATTACCAGTTCTTGTGAGCCAGGAATATACATAATGTTGAAATAAGCAGCATATTCTACGTGACTACTTACGTAGGCAAAGATACCGAGAGCCACTCCGATGATAGCTGAGTTGCCTGCACACATTCCGTCCATGCCATCGTTCAGATTAGCACCATTGGAAACAGCTGTAACCACTAATATTGTCATTACTACAAACATAATCCATCCGGCCGCATTGCTGTATTTGCCACAGAAAGCCATGATTTTTGAATAGTCAAGGTTGTGGTTTTTGACAAAAGGAATGGTCGTCTTTAGTGATTTGATAGGTTCTGATTTGTGAGTAACTACAATCTCTTGTCCTTGTCTCTCTGTACTTATGTTTTCGTGGATTACAGCGTCTGGACTGGCCCAAAGAATCAATCCAACAATTAAACCGATGCTGAATTGTCCCACAATTTTATATTTCCCTTTCAATCCTTCCTTGTTTTTTCTGAATATCTTGATATAGTCATCGAGGAATCCCAAGAAACCTAACCAGACAGTAGTGATAATCATCAGAATCAGGTAGATGTTCCTCATGCGTCCAAATAGAATCACAGGTAGCAAAATTGAAACAATAATGATGATACCACCCATGGTGGGAACTCCTTTCTTTTTCTCTCCAAATGGATCGATGGAGGCATCACGTTGAGTTTCAGAAATTTTCTTGCGTTTCATGAACTTGATGAATTTCTCGCCAAACCAAGCAGAGATGACGAGGGAAAGGATAAGTGTAAGAATGGCACGGAAGGAAATATAGGACCACATGTGCGATCCAGGTATGTCATATTGTTCTAATAGTCTAAAAAAGTAATACAGCATAGGGGAAATACATTAGTTGTTCTGAAAAATCTCGTGCAGCACTTCCTTATCATCAAAGTGGTGCTTTACGCCTTTTATTTCTTGGTAATTCTCGTGACCTTTACCTGCAACAAGTATAACATCGCCTTTCTGGGCCAGCATGCAAGCCGTCCGTATTGCTTCCCTTCGGTCAACGATGCTCACCACCTTTTTCATTTGCTGTTTGTTAAGACCCGCCAGCATGTCATTAATGATTTCCTGTGGGTCTTCAAAACGAGGATTGTCACTGGTAATAATCACTTTGTCGCTTTGTTCTACTGCCTCTTGTGCCATGAGTGGCCGCTTACCTTTGTCGCGATTTCCTCCAGCACCGCAAACGGTAATGACATGTCCTTTGCCATTGAGGACTTCGTGAATGGCTTTGAGAACATTATTCAATGCATCTGGGGTGTGGGCATAGTCAACGATCGCAGTAAAACCTTCCGGAGAATGGATGGGTTCAAGGCGACCGTTCACACTCTTAAGCGTGCTCATTACCACAAGTATGTCTTCAGGTTTCTGCCCGAGCATAACGGCTGTTCCATAAACAGCAAGCAGGTTGCTGACATTAAATTTTCCAATGAATTGTACTCCCACTTCTCTATTGTCCATTTCAAGGTACATTCCTTCGAAGTGACATTCCAGAATACGGGCTTTATAGTCTGCCATGCATCTTATGGAGTAGGTCTTTACAATGGCCTTCGTGTTCTGTACCATTACCATTCCGTTTTTGTCGTCGGCATTGATAATGGCGAAGGCGTCTTTCGGCAAGTTATCAAAGAATGCTTTCTTCGCATTGCGGTAGTTCTCCACGGTTTTGTGATAATCCATATGGTCACGTGTCAAGTTCGTGAAGATGCCGCCAACGAATTTCAATCCGCTTATACGTTTCTGATCAATAGCGTGACTGGAGCATTCCATGAACGCATAGTCACAACCGGCGTCAACCATTCTGGAAAGAAGTTTGTTTAATTCAATTGGATCGGGCGTCGTGTGGCTTGTAGGAATTGCTTCGTCTTCAATGTAGTTGCATACGGTGGAGAGCAGTCCACATTTATATCCTAGTTTGCGGAACATATTATATAATAATGTGGCAACAGTTGTTTTGCCGTTTGTTCCCGTCACACCTACCAATTTCAGCTTATATGAGGGATTGCCATAATAAAGAGTGGCAACTCTACCTGCGGCTTCTTCAGTAGAGGTCACTTGAATATAAGTCACACCGTCTTTTTGCACTTCAGGCAAGTCTTCACACAGAATGGCAACAGCACCTTGCTCTAGGGCTTTTCCTATAAATGTGTGGCCGTCTACTTGTGTGCCTTTCATGGCAATGAACAAGTGTCCGGCAGCAATTTTACGGCTGTCGATGTTAATTCCTTTGATGTCCGTATCTGTGCTGCCGATTATTTGTTTCGGCTTAATATTCTTAATCAGTTCTTGCAGTTTCATATCAGTGCAGTTTTAAAATACACAATTCTCCAATTTTTATTTTTCTTCCAGCGGGAATACTTTGTGAAACAACCTTTCCGCGGCCTTCCAACTTCACTCTTATACCCCGACCCTCCATGAGATAAACGGCATCGCGAGCGCCCATCCCTTCCACATTAGGAACAATATCTGGTGCAGACTCTTGCATTTTTGTCATTTGTAGCTTGTTTCCGCTTTTGGTAGCTTTCCCCCATAAGGGATTGCCGTTAGCGTAGCTACCATTCCAATTGGCTGTATTTATTCCTAAACTGTTGAGCACATAATCTGCGGCAAGCATATTTCCAGACTTTACATCGGGTATCAAAATAGAAAGTGAATCGCGTGCATCCGAGGCTCTCAGTTTGAGGTCTTGTGCCATAATACCTTCCGAGATGTGATGGAACACTTTTCCGCTCATACCGCCACCAGAGGCAGGGGTGCCAGTCTTCTGAATACAGACGATGCAACTGTATCTAGGAGCATCAGCAGGAAAGTAGCCTGCAAATGAGAGAAGGTAGTCTACACGACCACTCTTATATCCTCCAGCTCCTTTTGACATTTGTGCCGTGCCGGTTTTTCCTGCTACTTTAAACGATCTTGAACCAGCTTTCTTTCCCAATCCTTGGCTAACCACATGCTCAAGAATGGTTTGTATTTCTTTAAGGGTCTTGGGTTTGCATATCTGTTGCCTCATTACTTCGGGCGGGTATTCCATGATCACTTCGCCGTCTTTTATCACTTGTTTAACAAATCGTGGCCGCATCATTTTGCCGTTGTTGGCAATTGCATTATAGAAAGTGAGCGTTGAGATAGGCGGCACTTGCGTCTCATAACCGATGCTCATCCATGCCAGTGCTGTTTTGCTCCAGTTGGCCCAGTGCTTACCCGTCTTGTCCATCTTTGGCTTTCGGATTCGAGCTGGCGACGAACCTACAAGAGGAATTCTAAGGTCGTCTGCTAAACCTAAACGATAGATTCCTTCCACAAACTTTTCGGGATATTTTCCATAATGCTCGTCTATGATTCTGCTCACTCCAATATTAGAACTATATTCAAGTGTCTTGGGCAATGTGAGTGTTCCGTACCCACCTCTATGCCAGTTGTGGTCGCGCATCTTAGCCCCATGCATGTCGTAAATACCGCCGAAAGTTTCAATTTTATAGGTTGTGTCAACAACTCCGTCATCGAGAGCAACCATGATGGAAGCAGTCTTGAACACCGAACCGGGCTCCAATAAATCGGAAACGGCATGGTTCTGGGTTTCTCGATATTGGCCGTCGCCCACTTTTGTCATGTTTACAATAGCTTTTACATCGCCAGTAGCTACTTCCATAACAAGTGCAACTCCGACGTTGGCATTGATTTCTTTCAATTCGTCAAGAAGTGCCCGCTCGGCCAGATCTTGTATGCCCACATCGATAGTCGTTACGATATCTGCTCCGTCAATCGGTGCCCTTTCGATGATGCTTAGATATTTGTTCATCACTTTCTTGCGCTGTACGATACCTGGTTTGCCTCGCAGCACTGAGTCGAACGACAATTCCAATCCGCATCGAGCAGTGTCTTTCGCACCGAACATGTCACCAACTGTGCGCAATGCCAATGAGCCGAATGGACGTTGTCGTGAATTGAATTCTTCGGTGTGGAATCCTCCAGAATACGACCTAAGGCGGAAGATAGGAAGACTCTTCACTTCATAGTATGTATCGTAGCTAACGCGTTTCCCCCATATCGGCCAGTTGCGGCTCATCTTTTTATGCCCCTTTTCCAAACTGTCTCTGAATGCAGCCTTCGTTCTTTCTGGGAATATGTCGTGCAGGCCTTCGCAGATACTGTCAAGTTTTTCATACCACAAGGAATCTGTCTTGCTGTCATGTAGTGCTTTGAAGTCCATGAACAATTTGTATTCAGGCAGACTGCTTGCCATGAGCCGTCCGTCACAGCTAAGTATGTTTCCCCTGACGGGCTTCACATCCACGCTGTCGCGCTTTAAGCGGTCGGCCACCTTTACCCAATAGTCACGCTTTACAGTTGCTGTATAGAGCGCTTTGCTCACAATCAGCAAACCGAGTAGGAGCATCAGATAACTGATGGTTTTATAGCGTGGAACTATTTTTTTTCTGTCAAACAAACTACTCATTGTGGTACATATATAATATAAGGTGGTTGATTCGGTATTTTCAGCAGACTGTCCATGTTGTTTTGTAGCATTTGCAGCACATTGCTTTCACGGCATTTCTCTGTCAGTTCGCTACTGCTTGATAGAGCTCTGTATTTTGCATCTGTAAGTTCGGCATTCAGTTTGTCAATCTCCAGCATGTCTTTTTGGCAGCTGTATCTGTTGGATATGTACACGATTGCGAATCCAGAGATGAGAAGAATTACTCCAATTTGGCGTCTCAGGAATTCTGCTGTCAGCCAGTCGCCACCCAGAATCTTACGTAGCGTGAATGTTGAGGATTGAGGTTCCTCGTCTTCACGCGCTTGTTCCTTGATGGCTTCCTGAAGAGAAGGCTCCTGCTTTTTTTTCTGGGTGCTCTCGTTTTGCTCGCTTTGTGTCTCCGTTTTCTTTCGAGAATCATCCTTTGGAACAGCAGATTGAGTCAACTCCCCGGGCTCCTCTGCTCCCGCAGAAGGCCCGAGGGTTTCCTCCTTTTTTGCTTTCTCTTTCAAATTTAATGGATAGAATTCTTCTGTCATGTAATAATTACTTCTTTCTTCTAAACTATACTTATCTTCTTTCTGCAATTCTCAGTTTCGCACTTCTGCTGCGTGGATTTCGTTCTTGCTCAGAAGACGATGGGGTAATCACCTTGTTGGACACAAGGACAAACGGTGACTCTACTCTGCCGTAGAAATCCTGTTGCACCTTGCCGTCGGGGTTTCCGGTCTTCATTACATTCTTCACGATGCGGTCTTCTAATGAATGGTAGGTAATGACAGCCAATCTTCCGCCTGTCTTCAAAAGATCCGTTGTGCTCATGAGCATTTCCTGAAGTGCTTTCAGCTCATGGTTCACCTCGATTCTCAACGCCTGAAAGAGTTTGGCCATGTCTTTCTTTTCCCTTTCGCGGATGAAAAGAGGCTGCACGGCATCGATGAAATCCTGTGTGGTGAGGATGTCTTTTGTTGCCCGCGCCTTGACGAGAGCTGCGGCAATGCGTCTTGCATTTTTCAGTTCGCCATAGAGGTAGAGAATGTCGGCCAAATGTGCTTCGCTGCTTTTGTTTACTATGTCTGCTGCAGTTTCATTCGCCTGTTTGTTCATTCTCATGTCGAGTGGGGCATCGAAACGGAAAGAGAATCCGCGTGTATCATCGTCAAAATGATGGCTTGAAACACCTAAGTCGGCTAACAAACCGTCAATCTGTTCCACCCCGTAATAACGCATCCAGTTTTTTAGATACCTAAAGTTGCTCCTTACGAATGTCAGCCGTTTGTCGTCGATGATATTGCACTCGGCATCAGCATCTTGGTCGAAACTGTAGAGATGACCGTCCTTACCCAACCGGCTGAGTATCTCCCTGCTGTGTCCGCCACCTCCGAAAGTTACGTCGACATAGATGCCGTTTGGCTTGATATCCAAGCCTTCGATGCTCTCTTTCAAAAGCACAGGAACGTGATATGTTTCGGCTGTAACAATCATCTCTTGATACTATTCTTTACAATTCGTTTATTTCATCCATAGGACTCATCACTTTTTCGAGTGCCTTGCTAAAGGCCTCGGGTTCCATGAATGGGTTCTCTGTGTTGGCGGCGCTCCATATTTCGATGGTGTCGCCCATGCCTATGAATTTGATTCCTTGTTCTATACCTGCCATTTTGAGATAGCGCTTGGGTATGAGGAAACGCCCGTTGCTATCGAGTGTTAGCAGTTCTACATCGCTTACAAATTGGCGGTATATTTCCTGATGCTCGCGATTCCAACGGTTCAGCCTACTGCGCAAGGTGTCCATCTGCTCGTTCCAAACCGATTCTGGGTACAGCACGAGGCAAGGCTGGAAGACATCTTTACGCAATACGAGGCTGATCTCGCCAGATGTCCCAAGCACCTTGCGAAATGCCGATGGCAGGAACGCTCTTCCTTTTACATCGGTTTTTGCTTCAATGTTACCTAAAAAACGCATGCGTACTTCTATGAAGTGAATTCGGGTTCAAAGATACAAAATTTCCTCCACTTTCCTCCACTTTTCTCCACAAATTTCTCAAAAAAGATGCTTTTTCCTTTATTTTATTCTCAAAAATGCCCTTTTGTGCAAGTTTTTTCATGGCATTATAGTCAGAAAACTACTATTGGTGTAACAAAAATACAGAGCGCATCAGTTATTTTACTGGTGCGCTCTCATGAACTTTTGGTTTGTCAAACAAAACCTTTTGTGCCGTACTATAAAATTCGTCCAGTTAACGTGAACCGTAGAACAGGATAGACAGGGATCTTCTCATAGAATTTCTTACCATTGCTTTCGCCCTTGTCTACAAAAGTTTCATTCTTCTTTTTTACTTCTCGACCATTTTGGTGGAACTTAATCTTGCCCATGTACTGGCAGCCGAAGTCGAAACGGAAACCCACCCGACGGCTGGGAATCATTCTGCCAATTCCTATTCCAAGATAGGGGCGCACAGCATACCCTCTTATTTCAGCCTTCAGGTTACCTTGATTGTCGTAGCTGAATTCATAGTCCTCAAAATCTGATGTGACATTTATCTGTGGCAAAGCCTTCTTCACATTATGAGCTAAATCGCTGAATGCAGAAATCTTGGCCAATTCTTTGCCGCCAAACGACAATCCTGTCACAATACAAAATTTACTCTTTCCACCCCAGGGATAAAAGCTGGCTTTTACGTCAAATGTGGTGCGCGCGAAGTCAACATTCATGTCGGTTTCACTATTTCCAATAATATGGCTCCAATGTTCTTCTGATATTTCATGGTAGGGGAGATCCACATCCACCTCATCGCTCAATTTGATAGAAGGCACTATACTCATGCCTGCACTCAGTTCAAGATACGAGGTAACGCACGCAGACACTCCGAAATTAATGCCTTCTGAGCCAGGCCCGAGATAGATGCCCACATGGTTAAACACTCCTCTCTGCATCTCGTTGATGGAAGACTCCTCGGTGTTATCTCCTTTTGTCCATGCCGCCAACGGTAAAGAAGCAAGGAGGAAAACCGTTAATAATTTTCTGTTCATGATGATAGTGTGTTTTAATTGTTTTTTTCATTAATGGTGGAAATAATTCAGCTCTTCTCGTTGTAGCTTGCATATTTTGATGCAAAAATAGCAAATTTTCTCTTTAATGCAAAACTAATGGAAAAAATATTGGCCTGATTCTTGTGGATTAAGGATTTTATTCTTACTTTTGCATTAATCATGCAAATTAGTACGCAGCTTTTGTACATGTTGTACGAAGGGCGCGTACGACTTGTACGGCTTTTGCGTACTAATTGAAAGAGAACCGATAATTCAGTAAATTAATAATACAATGATTACTAAAGAAGAAATTATTCACTTTATGCCGCGCCATTATCTGACATGCTCCATTGTCGAATGTCCGCTCCATGAGCATTGCTTGCGTTGGAAGACACGTGACTATGTGTCTGAAAAAGAGCATATTATTATGACTGTAAACCCAAATCATCCGGTGAACGGTACCGAAAAATGTGAATATTTCCGCAGTGATGAGAAACTGACCATTGCTTGGGGATTCGTTCATCTGATTGACAACATGCCTCGTAGCATGGGGACAGCCATTAGAAAAGAACTTGAAACCATCTATGGGCATACTATCTATTATGAGTTCAGACGGGGTGAGCGCCCAATTCCCCCAGCCATGCGTGAGCGTATAGCTAGTGTTTGTCTCAAGCATGGCTGGACAGAAGCGCCTGTGTATGACCGATTTACTGAGGGATACGATTGGTAGCTGTTTCATGAGATTATCTTTGTTGGGCAGACTCATAAATTAAAAAAAATCCTAAAGTAGTTGGCTACGTTTGGCTTGGCGAATCTTGAATTGTATAAGACTTCATTTTTTGTGTAAAATAATTGTGATTCTTTTTTCTTCTTGTTTATACTTTTATTGGTGAGATTTTTTAAGCATTAGAGAGGATGCTGTGTAAGGCAATATAAACATCAAAATATGTCAACATTAGATTTGAAAAGAAGCGGAATCCTTCTGTTAGTCTGTATGATGACCAGTCTATCATCATATGCCCAGCTTCACGGAACTGTAATCAATAAAAAGGGAAAAGCAGTTAAACATTTGAAAATATGTTTGAGAAAAATAACTGACTCAACTCAGTCGGACAATCAAGGACATTTTTACTTTCCGAACGTCTCTCCAGACGACACAATCGTTATTACTGTTTCGAAGAGGGAAGATGCCGTCATTCCTGTAGGCTATGTGAAAAATCTTGTTGTCGTTCTCCAAAAAAAGAACTTCATTGTGAAAAAAGATACTGAAAATGTTGTCTGTGAATACAAGAGAAGTCGCCTTTCTTTGCAAAATACCAATATAATCACCCGAGAGCAGATAGAGGATATTTCTGCCACTTCCATCTACGACATCTTCCGCTTTGATATTCCTGGTGTAGATGTAATTGATGATTCGGAAGGTTCACGTATAATCATTCGTGGGGCGACTTCCTTGGAACAAGTCAGAGAACCATTATTTGTTATTGACGGTATGTATTTTGAGTCAAGTGCCGCGGCTGATGTACGAGTATCTGTAAACGACATAGAGAAAATAGAAATACTGAAAGAGGGTGCCGGTTATGGTGTGAAAGGTGGTTATGGCGTGATTGTCATTACTACAAGGAAATAATGTCGCCATCCGACCACCACTCTACCATCTTTATTTATTTTTTTGTAGTTTTTTCTACAAAATGTAAGTTTTTCAAAAATATTTTTTTATTTTTGCACATTACTTGCTAAAATATGAATAAAATTTCCGAAAAGACTATCGATATTGAGAAGGTGCTCAAAAGCAAGATGGGTGACAAGGCACGCTGGGTGCCGCGCCCAGCAATTTCGTGGCTCAAGCATATTGTGCACCAAGACGAGGTTAACGCATTCCTTTGGGATAGCAGGGAGTTGGTTGGAACACCGTGGCTTGATGCCTGTGTGAAATATCTCGATATGCAACTTGAGGTTTCGGGCATGGAAAATCTTCCAGACAAGGACGATGGCCGGCTATACACTTTTGTGAGTAACCATCCGTTGGGCGGTATCGACGGCGTGGCGCTTGGAAGTGTCATCGGTCGGCATTACGACAGTCGTTTCCGTTATCTGGTTAACGATTTGTTGATGAATCTCCCGGGACTGGCACCGCTCTGCATTCCCATCAATAAGACAGGAAACCAAAGTCGTTCGTTCCCTGCTATGGTGGAAAATGGATTCAAGAGCGACTACCACATGCTGATGTTTCCCGCTGGTTTGTGCTCTCGTAAGCAGGACGGTCAAATCAAAGACCTTCCCTGGAAGAAAACATTTGTTTCTAAAAGTGTGGAATACCATCGTGATGTGGTGCCTATTCATTTTAGCGGTCAAAACTCAAGCTTCTTCTATCGTTTGTCAGGATTCTGTGACAAGCATATTAAGAAAGTGAATGTTGCCATGCTTTTTCTTGTTGACGAGATGTACAAGAACGTGCATAAAACATTCCATGTGACAATAGGCAAGCCCATTCCTTGGCAGACCTTCGACAAGAGCAAGTCGCCTGCGCAATGGGCACAGTATGTAAAAGACACTGTGTATCGTCTTCCTTTGGGCAATTCGTAAAGGTTTGTGATGTAATTATCTGTTTACTCTACTAAGATTCATCTAACAATGGAACAACCGATTATTCCTCCCATAGCCAAAGATATCATTAAGGGTGAGCTGACCCCCGACAAGCAGTTGCGTCTAACCAATAAGAGCAACAATGAAATATATATTATTACTGCTCACAATTCTCCAAATGTGATGCGCGAGATAGGGCGATTGCGTGAGATTGCCTTTCGCGAAGCTGGTGGTGGAACAGGTAAGGAAGTGGATATCGACGAATTCGATATCTGTGAGAACTGCTACAACCAATTGATAGTGTGGAATCCTGAAGAAGAGGAGATTATAGGAGGTTATCGGTATTTGCATGGTCGCGACTGGGAAATAGGTGACAATGGCCAGCCGGTGCTTGCCACCAGCCACATGTTCCATTTCTCCGAGAAGTTCCTTAAGGAGTATATGCCTTATACGGTGGAGCTTGGAAGATCGTTTGTGTCGCTTGAGTATCAAAATGTGCAAAAAAATACAAAAAGTATTTTTGCCTTGGATAATCTTTGGGATGGGCTTGGCGCTCTAACGGTTTTGAATCCCAATCTAAAGTATTTTTTTGGCAAGATGACTATGTATCCTTCCTATATCAGAAGAGGTCGCGACATGATTCTGTATTTTTTGAAGAAGCATTTCGACGATAAGGATAACCTGATTGTGCCGATGCATCCTTTAAAGATTGAGGCCGATCCTGAAGAACTGAAACAGCTTTTCTGCGGCAAGGATTTCAAGGAGGACTATCGCATCCTAAATGGAGAAATACGTAAGATGGGTTACAATATTCCACCATTGGTAAATGCTTATATGGGACTTTCACCTACGATGCGCCTCTTCGGTACGGCCATAAACGAGGGATTTGGAGAAGTGGAGGAAACGGGAATTCTGATTGCGGTTGATGAGATTCTTGAACAGAAGCGCATCCGCCACATTGACAGTTTTATTAAGGAACATCCCGAGGCCTTGAAAATTACCAGTGGAGCAAACAAAGTGATTTACAAGGAGAAGTGTTGATACCTTTAGGGCCAATTGTTGTATGGTGTTACGGGCGCTGAATCCAAGTCTTCAAATCAACATGCAGTCGACAACCCGACTGAGATGTCATTGCTGGTTAATAAAGAGAATGTGCGTCATATTGGCTGTTGTGACTTTTTGCGGAAACATCAATTTCTATTATTTACTGACAGCATTATTCTGCCCGTCCGATTTCTCAAATCGATTTTTGTCAACTGTCATGATGAAGGCTAGGAAGGCAAATGATGCTTGACTGCTGGCATATCTTTTCTGATATGCAGAATCTCCCAAAGTTGGGTATTGCTATCAATGATATTTTCACTCGTGATGAGCTTTTCAGATTGTGGCAATGGGATAACGCAGAGGATATTGAAGCCTATGGTTTGATTGACGGTTGTTCTCTGCGCTATCATCTCAATAGCTATCGTATTGCTGAGGATGTTGTGAATAAGGAAGACAGTATTATCCGGATAGGTATAGCAATATTGACAATCTGCTTACTCAAAACGAGAATGAAAAGACTATGCAGAAAGAAATCAAAGGCGATGCTCTAGTGCTACGTGGCATGTTCTTGTTCGATCTATGTAGATTCTATGAATATCCATACATGAAAGACAACGGAGCCAGCCTTGGTATGCCTATTGTCACCCAGACGGGAATGGTTGAAAACAAACAGGCCCGTAACACTTTGGCAGAATGCTATATCCAGATTATCAAAGACATGACTCAGAGCATTGGACTGATTGGTGAGGATTTCCCAAAAAGACATATCAACAATTGGGGCGCGCTCACTTTGCTCAGTAGAGTTTATTTGTATAAAGGTGATAATGCCAATGCTCTGAAAACGGCACAAGAGGACTTGTACATGACCTTTGTGCACATCGAAAATATCATAGAGTAATCATTGTACATGGATCATGTACACTTTTCCTATTATATGAAAATGCTATAATCATTCTATTTATGTCTAACATCATAATAGGTTTTATTCGTGTTTGGTCATTTGGAAAAGTAGACATTCGCAATCTGCTGTCTTGACCTTTGGGTGAGACGGTTTGTTTTAATTTGAAAGTTTTATGCTTTTTTATTTGTCAAATTCGAAAATAATGCCTAATTTTGCCATATATTTTTTTTATTGAAAAACAAACGGATTAAAAACTACACGTATGAAAGACTTGAAAATGTACATCAACGGCCAGTTCGTAGAAAGTCGTTCTGGCGAGTGGATTGAAGTGTTGAACCCAAGTACAGAGGAGGTGACTAGTCGTCAGCCTGCTGGTACTGTGGAGGATGTGAATGAGGCTGTTGAGGCTGCTTATGTTGCTCAGAAGAAGTGGGCAAAGGTTCCTGCTGCTGAGCGTGCCGTTTATTTGCATAAGATAGCTGATGGTATTCGTGCCAATTTCGATAAATTTCAAGAAATACTTGTTCGTGAACAGGGGAAAACACAGGCTTTGGCTGGTGTCGAGGTGGGCGTTACGGCTACTTACTTCGATTATATGGCCGAGTTCGCGCGTCGTATTGAAGGAGAAGTTATTCAAAGCGATGCGCCCAATGAAACCATGATATTGGTAAAGAGGCCTATTGGTGTTGCAGCCGGAATTCTTCCATGGAATTTCCCGTTCTTCCTCATTGCCCGTAAGGCTGCTGCCGCTCTGATTACAGGCTGCTCTATTGTGATTAAGCCAGCCCAAATTACTCCAGAGAACTGCTGTGAGATTTGTAAAGTAGTACACGATAGCGGTCTGCCAGCAGGATTGTTCAATGTTGTTACAGGTAAGGGCTCTGTGGTTGGCAATGCATTGGCAAGCCATCCAAAAGTGGGAATAGTAAGTCTTACTGGTAGTGTTGGTGCGGGAGTGAAGATTATGGAGGCTGCTGCACCGAACATCACAAAGGTTTCTCTTGAATTAGGTGGTAAGGCACCTGCTATTGTATTCCCTGATGCTGATTTGGAACTTGCTGCGCAAGCCATTCTTGAGAGCCGTATAGGCAACACTGGCCAGATATGTAACAATGCTGAGCGCGTGTATGTGCATAAGGATATCAAGAAGGAGTTCACTGATATTATATTAAAGAAGTTCCAGGCTGTGAAGTATGGCAACCCAGCTATTGATAAGGATGTTGATATGGGACCTTTGGTGGAAAAGGCAGCTTTGGAGAGTGTCACTGCCAAGGTTAACCATGCTGTGGAACAAGGAGCTAAGGTTCTTTGTGGCGGCAAGCCTGTTGAAGGCAAGGGCTATTTCTATCCAGCCACCGTGCTTGATAACTGTACGCAAGATATGGATATCATCCATGAGGAAACTTTTGGCCCAGTGCTACCGCTCGTTGAATTCGACAATATCGATCAAGTGATAGAGTGGGCGAACGACTGTGAGTATGGCTTAGCCTCTAGTGTCTTTACAAAGGATATTGACATAGCAACACGTATCTGCCGTGAAATAGAATTTGGTGAGACCTATATCAACCGTATGCACTTTGAGGCTATTCAAGGATTCCATGCTGGTGTAAAGAAGAGCGGTATTGGAGGCGCAGACGGTAAGCATGGTATGGAAGAGTATCTTGTTACCAAGGTGGTTTATCTCGACACTCATTACAATAAATAAGTTAAAGTTATTATCCCATTAATTTAGGGGGATGTGCAAGTCAATGCATATTCCCCCTTTTTATATAGGCGTGCTATTTTTTCTTTGCATGTCTTTTCTGCTTGGCATGGCAATATGATTTGGGCTAATCTCATTTTTGTATATATGCGAATTGATGGGATTGTTTCTTAAAAAAAGCGCCACATGCAAAATTAGCATGCGGCGCAAAGGTAAGATTAAAGTTTCTGGTGATTATTTCACTTCCCAGATGTCGTTGGTTTCGAGAAGTTCCATGAAGTTGTGATATTTTTTCTTCTCACTCACTTCAGCAATCTGCTGGTGAACAGCCTGGTCATAAGTGGGAGCTGCAACATCGCGAATAACACCCAAAGCAACGGGGAATCCGTTTTCGTTGCTCATCATGGCAATCTTCAACTGCAAGGTGTCGTCTTCGCAATGTGCGTCATGAACGAGCACATCATCAAGAGTGTAGCCATCCTGACCGATAGTAACCACTTTCAAACCAAAGCCTTCTTGGACAAGACCATACTCATTATTAGGTCCAAACACGAGTTTCTCACCATGGCGAACATAAATGGCATTCTGCTTACGACCTTCCTTGTTGTATACTGAGTTGTGACATCCGTCGTTGAAAATGACACAATTCTGCAAGATTTCGCATACTGCGGCACCTTTGTGATGATAGGCAGCCTTCAGTATTTCAACAGTCTCGGCGTTGTCGGTAGCTACCGAACGAGCAAAGAACTTGCCGCGGGCACCGAAGCAGAGTTCTGCTGGACGGAATGGATCTTCCACTGTTCCATAAGGGGAAGACTTGCTGACAAATCCTCTTGGACTGGTTGGTGAATACTGACCCTTTGTCAATCCATAGATACGGTTATTAAGAAGAATCACATTCAGGTCAATGTTACGGCGCATGGCATGGATGAAATGGTTTCCACCAATAGCCAAACCATCACCGTCGCCAGAAACCTGCCAAATGGTAAGATTTGGATTTGCCACCTTTGCACCTGTAGCAATTGCTGCAGCACGACCATGGATGGTCTGCATGGCATATGTGTTGACATAATATGGCAAACGGCTAGAGCAGCCAATACCAGATATAACAGCCATCTCATGGGGGGCAACGCCTACTTCTGCCATAGCTTTATGCAGTGAAGCCAAGAAGAAATGGTCACCACAACCGGGACACCAACGTGGCTGTCCCTTTTTATAATCGTTTGCTGTATAGCTCATAACATTACTTCTTTAATATTTTTTCAAATGCTTCTACCAATTCACTTACCACAAACGGCTGTCCCTTTACTTCGTTATACTGCTCTGGAACGAAACCGTCTACTTTTGCTCTCAAATATGCTGCCAGTTGGCCAAGGTTTTGCTCGGCAACGACCACTTTCTTATAACGATTTAGAACCTCAGCAGTGTTCTTAGGCAGCGGATTGATGAATTTAAACTGTGCTTGTGCAACTTTATAGCCTTTCTGGCGCAACTCTTCCATGGCGCTTACCAAGTGGCCATAGGTAGAACCAAAACCAACAATGAGCAGGTCGGCATCAGCATCACCAGTCACTTCAAGGTCGGGAACAGCAATCTTTGCGACTTTCTCTGCACGTAGTCGGCACATCAGGTCATGATTTTCTGGGTCTGTTGAGATGGCGCCGGTCTTGCCGTCTTTTTCCAAACCACCAAGTATATGTGTGTAACCTTCTTGACCAGGAATAGCCCAAAAACGCACTTTAGATTCCTCATCACGGAAATAAGGAGTGTAATTGTCTTTCATTTCTGGCGTTACATAGTGTGGGTGGATTTCGGGAAGATTTTCCATGGTAGGAAGTTTCCACGCAGCCGAACCGTTGGCGATGAAAGCATCCGTAAGAAGCATTACAGGAGTAAGGTGTTCAAGGGCAATCTTTGATGCCTCATAAGCTGCATCGAAACAGTCTGTAGGACTGATTGCTGCAATCACAGGAATTGGACTTTCTCCATTGCGGCCATATAGAGCCTGAAGAAGGTCAGTCTGTTCGCTTTTTGTTGGCAGACCTGTTGAGGGACCTCCACGCTGAACATCAATGATAACCAATGGAAGTTCGTCAATCACTGCCAAGTTAATGGCTTCACTCTTCAAGCAGATGCCAGGTCCGGAAGTTGAAGTGGCAGCTAAAGCACCTGCGAAGGCTGCACCTACAGAACTGGCACAACCACTGATTTCGTCCTCACACTGAACAGTCATAACACCGCAAGACTTATGCTTGCTGAGTTCGTGCAAAATGTCTGTTGCCGGTGTAATAGGATAAGAACCGAGGAACAGTTTCAGCCCTGCTTTCTCTGCAGCGGCAATAAGTCCATAAGCTGTAGCCTTGTTGCCGGTAATGTCCATGTATCTTCCGGGTACCTTTACCTTTGAGTCTATACGATAAGTGGCGGGAACACTTGCATGTGTGTTGTGGCCATAGTCAAATCCAGCTTGAACCACTTTGATGTTGTTTTCTGCAATGGCTGGTTTCTTTGCAAATTTCTCACGCAGGAAGTTTGCAACAAGAGACAAGTCGCGATTGAAGAGCCAACACACCAATCCCAAAGCAAACATATTCCTACATTTGAGAATGGCCTTGTTGTCCATACCACTGTCTTCCAGACAATCCTTCACCATTGTTGTAAGTGGGCACTGAATCACGCGATCGGGGTCAATTCCCATCTCACCCAGATAGTCTTCAGTCTTGAATGCGGCTTTCTTCAGGTCGTTGGGACCAAAGGAGTCTGTATCAATGATAATTGTTGCCTGTGGCTTTGCATAGCGGTACTGTGTCTTTAGTGCTGCAGCGTTCATTGCCACGAGCACATCACACAAGTCGCCTGGTGTATACACCTTGCCGGCTCCAATGTGAACCTGGAAACCAGAAACACCCGTAAGCGAACCTTGTGGGGCACGGATGTCAGCCGGATAATCGGGGAATGTTGAAATGCCGTTACCTACGGTGGCACTTACCGTAGAGAAGATGTTTCCAGCCAACTGCATACCATCGCCGGAATCACCAGAGAAGCGGACAACGACTTGGTCCAACTCCTTCACTTCTAATTGTTCTGCCATAGTTGTTTTTTTTTGAGTTTCGTGCTTATTTGCACTCTTACCCTTTTGGTTTTGAGATTAATAGTTGATATATGAAGTTCTTTCTTCTATCGTGTGCAAAGTTCTTAAATAATATTGAATCCGCAAAATCTTTTTTAAAAAAAATAGACTTTTTGATTGTTTTTATTGAGCCCCTGAAGATTAACTCATCCATCCTTTTATTTTCCCGATAAGGAGAACTGTTGTTAATGCCGCAAAGCATATTAGAACAAACAGCCATCCCCAACCTGTCATGAATGCAATTGGGGCAAATGTTACGAGGCATATTTCTACAGGTGCGATAAACAAATAGGCTAGGGCATAGTCTTCAAGACAGTGAGAGCGATGTTCTGGGTCGACAACACGAAGCAGAGCAATGCCCATAGCCATTGTGCCTGTAAACCATCCCCATGAGAACATGGCTTTTTCAAACCAATTGTCTTTTATTATTCTGCGCGCCATAAGGAAAACATAAAGGAATGTGCATAATAGTCCGATGGCTATCAAGATAAGCAGCGGAACCAGATTATGCATAACCACAGATAATTTAATACTCGAAATGCCACAAGCTACAAGAACATCTGTAAACGCTCCACTTAGATGATTAACGGTATCTACACACAAATACTTGGAGGCTCCTGCCTTGTGAAACAGTAAAGATGCAACGATACCCACCAGAAACGCACAGCTGAAAACAGGAAGAGAGAGTTGTGGGACAAATAACTGTACCAATTTGCTCAAGCCATATCCTCCCAAAGCAACCATCATGATAACGGCAAAATGGAATGTCAGAGAATCTATGGAAATGGAAGAGCATGTATTGAATCCTATCGGTAACCGCTTTTCTGGAGGAAGAAGTCCTACACGATATTCGTCCGGCAAATCCTTGAAGTCGGTAAGGAAAGATGTGTATCCTCTTTTGGTGCCCCATTTAACAATGGCAAGACCTATTATGACTGCGGCAATAATACCAACAGTGGCGGAAGTCATTGCCAACGTGAGCATGTCGTCATAGCCATACGTCTGAAAAGCTGTACCTATGGCGGCAGCAGTACCATGCCCACCGCAGAAACCAGCTGGTAATGCAAGTCCAAAGGCATTGCTTAAATCCGGCCATAATAACCAGACGGCCACTACACCGATGATTCCTCCTAGAGTCCATTGTGCTAACATACCGGCTTGGGAATAAACCCACATACGTCCGATGCTGTTACTGACTGATTTCATTTTGCCTGTTGAAGAAAACGGTAGGCAACTGAAAACGCAAGCTATAAGTATGCCAGCATAAACCCCAGTGTTGTCAGACAAAGGAAGAATGCCAAAACCATTAGGACCAAAAGCCAACCCCAGGAAACCTGCAATCAATGAAGGCGGAATGAATAGTTTTTGCACTATTTTAAATTTTACACGTATCACTTTGCCAATTAGCAGTAAAATGGCAATGACGCCAATGTCGACAAATAGAGTCCATGGTGTAAATGGTGATTTTTCAATTGCCGCCTCTTCTTGTCCTTTCTCTTTGTCCAATTTCATGAAGTGATCAATCTTCTCTGCACACAATGGCAGTAAGCGAGCGATACGAGAGAGGTTATCACCACTAACGCTTTTGTCTGAAAAATGTACGTTAACCGTGGTGATGCTGTCTGTTCCAACTTCTCTCCCATATTTGTAAGCGTATGTGAGATTTCCTTCAGAATCAAGATATTTTGCTGGCAGTAAGGAAGATGCTACAGAAATAAATGGTTCTAATTGTCCTTCTCCGTTCTTGTCATTCAGTTGGTTGTTTTCTAACAATACCTTGTAGCACTCATATGCAGTATTCACTGCAGGGTCTATGAATTCACATTCATCGTCTATAAAAGTAGCATATGGGTAATTTCCTTTTTTGTCCCTGTATTTTTTTAGTTCAGCAAGATGCTTTTTCAGTGTTTCTATGGTAAACGGGTAATGGGTGCATCCTAAGATGATTCGACTGATAGGTGTTTTAACATTCTTCTTTCTAGCTTGTTCAAGCAATGAAAGTAAGTTGTATCGTGCATAATTCTCTGCAGAATTAAGCTGTATCTTGACTATTTTTCCGTTGATGTCACGTTTTACAAAAGCAGCTCCGTTCTCTATGTCGAAATGATAAGCATCCCATAAATCTATGTTGATGTCACTTTCGCTTGTACCGACTTTTGGACCTCGGTAATCTTCAGAAAAATCATTTAGACTACGGTTTACAAAAGCCTTCTCTTCATCAACAGCCTCTGCAAAACCATATCCTGGCTGGCTCACTACCTCAATTTGCATAGCGGTTGGAGCCATTTCGTGCAACGTACGCTCGTATACGCCAGTGCTGATGGTTCCGGGGGTAGCCAAGACTCCTATGGAGGCTATGGCCTTTCCTTTTAATGATTCAATAGCACTCGCTGAACCTGCATTCACCACACCAATGACTTTTATATTGCTATTGCCAGCCTTTAGTAAGTTCTGTATGTGTTCAAGGCCATATGCAGTTGCTGTATTGCATGCAATAACAAGAATTTTTACGCCTTTCTTTTTGCCTGATGGCAGAAGTTCTGCTTTATCTTTCCAATATTTTCCATTTATAAGGAAGAGTGCGTCTTTTACAGCTAATTCGCGTAAATAGTCACCTTTGTTTTCTGATTCATATCTACCATATGGCATGTTGGCCTGGTCTGCAAGATATTCAAAATCCTCATGAGAGAAATCTGCAATCCCGTCGGGTTCCTCCTTGCCGGTTTTGTTGTTGAAACGATCTTGCTGGAGCATACGTTCCAATACAGTAAATCCTCCTGTTCCACTGTCGAACACGCCAATCGGCAGACTACGTTCTTTAGTTAGCTTATCGAATTCTGTATAATACAAAGAACTCTTTTCATACAAAGCTTTTTTACTAACTGGCAATAGACTCACCTGTGCCATTATGTTGGAACAGATAGCACACAAAAGGAATAAAACCGTATACAATCGACTCATAAACATATTTATTGCAATCTTGTATTATTCTTATTTTCTCTTCTCCAAATTATGAGTTTTACCCAATTCCTTGTAATGGCTGTCTACATACATGTCCACCCACTGATAGAACTCATGAATATCATCATAGTTAAGTCCTTTTTCCCTTGATGTTTCCAACAATTTCCTTCCTTTTGCAAGGATAGGTTCTTCCATTCTTAGTAATTGCTGTAGTATTCCTGTATGTTTCTTGTTTACAAGGCGGTTTAGTGCAATATAATTGTAGCATTCCCCACCTTTATATTCCCAAATATAGTCTTTTAGAGTCATTGCCCATTCACCCATGGGGCATTTTCCATTACAGTCTTTTCCCACATAGTTTGGTAGTTTTTTTCCAGTCGTTATCCACAAAGGAATAACAGGTGTCACCAAAGGATTACCCATGGCAAGCCATGAAGTTGTGAGAAGAGGGTTTTCTTCTTTGAGCACACCTTGAATGACAACCATGCCACCAGTAGTGTAGCGTGGGATGAAGTCTGTAAAATGAATAGGTGTTTCGTGCTGTTCATTCTTAGGCATTTTCTTTAGCAAGTTGGTGTGTGTAAGGCCATGTTGCAGACATCTTCCCCATGAGATGGCACGACTTACAGAGATTCCTCCTGATGCAAAAGCCTGTTCTGCAAGTTTGCTTATCATCATGAAGCGCGATACACCAGTTCCCTTATTGACATTGCCAGACATGGCCCAATTGGTGCGGACGAGATAACCATTGGGTGCAACCTTAGGATCGTTTGCGTCATATTTTTTATATCCATCTTTTCCACATTCAAAATATGCTGCATTGCCCATAGCGTCAATACATCCATAATTGCTGCCATAAACAAATGGCTTTATTGTCTGGAGCATCTGTTCGAACTCTTCAACCGTGGCGCAGTTTTCCAACCCCAACCTGATAATATTGCCCTTGGCCGCATTTGGGTTGGTGGTGCCATCAAGATCGTGTGCAGTGTTATTCACCATGGCAAAACCTTTCTCATTTTGCCCATAGAAGATGCTGTTTACTGTTGGGAAATTAAGCCTCGCACAACCGATATAGGCATATTTGCCCGAATGATTGTAAATGTAGATGTTTGTGCGTAAACTGTCTGCAGAGCCATCGGCTGTTTTAAACAAGAGCGGCCTGCCGTCAACTGTTGCTTTGCCAGATGCAACCACGGTTGTACAGGAAAGTCCATCCGTAGCATGAATGGCAAAGAACATTGGTATCATTAGCCAACCGTAGACCAAATGTTTGTATGTCTGTATTTTTTTTGTCATTGTCATTGTTGGGTTATTGTATGTGTTTCTGGGGTCGTGGCTTATCAGGCATATCATTGCTGTCATTGTTTTTTCTTAACAATTGGCCTTACATACCTGTCACCCGTTTGTTCAGAAATCATCCTTTTCACAGCTTTTGGATATTCAAGTCTTTTCACTTTCATTCCCCGTCCATATTGGTTTCTTGTGAATACACCGTTCACTTCAGGTTTTACTGCCATATCGTTGTACTTCACAATCATGAAGAAAGCCAGTCTCCTCCACCGGTCTATCATTTGTTCTGCTTTCTCCACAGAATAGTCGGAAAGAAAAGAGATGGCCTTGTCTCTGTTTTCTAGCATCATGTTTTCAGCTTTGCTTTCCACAGCAAACATGGCTGTTCGATAACTATTGTCGAGAGAATCTCGTACGGCCTTTAATTCTGGGAACAACACGTTGTAGCGTGGGTACACCATGTTACTTACCCAATTGCATACCCAAAATGCATTATCCATGGAAAAGGTTACATCATCAGCTGCACCATTGATGTCATAACAAGGAGGAACCTTCGTTGCACAGCAGTAGATGGGTGTTTGGGGCACCATATTGGCCTCGTCATTACCAAACCAGATAATACCGCCTGTCTCACGTGGCTTGAATGAGCGCATCTGGCAAATCCATGAAAATGCAGATTGTGGAGATGAAATATATCGTTCATTGAAATAGCGCTTCCCATTATAAGAGAAAGCTATGCCCTGATGATAGGGAGACAGGGATAATCCTCTTGTCACATCTTCACCATGCTCAAAAGGTGTCCCTTCATAATGGTCGCGCATCACTGCTTGTACATCCTGCAAGGTGAGTTTCCTATCGGGAACTACCCAAACAGGAAGTTCTTCTTCCCAACTCTCATCTATTCCCATTACATAGGGAAGATACTTGTCCATTCCCTTGCAGAAACGATTGAAGAAACTCCAAACGCGAGCATCACATGCACGTCGACCGCTGAACTTAGGAGGATTATAGGCATCGCGGAAACTGAAATCAGCATCCTTGCCACTGAATCTTCCTATACTTCGCGCAAATTTCACAACATCCTTGTGGAACATCACGTTTTTTTTGTCTTTCATGTCAAATTGTCTGATGCGGCTTTCATTGGCGTGGGCACAGATGGCGTTGTCGGGAATGCGAAGTGCCACCCATATGGCTTTGTGCGAGCCTGGACCCTGACTCACCATTTCCAAAAGCCATGCTTCATGAGAATCACAAACGGAAAACGACTCCCCTTGGCTGCGATAGCCATATCGCTCTACTAAGTCGGTCATTATATTGATGGCTTGGCGTGCAGTTTTTGAACGCTGCAATGCTATTGTCATAAGAAGTGTGTGGTCCATCATTCCCGTGGTGTCGATTAGGCAGGAGTCGACATTGAATGTGGACTCTCCGATGCTTACCTGCCATTCATTGATGTTACCCACGACATGGTAGGTTTCTGAAACTTCTGGAATAACTCCTCGTGGAATACGTGAGTAGCTGCTTACTAATTTCCGCATCTCACCAGGAGCATGTTTTGCTGCAGGAATGATGGGTAGCCCGTAGAATAAACCGTACGAGTCACATGCGTATGTGCTAAATACGGAGCCGTCAGCGCTCGCATCTTTGCCGACTATTACGTTGGTGCAAGCAACACTTTTGATAAAACATGCTATTAGGAGAATTGCAACCAATTTACATCTCTTATAATCTATTCTTCTAAGCATAGGATAACATGTTAGTATAATTAAGGAAGATTATCTAAATACGTAGCAAATATAACTAAAAATAGCAAGAGCCTTGACCGACAAATACTGACAATTTGAAAAACGGGAATAATTGTCCCGTAATGATACTCATTTCTTCTTTTTGACATATGTCTTAGCCCATTTCCGACACTCTTTTACGAAGTAACTGAAAAAACGAGGCATTGTCACATCTGTTGTGTGGACGGCAAAGATTTCAGGATGGAATTGGACTGCGAATAATCGTTCTTCGGGGTATCCTTCCAGTATTTCTGGCACACTGTCTGGGCTCCATGCAGTGATTCTTAATTTTGGGGCAATATCCCTGACACACTGATGATGCCGACTGTTAACGCCAACTTTTGTTGTGCCGAATATTTTTGCTGCCAGCGACTTAGGCATAATAGAAATATCGTGAGCAGGGATTGTGCTGTCATCACGTTTTTGGTGATTGATGTCTGTGTTGAAATCTGTAGGGATGTCCTGCCATAATGTACCGCCCATAGCCACATTGATGATTTGCATACCCCGGCAAATTCCGAAAATTGGCATGCCTCGTTTGTGAGACTTGCGGAACAACAACAGTTCGAACTCATCGCGCTTGTCGTTTACCTCGCCCAATTTTGGTTGAGGCTCGTGTCCGTAATAAGATGGATGGACATCCGGACCGCCTGTCATCAGCAATCCGTCAATCATACTCGTAATGGCATCCAAAAGGGCAGGATCGTTGGTGGAGGGGATGAGCAATGGTATACCCCCCGCTAATTCTACAGCCCTTGAATAGTCGTATCCAACCGATAGCATGTTACCTTTCCATGTTGTTGTTATGCCGATAACTGGTGCTTTTTTAAATTTCCCTGGCTTTGATTGGTCTGCTGCTTTGTATATTTCCAACAAATGAGACGGATAGCTTTTGTCAGTTTCTTGTGCCTTAGTTTCAATAATACAGCAAAGAAAAGACAGGAGGGTAATAAAATATTTCAATATCATAGTTTGTTTTTTTCTTGAATTTCAAAAGGCTACTGGGTGTTGTGGAATCGGTGAATGCGAAACGTGCTTCAATAATGTTGTTTCACGTAGTGGTCCACCCAATTATAGTAGTCGTTTATCCTGCTCGTGTTGTTTTTCTTGTGACGTCGCATCCACGTGATTGCTTGTTTGCCTCGCTTAATAACTACTTGTTCTATGGGTAGAATATGTTGCAAGATGCCCGTTCCTTCATGATTGATGAGTTTGGAAATATCTATATAATCGTGAGTGTTTCCCGTTTTTGCGCTAAACACCCGGTGCTTTTGCTCCATTGCTTTTTGGCATAGCCAGGAAGAACCATCTTCTCCACGTCCTACGATTGAAGGTAGCAAGTCTTGGTCTGTAATGACTAGTGGTATAGATATTGATGCCAAAGGCCATCCAATGTTAATCCAACTAACTGTATGAAGAGGCGATTCGCCTTCTGCTACTCCTTGTACGAGAATAACCGATGATGTGGACCAACGAGGAATAAAATCGAGAAAAGGAAACATCTTTGTGTCCTGAAGACTGTTTGGCATTAAGTCATAAAGGTTTATCTTTGTGAGGCCATGTGTCAGGTAGCGAGGTGCTGCAGTCAGCAGATACTCCATGTCTATCAAGTCCTTTTTCTTTGCATCGTTCATGAAGTCGGAAATAGCCATGTATCTCTCCACACCTCTGTCTATATCCCTGCATCCAGTCATACCGAAATTGGTACGCATGAGGTACCCGTCTGGTGCCGTCTTTGGGTCATTGACATCAAACTTGATGTATTTTTCATTATTGGTTTCATAATAAGCACATCCTCCTTCAGCATCCATTACACCGAAATTCGAGTTTAAATCCATTGGCTTGGGAAGTTCATTCAGCAATTTTTCAAAGTCTTTAAGAGTACAACAAGTTTCCAAGGCTTTCTTCATCAACTCACCATCGCCATTAGAATCTTTTCCTTCACATCCGTTCAGATTATATGCAGCTGTGTTGATAATGGCAAAACCAGTTTCATTGTGACCGCCCCAGACCGATTCGCAATTGACGTCAGATGCAGCCACAATGGCTATATATCTATAGATGGAGCCCTTGACTAGCACTGCCACATTGTTCTGATTGCTGGTGTCTCGGTTCTTGAAAAGCATAGGACGACCGTCTTTTGTGATTCTTCCCGAAACAATGACCGATGTGCAAGCGCTTGCTCTAATAGCAGATGTCAGTACTGCTATGAGGAGGATTATCGACAGGTAGGACTTATTGTTGATCATAATAATTGTTTGGTTAATAAAAAAATGTTTAGGTTTAAGAAAGAGTCACTAATCCTCACGGATGGTGACTCTTCCCACAAAAAGAATTATACGTGTGTGCAAAGCACAAAAATGATCTACTCTTTTACTAGCACTGGATTTGAGAATGTGGTGTAACTTCCAACCCATCCTGTATAACCTCCGGTTCCATATCCAATACGCAGACCGTAGAGCGAGTATGTACTTGTCACTTCGTCGTTGATAACAAAGTTCCATGTACACTTTCCGTTCTCGTCAATAGTAAGGTTGCCAAGCATAGCCAACTTGTCTGAATTCTTAGAATATAGTGAACCAGCACTATTCTGATAGAGAATTCTGGTGGTTAGTTTGTAAGTGACACCGTCTTTTACATAGGTCGCGTCGAGGTCGACATTGGAAAGAACAGTCATAATGTTTGTTGTCTGGTCAATATGGACAGGAACTTTAACACCTAAGTTTGCTATATTTCCATCAAGGAATCTCCATTGGAACTGTCCGTCACTAGCCTTTTCCAGTTCAACCTGACGTGTGCTGCCGCTTCCATATTGCAGTGTGTAGGTTCCAAGAATGTCTTTGTCGAAATCAGCCTGCTGGATATTTAACTTAGCGGTTAAGCCTCCAAGGTAGGTTATAACGGCATCTGTTTGTCTTGGCTTACCTGTTTCGTTTTCATCCAAGTCAATATGAAGACCTCCGTTAACAATGCTGAATCTTGCCCAATCCACAGAGGATGGTTCTACAGTGTAACCTATGCCTTCTGGAGTTTCAATAGTCACGTTGGCTGATATGGCATTGTCTCCAGAAATATAATCATTCCCTTCGTTTACAATGAAGAACAGACCACCTTGGCGTATCTGTAGAGTTGTTGTTGCATCACCAGCTTTGATTTTTGCTTCGGTCTGGCGCATGTCTTTATTGTTGTTCAACTGAAGGTCTGCATATAGTTTTCCGTCTTTTATTGAGAAAGATGCCCAGTCAACCTCCGATGGCTCAACGGTGATATCTTTGTTTCCAGTGTAAGTGATATCTATCACATGCTCATTCGCAGCAGCATTGACTTCATAAAGACTACCTTTGTTGGCAGAGAATACCAATCCTTTCTGCTGGGCTACCACTTCAACGTCTTTGTTGTCGGCTTTAATGGTTATCTTACTTGAACGTCCTTCTACAGAATTGTTATCAGTCACACTAACGTTAACTACGTTGCCGCTTACAGTTGCAGTACACCAAGACTGTTCAGAAACGGCAGACACAGCACCGCTGGCTTGTACCGTTACAGAGCCTTGCGAGGCATTGCAATCGAAAAGCAGGTTATAGTTCTGAAGTTTCAGTGTTTCCTTTGGGGTGTACTCCACCTCGTCTTCCTTGCATGATGTTGTGGAAAACACAACACTTACGAGTGCAAGAAGGAAAATATAAAAAGATGTTTTCTTCATAACGTCGTTTCTTTTC
The DNA here is from genome assembly GCA_902783165.1 of uncultured Prevotellaceae bacterium. Classification (GTDB taxonomy): domain Bacteria; phylum Bacteroidota; class Bacteroidia; order Bacteroidales; family Bacteroidaceae; genus Prevotella. The sequence continues at coordinate 58,607 of CACZPU010000016.1, forward strand.
ATTGTTTGGTCATTTTCTCTAGGTAGTAAAGACTATAGTCGGTATACTCGTTGCCATCATCCTTAAAGTATTTCATCCACATGTCTTCTGTGGGATTGCCTTTGTTGGTGGAACCCGAATAGCAACGCATACGCAAACTTGTAACATTGTTGGTGCCTTTGGGATCGTAGCTGCTGAATAGGAGCTCAAACTTGTCTGTGTCGTTGCTTTTCTTCAACTCAAATCCGATGGTCGCATCCTTATAAACTGTTCCAGTCATTGTACCTGTTCTTTTCTTTGTGTAAGGGGCAAGCCATATTTCCCAATCCTCGGTGGTTGTACCAATGCTTTGGCCAAGCCAAAGTAAGGTTCCATTGGCCTTTAAGTATTTCAACTGTACTGTCCATTTATCGTCTTCTGCACATAGACCAGCCAGAGAGTAGGTCTTGCCATCAGAGTTTGGAACCAGCTGAACGGTTGTGGTATATGGCTCATTCAAGTTAATCTCATAATGTAGGAGTGTATAGGTTCCGGCAAATTCGTTATAGAAGCAATATCCTTCTGGGACGACTACTGCGAGTTTTAAGTCTGTCAGGCCATTGTCAAGGCATTGCAGTTCTTGCCTACCTCCGTCGATGGTGGTAATTTTGAAATCTTGCATAGGCTTACCGTTAATGGTGACAGGCTTGTAAAGACGAAGACCTTGGTCTGTAAAAAGATAAGCACGAGAGATTTCTTTACTAGTACCTTTTGATGCATCGCTCACAGTGAAGTCTATTCTGCGGCTGGCAGGAGATACTTCTCCGCGAATAGAGGTCTGGGCATAGTTGCCATCAAAATAGTCAACGATGATGTCTTCTGCGTTCTGTGCAGCCTTGTTTAGATACTCCACGGGATCTCCGCTGAAACGATGCAATACAATGGCATTGTTTGTTCGATTACCATGCATGTAGACAATGTCGTTGCCCACGATACTGTCCAAACGAAATTCGAAGTCACCCTTGTATCCTTGATAGAGTGATGAGGAGTTTCTTCCCTCTGCGTAATAGTGCAGGAATTCATTGTATGTGTCAAATGACAGCATTGGGCCACTATTTCTCTTGAAGGAGTAGTTGCTTGTGACTTTTTGTCCAGGCTTGTTTTCCCACCAAGCGGTTACCTCACCATCTTTGAACTTCACAACATAGGCGACACCACCAATGCTTTGGTCGGGTTGGGGGTAGTAGTCCATCACCCAACCGTCTTCAGAGCTTTCCAGCACATTTTTGAATTTGTCGAGGAAAATCTCTAGTCGCTCAGTGGGCTTCTTGTCGAATAAGTCTTCCTGTTCCTTCAAACATCCCTGCATAAGGAGTGTTGCCAGGATCAGAAGCATATATGAATATAAATTATGTCTTTTCATATCTGTTGTGTTCATTGTTAAGTCGATAATTATTACTCATTTACATTGACAGATCGTCGAGATCTACGTACCCGTTGACTACATCGTTCAGACGACGACTCAACACCTCACGCATCAAATCCAAATCGATACCCCACGATTTTTCCATATATGCTCGTACCAGGTCGATTTTTTTCTGGAGGATGTTCTGATAGGTATAGTCATTGGTCTTGATGCCATTCTCATCCACTGTGGTAATTACAGCCTCATCCAAATAGCTCTGCCATGTCTCCGCGCTGCTTGTGACATAAATGGAGTACAACTCTGCGAAGTCCTCAGCTGGGCTATGCTGGGCGTATGAACTGATGTAACCGCGCTTACGATAATCCTTATTATATGGGTCTTTGCTCCAAGAGTCTGCCACATATGTTGTCTTGGTCATTTCTTTGAATGCCACCTGATAGGGTGTGTTTTGGTTGAGGATGTGTGTAAACTCATGATGAATGGTCTTCAGGTATTGTGAATTAAGTTGTGAGGCGCCTTTGGCGATGTTCTCTTTCACATGGTTCACACCAGCAAGCCATATTTTCCTTCCACCCTCTGCTGTTCCAAGAACGTATGTTCCGTTGTTGTTGTACTCCCAGGTGCCCACAAAAACGATTTGCTTGGGGAAATTCCTACGAGTAAACGAGATTCCGGCAGCTTCATCGTATGCCTCTAGACAACAATGTTTCAAAATATGTGCGAGGACTATTGCCGATTCATACGATGCAGGAACTGTGTAGTAGCCTAATCGGATGTCGTTGTAGTTCCATCGCCAGTCAATCCTCAAGTTGTATGGCTCAACAATGTATGTGTTCAACCATTTGTCAAAAGGCGTGTCAGACACGTTCTTGTCGGCTACAATGATACTTTGTTCTTGTAGTTCGTCATCATTGCTGCACGCCATAAACATCGGAGCCAGGATAAGAGGAGCCATAAACAACATGGCTGTTCTTTCCCATTTTATATTGATATGCTTGAATATTTTCATGATGATATGTTTTTTCAACTTTTCAACTAATTTTTTTGAATCATCTTGGATTGCGTTGGAATCCAGCATCGATAGAACGTTTTGGAATCTGAAGCGTACGACGAGGGTCATCAACTTTCAATTCATCCTTTACATCGTCGATAGAACTACCATCAAAACCTATATAGCGACGATAGATTTCAATTCCATAGCGGCGGATGTCCCACCAGCGTAGTCCCTCCACGAAATGTGCGATTCGTCGCATCTGCAGCACACACTGTAACAGACATTCCTGTTCGCTTCCTTCTGCTCCAATATTGAAAGCGGGATGCAAGTGCTTTTTGATGGTTGGATTCAATGGCTCATAGTAATCAATTCCATTGTAGAAATCAGTAACATTCTGAACTGTCAGTGTCTTTGGCGTCCTGTAAATGGCTCTTGCCCATGTGTTCATGTCATTGACAGCTGCCTCATAGTTGCCCAGCATAATGTATGCCTCGGCTCTTGACAACAACACCTCATCGCCGGTAAGTGGCGTGTAAACCGAACGTGTATAACCTGTTCCTTTGATGATGTTTGTGTACTGGAAGAAATAGGGCAGTTTGAACCATAGCACTCGGTCGAGTGTGTTACTGCTATATGTGAATGGCTGTACATAATACAAAGTGTATTGGTCGCCCCATACATTCTTCGCTCTAATTGTTTCGGTGTCGCCAATCACCCTACCGTGAGAATAGTAGTTGAGTGTTGAATAGTTACCGAAAACGTTTCTCAAGTTACCATAGGTGGTGCAAATCAGCAGGTTCGCATTTGTCTCTGCATCAATCCACTTTTGACTTTGTTCGGTAGCATTGCGGGCAACCGTTGCCTGTTCAGCCCAGTTGCGAATCATCTCAGAAGGAGCGGTGCCCAATACCATGTTGGCACATTCTAAAGCCTTCTGCCACTGCTCTGTGAACAGATAGAAACGTGTGGCAAATGCATAAGCAGCATTGATGTTGAAGTGATACTTGGGTGCTGCTTCAATATTTGTTTCTCCAATATTAGGAAGAGCTTCTTCCAGGTCTTTCTGAATCAGTTCATAGGTCTTGTCCAGAGTACCACGTTCATATTGCGGATTTAGTTCACGCTCCACCTCATACTGATAGGGAAGTCCCAAATTCTGTGCGTTCTTTTCTTTGTTGAAAGGTGCGCAGAAAGTGTTTACAAGTATGAAATAATGGTATGCACGCAATATCTGTGCTTCGGCTTTTGCCTCGCGGAGCTCTGTAGTTTTTGGCCCGCCAAGATTTTCAATAGCTTCAAGTACCATGTTGGCAGTGGTGATTCCACCAAAGCAATCGCTCCATAGATTAGCTGGAGAGAAGGTCGATTCTTCAGACACTTCCGACCACATCCAGCATGAGTCAGCCAACGACGTGTGGCTGCTGTAGCGTGGATAACAGTCCATGTTGTCCGACATCAATTCGTTGAAATAGATGTAGTCATGTACAGGATATGCTGACACCAACATGTCGGTCACCTTGTTCGACTCGTCTACTTCAGTGCGGTTGTCTGGCATAGTGTCAAGGAAATCGTCACAGGAAGTCAGTGAACAAGCAGCCGTCAGCAGGAAACAGAAAAAGCCTGCTGCAATTATATTCTTTTTATAAATATGTTTATTCATAACTTTCATTTTTTCATTTTTCACTATTCTACTTTTCACTAACTACATGCCCACTCTCAGAGTGAAAGTAAACTGTTTGGCCATCGGGACGGCAACACCACCGGAATTAATGAATTCAGGATCTTGGCCGTTCAGTTTCTTGTCCGCATAAAGTAAGAAGAGGTTGGTGGCCTGAAGTTTCAAACTCAGGTTGCTTAACTTGATTGATTTGACGAGCTTCTTGGGGAACTCATATCCCATGGAAACTTCTTTCAGGCGAATGAAGTCACCCTTGGCAACGCGCTCTGTTGAGTAGTTGTAAGAGTTATAAGCTCTTGCAATGTATGTTGTATAGTTGCTACGTTGCGAGTCGCTGTTAATTAGACGGCTGGAAATGGCAGGAATGGTTGTCCGATTCTCATCGCCTGGAACCATCCAACGGTTGCGGAACTCTTTCGGTGTGGCGGTCAAGTCGCTGTATGAACTCGAGAATACACGGTCGAGACGTATGACGTTTCCAAACGAATAGGTGACGAACAAATTCAGAGTGAGACCTTTCCATTTGAATATGTTTCCGAGCGAACCCATGTCGGTTGGTTCTGCAGGACCTGAATAGACAAGGGACGCGAATCCTTCTGGCGTGGTGTTCTGGAAATAAGTTCCTTCCGATGACACTTTGCCTTCGTGATTGATTACCTGCGGAACACCTTCAGAGTTCAGGCCTACAAACTGGACACTGAACAAACTGCGTACAGGATAGCCTTCGCGTGCGAATCCAGAGCCGCTTACGAATCTCCACAAGTTGCTGTTGTTCATCAGTTTGGTCACCTCGTTGTGTGTATGAGAGTAGATGAAACTGGTGGTCCAACTGAAGTTCTTGTTCTTGATGTTTGTTGTTGAAATGCTCAACTCCACACCGTTTGACTTCATCTCGGCAACGTTACCCGGCTTGGTGTCCTCACCAGAGAGACCCTGAGTGTTCATGTATCCAATCAGGTCGTAGTTGTTACGCTTATACCATTCTGCTGTGATGTTGATGCGATTGTCGATGAAACCAAGGTCCATACCGATGTTCAACTCATGCTTTTTCTCGTATGTCAGGTTCATGTTTGCTACACGACTGATATACATACGGTTTTCCTTAACCGATGTGAACGGACGCCAAGGCTGGCCTGCATATATCACATCGCGTGAGTTGGTTACTGATGAAGGTCCGCGCTCTGCAGTCAGTGAGTAGGATGCACGAAGCGAAAGGTGTGAGAATGCTGGCTTCAAACTCTTGAAGAAATTCTCCTCGTGCACATTGTAGGCTGCGGAGATGTTCCATGTGGGCAGCCATCTTGCCTGACGGCTCTTTCCCAGTTTGTTGGTTCCTTCATAACGGTAGGTTCCGTTGATAGTATAGATACCTTTGAACGAGTAGGACGCGTTGGCAAAGAAAGCAGCGCTACGTTCGTGCTTGTTAGTCAGTGAGTAGTATTGGGCGTTTTCCTCAACGCTCTTTTTGAACACTTCATATACATAGTATGGAACCTCGCCCTTGGAGTATTGCAAACCCCAGCCGCGGAACCATGTGGAGTGTCTGTCAGCACAGTTGGTTTCCAAACCACCGTAGAAGTTTACGATGTGATTCTCGGCGAAAACATCGTTATAGTTTACTGAACCACGGAAGTCCCAACCGAACATACGGTTGTCTGTACGGTCGATGATACCTCCTTCTGGCAAAACAGTAATTGGCAGTGCGCTCAAATCATCAGGATTGGTGTAAAGATATCTGTTGTTATCCATGATGGTGGTTGTTGCCATCGCTCTGTAGGCCAGTGCTTGGTTCGAGTTGTCCATGATGTTGTGCTCCTGAGTGGTTGCCGAATACTTGGCAGCAACGAGTCCTGTCAGTTCCACCTTCTTGATTGGCTTATAGCTTAGTTTACCTTGCAGACGGAAATCGGTTACGTTGATATCGATGTAGTTCTGCTCCAATTCGTGGAAGATGTTGAACTCTGTATAGTTGCGTTGGTAGTATTCGTCAGGGTCGAGCGTGCGAGATGTATTCATGGCATACGAGAATGGGTTGATGTCGAAACCACGATCCACGCTACCGTTCACCACGTCGGCCTCGCTGTCAATAGTACCTGGGGCTTGCTGCTTACGATAGGAAGCATTACCAATCAGGTTGACAGTCATTCGCTTGTTCAGGTTGAAGTTGGTGTTCATGTTGATAGTGTAGCGCTGCACCTTGCTCGATAATGTCCACCCTGGATCGTCCATTACAGAGAATGAAATGTAGTGTTGGGCCTTTTCTGTACCACTTTGTATACTTACACTGTGGTTGTGCTGAATAGAGTTCTTGAAAAGCAGGTCAAACCAATCGGTGTTTCTGAATTCGGCTGCTCTCAGATATTCGGCCTTGGCCTCTGCGGTATTGGGAAGTCCGAACATACCTGATGTTTCGTCATATTGCGACATCAGTTGGAACATTTTACCATAGACACCGCTGTTCTTTGCATTGGCACGACCGGAGTAGGTCATCAAACCTTTCTGTTCCAGTTCCTGATAGATTTCCATTTGTTCCTGAGAGTTCATGATGTTGAACTGACTGTAGCTTGGTTTCAGACGCATGGTGTATTCACCTGTGTAGCTTATCTTTGTTTGACCAGCCTGTCCTTTCTTGGTGGTTACAACAATCACACCAGCCATGGCTCGTGCACCATAGATGGAGGTTGCTGAACCATCCTTCAGAATCTGGAAACTTTCAATATCGTCGGCATTGATACCGGCAATGGCAGATGAGATAAGTGTGTTGGCATCACCAGAACTCAGGTCGTCGGCATCAACATCAACCACATCTTCCATAATCACACCATCAACCACCCATAGTGGTTTTGAACTTCCGTAAATACTGGTGGCACCACGTACACGAATTTTTGGAGCAGTACCAAAAGTACCTGAAACGTTCTGAACGCTGACACCTGCTGCACGACCTTCCAGGGAGCGGCTGGCATCAGCAAGACCATCAATCTTGCTGTCTGCTCCACTTAGTTTTGTCGTTGCACCTGTAAACAAACGCTTGTCCACTTTCTGCATACCAGTAACCACCACTTCCTCCAAAGTAGTGTCGTCTGGCTCCAATTCAATATGCATATTTTGTCCACCCTTCAAGGTTTTGGACATCATGCCTATGTAACTTACAACAATAACGGGATTCGACTGGCTTGTCGTGAGTGTGAACTTTCCGTCGACATCGGTAATGGCACCAGAATTGCTCCCTTTGAGCTTTACTGATGCACCGATGATTGGTTCACCGTCTTCCTGAGAAACCACTGTACCCGTAATCTTCGTTTGGGCTAATGCCATTCCGGAAAATAAGAAAAGCATTGCCAGTAGGGCTGATAGTTTTTTCTTCATAGATTATTATTAGGATTATAATGATTAATTGTAAGATTTTATTAGGTTTTGTTTGCAAATTTACACAAATCAGCCGCCAAATGCGGAAATGTGACAGTGACAATGATTAACCATTGCAGACAAATCGTCCCAATTTTAATCTTTTTAACAAAAATGTTTGCTTTCCAAAAGGCTTGGATGTTTGGTGCGGTTATACAAAAACACATGGCCAGTCTGTGTGTTTATTTGGCCATGTGTATAGGAATGTGGTGTTATTCTGTTTCGTCTACGTCAATACTCTCACGATATTCGGCTGGAGTCATTCCTGTTTGTGATTTGAAACAGCGTCGGAAATTACGGGTTGTTGTGAAACCACTCTCAAGTGCAATATTGTCGATTGTGGAATGAGGCTGCTCCCTTAATAGTTTGCAGGCATGGGCAATGCGCTTGCTGTTAATGTAGTCAGAGAGGTTTGAAACGTCACCTAACACTTCGTGTAACACTGGTGTAAGGCTGTTCTTGCTTATTCCCATCATGCGTTGTAGCTTTTCTCTACTAAAATCAAGTTGCAGATAGGCTTTTTCCTCATCAATAATCTGACGGAACCTCTGTACCATTAAATCTCTTTTCTTTCCTACAGTTGGCGCAACGTACTGTTCAACTGTTCCTGTCTCAACTTTAGTTTCCAATTCTGGTGTAATGGTGGTTTTTGTCCTGTCTTGGTAGTCGCTGATAGCGTCAAGTTGGCTGATAAGTAATCGGTTTTTTCGGTGCATCTTCGTTTGTTGGCGGTAGAAATAGATGGCGAAAGCGCATGCTAACAAAAGCAATACCAATGCTGTGCCTGCCAATATGCCGTAGCGTACAGCGTCAGCTCGCTTCTTTTCAAGATTGATTTCCTTTTCGTGCATTTGGTAAATAGCAGAAAGACGCATCGCTTCATTTTGGTTCTCTCTTACAAGCAGACTGTCTTTTATAGTCACCTGTCTTGTTCTGAAATTGAGGGCATCATGAAGCAGCCCCTGCTGATGATATGCTTTAGTCAGCATACCCAGCACACTTGCATAGCGTGTGCAGAATGTGTCCCTATGTTCCCAATAGGGCAGTGAACTTTGATATGTCTGTTGCACACGTTGGAAATTACCTGTTGTGCAGTAATAGTCTAAAATCAGGTTGTTTCCCCTAGGTGTTTTAGAGAGGTTGGTTTGCAGGAATTTCTGTTCGTATCTGCGTGCTTCTCCGAACTCTTTCTTCTGTGCATAAAAGTCTGCCATCTTGGAAAAAGTAAGGCCTTTTTGTGTATCGAGATAGCTGTTTGGTATATCGCTGATGTTCTTTTCCATGTATTCGAGAAGGTTCTCACGCATTTTACCGAAACGAATGGCTTCGTCGGTGTTGTCCAGCCATAGACAACTCATCAGCTGTCCATAGCAGTAGGAAAGCGTTTTCATTGAACCTTGGTCGTTGCTTTGCGTCAGCAGTTGTTGAGCCTTGAGCAGGTATTCAATGCCTTTTTTCTTCTCTTTCATGAAGTACATGCTATAGCCGGCGTTCACCATCAGTCTGCTTGCATAGTAGTTGTCTTTCAATTGTTGAGAAAGTGCGTAGCCCTTGTCGGAAAAATTTATGCATTCTGAGTAGCGTCCTAGGCTCACCTCTATCTGTGATATCATGGTAAGCATGTGCATATGGCGGCGTGGATTTTGCACTACTGCATCATATGAAAGCGTACGTAGTGCATATTCCAGGCTCTTGTTCAAGTCGTAATAATTCTCAAGACACATCTTTGCCCTGAGGCTATCCGCCTTCCATGCTGGTATGGCTTTCCTTTGTTCCGCGCTGTCAACCATGCTGAGTGCCTTTGCCGGAGAAGTCAAGTACACATTATATATATGTGTCAAGTCTGCCACGGTGTCTGTATCGTCAGGTATAGTATTAGGAACATCCTGCCTCTGACATGCGGTTGTCAGAAACAGGATGGAAAAAAAGAGTGTGGAAGTGAATAGTTTTTTCATTTTATTTTAGTGTAAGACCATGGCTACTGCCTATTTTCCGGTACTCTTCAGCAACGTAGGCATCCACCCATTTATAGTAGTCTTTCAATTTGTCCTTGTCTATTTTATTCTTTTTATAAAAATGTTTTTGTATTTTTTTCCCACGTTTGAGGATTTCGTCCTCTACAGGTTTTATTTGCTGCATGAGTCCGGTGCCAGCGCGGTTGATGAGACGTCCCAAGCGTATGTAGTTCTGTCCATCGGAATATTCCAAAGGCCAAATATAGCTTTTCATCATTGTTGCCCAGTCAACCAACAGACAGTGTCCGTTCTCATCGCGTGTCACACACTTGGGCAGTTCCTCTTTTGGCAATGTCCATATAGGAATAGTCACGGTGACGAGTGGGCTTGATATGCACGTCCATCCTGTAGTGAGTAGCGGCGACTCACCTTTGCGTACACCTTGTACCATATAGGTGGATGCAGTGGTGTAGCGTGGAATGAAGTCGCAGAAATAGGCGATATCTTCTGAGTTCTCGTTCGAAGGCATTTGGTCGTATAAGTTTACGCGTGTCATTCCGTGTTCCATGCATCGTGCCATTTTGAGCAATGTGTCCCAACAGATGTTTTTATGCTGATATGCGTCTTCCAGAATTTCAACTGCCTTGTTATAGCGTGCAAATCCCTTTCCCTCTTTTATGTCGCCGCTCATGCCAAAGTTAGAGCGTACGATATATCCGTGGGGAGCCACGGTTGGGTCATCGGCATCGTATTTTTTATAGCCTAGATGTCCGCATTCGAAGTAAGCCACATGGCCTTCTGCATCCATTACACCATAGTTGCTGCCATAAGAGAAAAACTTCATCTCGCTGATCATTTCCTCAAACTCATCAACAGTAGCGCAGCGTTCCAATGCCCAGCACATGATGTTGCCTCTTTTGAGAGGATTGTCTGTCTTCTGTTCAAGATTGTAAGATGTGGAGTTCATGACTACAAGGCCAACTTCGTTCTGACCATACATCACGCCTCTTTCGGTGTTGTCTTCAATGGGCACCACAGCTGTCCATGCATATTTGGCAGAGTCTCCGCTCACATACACGTTCTTGATACGTCCGCTGTCGCGTTGCTTGAGCATCAGTGGTCGGCCGTCTACGGTATACTTCCCACTGACAATGGCCGTTGTGCATGCCAATGTTTCTGAAGCCCAACCTAACAGAATCAATAGAAATATATTCCTAATTGTTTTCATGCTATTATAAAATGAGAGTCTTTTTTTAAACAATCATTTATTGTCAATTATTGCACCAGATTTCACTTTCTTATCAACTTTTTCCCCTTTACGATGACTATGCCTTTGTAGCTGTCGTCAACGAGCTGGCCATTCATGTTGTATGTCTTGCCATTCTGCTCGCGGTCATTGGCCCAAATGGTTCTCACGCCTGTTGGATAGGCGGACTCCTCGCTGTCCACCACTTTTTTGTCGCTCAATGTCAGTTTCCCGTTTTCGTCAACAGTCAGAATCCAATAGACCTGTCCCTCATAGCGTAGGCGGACGGGACAGCGATATTTCAGGTTGCTTTTGTCATCATTGAATCCAGCGAAGAACACTTTGTATGTTCCAGGCTTGATGGCGGAAGGTGTTTGGATGTGTCTTGCCTCTATTCCACCGAAACTTTTTCCTACTCGGCTATTGACGTCAATGGCCACATAATAGCCTCCCGTAGGAGTCTTCAGCCGTACATTATAATTTGAACCACCATCAAGATTCTCATAGCGTACACCTAAATAACCCTTGAAAGGAACTGGAGTCCAATTGAAAACGCCATGGGTGTATAGAACGATGTCGTTATCTTCCTGACAGATGTAGTAGTAGTCATCTTTGTAATCACCTGTTCCGCGGCCCACAACCAGTTGGTATTCTTGTTCTTCACCCTCATCGAGAGCAGGTTTTGCCTTTAGGTTATAGATAAAGCCGAGACCTGTAGAGAAATTGTGTTGAGTGCTGCCATTGGTGGGAGTCAGCGTCAGCATGTCGAAATAGCCGTGGTTGCTGCTTCCCCATCCCCAGTTCACATGTACCATGCCGTTTTTGTCCACGCCGTCAAATATGAATGCATGACCGCTGTTTGTTGACTTGTCGGTACCTGAGTGTATCAATGGACAGCCGGCTTTCAGTTGATCGTATACAAGTTTGTACCACTCGTAATCGGAATAATAGTTTTTGTTTGTATGGTTTACCGCTGCATATTTGAAAACATCGTGGAACTTCTGCGCTGCGGTGGTCACGCTTCCGCCACTGCCTGTAGAGCCGTAGTTCATGCCCACAGCGCAGCCGCAATCGTACATCAGCTGGGCCACAGCATTGCGCTGCGCTTCGGTTCCTGAAGATGATGTGTAGGTGTTGAGCATCTGATCCCATTGGTAGGTGCTTTTGATGTTCACATCTATTTGCTGACTCTCGTTGGTCTTTACGGTATAGAATCCTTGTGCATCTACAGAGCTTGGGTATTTATAGTAGTTCATGACCATGGCCATGGCTGTTGCCACACAACCTGTGTAGGTGGTTTTGCCGTCACCGTCTTTTGGACAGAGCAAATTGTACGGTTTTCCTTGTCCCCAATAAGTTTTCAACAATGGAGAAACCACTTCAAAGGCAACATCGGCTTTCTTGGGGGCATTGGTTTCGCCGCTTGCCAGTCGTTCCTCAAGATTTTGGTTAATCATGTCAAGGAAAGCCTGCATACAACATGGAATTTCGTCCAATGCGACAGGCTCGTCGCTGTAGCCGATGACAGGACTGAAAGCTTCGTTACGTGACACAAGCACATATCCCTTTCCATTTTGTCCAGCGAACAGGCTGTATTGGCTGTCTTCTACGATGGTTTTCAACTTTGACTGTTGAATGGAAGTCTTGTCCTGGGCTTTTGCCATTGCTTTGCTCAGCGTCACTTTGGCTATTTCCTGCATCTGTTCGTCTGTGCGTTCCTGAGCTTGCATGCAGAGCGCCGACAATAGTAAAAGTGATATGATGGAGGTTTTCCTGTTCATGTTAGTGGTTTTTAGTTAAATACCCCCTCTAATCATGGGTCCCCATGACCAGAGGGGGAGTGGGTTTAATGAATAGTTGATAGATAAGTTGTCCTATTTGTTGACAATCTTTTTGCCTTCTTTGATAACTACACCCTTATAGTTGTCGTTCACATGCTGACCGCTGAGGTTGTATACCTTACCGTTCAGATTGATGCGAACCTTTGCATTGTCGATGCCTGTGGCACTGCCGTTCTTCATCACCAGATATCCCTGACCGGCTGGAATCTTTGTTTCTGTGGTCACCTTGGTGAATGTCAGGTCGTGAGTCACATCCCTTTCATTCGGACTTGAAGGATCAAAAACATAGTAGTTGGTAGTTCCGTCAGACGCGGGCAAATACTCAGCATTAGCGGTTGCTGTGAGTATATTTTCATAAGAAACCGATGGTTCGGATGGATAGAAGCTGCGGCCAAATACTGGTGAAGTGGCAGTTCCATGGTATTCGTAGATGAGTGCGGTGTTGGCTGGAATGTTGAATTCGCCACTCTGCAACAAGCCTGTTTCAATCTCTACACCATCAGAAGTTTCTTTCGCTGACTTCACATAGTAGATGTTCAAGCTCGACTCTGGGTTGCTAAGCTTCATGGGAACCTTGCAACTCAATAATTTGATGTAGCCAGTAGTTGGCGAGAAAGAAAAGTAAACTTGGAGATAGTTGCTATATGCAGAAAAAGCTTCAAGTTGGTCGTTTGTCACATTGCTGATGCTGAAGCGAATTTTCGCGTCAGATGCAATTCCTTCGAATGCTCCGATACCTACTGTGGGCACTTTGCTTCCTAAGAAGTAGAATTTTGCTGCTGCACATGAACAGCCTTTGAAGGCATTATCGCAAATCTCCTCTACAGAGTCGAATTGGAACTGGTTAATACCCGAGCATCCCTCAAATGCACTAGCGCCAATCTTCTTTATGTATGGGCCTGATGCTACTTTTGTAATGGCTGCCTGATCTTTGAATACCTCATCGCCAATTTCCACAATGTTATATTTGTTTCCACTTGTTAGTGAGAGTCTTGAAATATAAGAGGATTTAATCTCCGTCAGTGGAGTTTCTTCGTTTTGGGTAAACTTGTAAAGCTTGATGGTTCCGTAAGTTACATCTTCGCCTTCGATAACACATGGTTCAATCACTTCGAAAGCAAAGGTGGCACCACTGGATTTAATAGAAAATTTATAACCAGGAGTGTTTGCCTCTGCGGCCATCATCTCACTTGCCGTCATTGCAGCAATGATTGTCATAACGAATATTCTAATATATCTTTTCATGATAATTCAGTTTTTTTGTTTATAAATCATTTTGCTTATAAAGTAAGATGCACAATGAGGGCAGGAAGATTATTCCTCCATGTAGTCCCAAATGCTACTCTTGCCCATGGCTTCACCTGTAGCCACGCCGTCTTTTTCCTCTTCAGCAAGGCGTCCTATACCTTTGGGCGCATTAAGCAGCTCGCTTGCACCCATCAAGTTCTCTTGCATCATGTCTTTCACAACAGCCATTGGCTGGATATATAACTTTTTCATATTTTTGCTTTTCTTTTAGGTTTTCAAAGTATTTTTCAATTCTCCTTTCCTTTACTTCACGAGCACTTTCTTGCCGTTTACCACTACAACGCCTTTGTAGTTGTTGCTCACGCGCTGGCCGTTCAGATTGTACATCTTGCCATCAGCAGCCTTTTCACTAATTGCGTTGTTGATGCCAGTCACAGCTTCGCTCATGTTCATGGCCATGAAACTCTTTGCAGCAGTAGCGGGCACGTTCAGATAAGCCTTGCCGGCAGCCACTTTCTGGCCGTTAGCCTTGTAGAATCCGATGCCGCTTTCACCGTTGTTCAAAATATAGTTGGTTCCGTTTTCATCTTCAGATGCCAAAGCTTCAATGTCTTCTGTAACAGCAACGAGGCCTGTATCGTGTTTTTTCCAATTACCACCCCAGACAGGTATAGACTCGACTTTTCCACCTTCTGCATAGAGCAATACGGCATCGCCCCTTGTCACTTTGTTCATCTTTGTCAAGGTAAGGTTTTCGCCGTCAACGGCTATCTTGTATGCCTTCACTGCAGCATTTGTGAAATCCAATGAGCTTTTTGCTGTGTAAGTAGCATAGCCAGCCGCACTTACATTCACCTCTGTGAGGGGGCAACCTGCGAAAGCTGAAGCTGGAATGTCGGTACACTTAGCAAATTGTGAGTGGATTTCTACGAGAGAAGTGCAGCCTTCGAAAGCGCTCTCGCCGATTACAGAGATATTTGTGTTGTTTGTCAATGATACGATGGATGTACAATCTTTGAAGGCTTCTTTTCCAATAGATAGTGTGTTTTCGCCAAGACCGGCACTAGTGGCAAACTTCACTTTATCCGCAGCGTTTCCCAACTGACGCAGTCTCTCACACCCGCGAAAAGCATAGTCACCAATGGTCGCAAGTTTTGAACAATCATTTCCTTCGGAGAATGTCTCCAAATTAGTGCAGCCTTCAAAAGCGCTTTCGCCAATCTTTTCCAATGCACCAGCTCTCGTGATTTTAGTGATGTCTGTCTGATTCATAAAGACGTTATCGCCAATCTCAACAATGTCATATGTTCCAGAGCTTACCTTGAAAGATACTAAGGAAATGGAAGTTGCAGGGGCGTCTTCGTTTTGAGTGAACCTATACAATTTTACCGTACCATTCTTGGCGACTGTTGTTCCATCTTCTTCAAATTCACAAACAGTGAGGACTTCAACGGCAAATTTGGTTCCGTTGGCCTTTGTGATACTGAACTTAGAACCAACTTCGTTGGCTGCAAACACAGAATTTGCAGTAAAGGCCAATAGGGCCAATGTTAAAAAGCGTAAATGTTTTTTCATAATGAATTGTTTTTTTTTGTTTTGTTATGATAATTATTAATCTTTCTCCTTCAACTTTTTCGCTGATAGCAATGCCTGACAATGTTTTGTTTTTGTAAATGAATTTATGTTATCAATAGTCCGTTCCTGTGTGGAAAGGACGTAAAAAAAACTGTTAATTTGTCGTCAAATAGCGACGTTTTGTTGTTTTTGCAGCAAAATTAGTTAAAATCTTTCATTATTTATAATTGCGCAAGGGGATAATTTTTCTCACACGGGGACGAATTTTCCCAATTTTAAGGTTTTTAACAATATGGAGGTGTTTGAGGGAATATCTTGTCATTATGTAACAATGTTTGTCGAAGTTCCTGTCTTTTTGTTAAAATGGCTGTGTCCGAGGAATACTCTTTGTGTGAAAAGAGTCTTGACAAAGTGGATTGTATTCCGACTGATAGGGGAGTATAAAAAAAGCTACCGGCTTTCATCACGAGAGCCGGTAGCCAAAACCAAATTATAAATTTATGAGAGAGAGTTTTATTTTCCAAACAATTCATCGAGCAAAGTGTAGAAAGCAGGGTCTTCACCAACGATGGTTTTAACAATCTTTCCATCGGGACCAACAATAATCTTGGTGGGGAATCCCTGAATGCCGTAGTCGTTGAGCACTTTGCTGTCGCGTGGGTTATACACGTGCAACCAAGGCAACTCATGCTTCTTCACTGCATCCTTCCATTTCTGCTCTGTGTCGTTGCAGTCGATACCAAGAATTTCGAACTTGCCGGGATACTTGCTGTAATAGGTCTTCATCTCGGGGAAGCCCTTGATGCACCAGCCGCACCAACTGCCCCAGAAGTCGAGAATTACATGCTTGCCACGCAGCGAACTGAGAGCCAACGGCTTGCCATTGATGTCGTTCAAAGTGAAGTCGGGTGCCTCTACACCGGGCGCTTGTTTCTTGGCTGCTTCGGCCTCTGCCTTTGCCTGAGCTTCAGCCTTATCGATAATGGTCTGATAGTATGCTTTCATACGACCGTTCTTTACTGCGTCAGACAACAGGTTGGCAGCCTCTTTCATCTTGGTCACATCCTCGAGTTGGGGAATGATGGCTGCAGAAGCCTCTGAGTTAGGGTTAGACTTGATAAAGTCGAGGATGGCGTTTTGCATCTTGGCGGCTATCTGGGGCTGCTGTTCCTGATAGAACTTCACGGCAGCTTCCTGTCCTTGTTCTGCCATAATCTTGTTGGCTTTCTCCATAATGGCACTGCGCTCCTTGCTGACAGCCTCCATGGCAAGGTCGGCTTTGTGGTATTCTTGATAGAACTTAGAGCCGTTTATGTCGTAGCGGTCTTTCACGTCGCCCACCAGTTCCATGCTCTCGCCGGGAACAGCCAATAGTTGCATTTGTACGCTATTTGCATTACGCTGGCCTTTCAACAATTCTGGTGATACGATAAAAATGGATGTCACCTGATCGGTAGGGAAGTCAAACTCAAATTTTCCGTCCTTTGCCAATACGGTCACAGGATTGTTCATTGTCTGCTGGGTAAGGGCCAACAGAGTGTCGGTTACATTCTTCAAGTCACCTTTTACGTGTACTTTTCCGTCTGCTGCACAGCCCGTCATTGTTGCTACGAGCAGTGCCATTGATAGCATAATCTTTTTCATTGCTTTTTATAGTCAAAAGTTTTTTCTACTTATTAATACGCTGAAATGGTTTAAAAGGGTACTTTCCCAGCCTACTTTTATATTTAGTTAGGATTAATTTAAAACAATTTTGGTTTTCTCTTCTTGCCGACTGCATTTCATTTGAACCCACCTTTTGTGGCTTTCAGGCAGGTTGAAGGATGTCGCGCGTTGCTTGTTTCCTACCTATAGGCCAGTGACACAGCTACTTCATCAGATTTTCCAGTAGCTGGTCGAGCTTTTCGTCTTCACCTTCGTCTATCTTACAGACAATATTCCCTTCTCTGTCAATCAGGTATTTGGTGGGCAGAAAGTGAATGGCATACTTGTCGCTGATATCGTTGGTGTGGTCTATCCCGTCGATACCTTTTGAACGGTCCCATTTCAAACCGCGCAACACATGATGGAAACCATCGCCTACCAGACCGTCTTTTTCCACAGCCTTGCGCCAAGCATCCTCTTTCGAGTCGTCATCGCTCACATAGACCATCTCCAGACCCTTGTCGTGATACTTGTCATACAGGCTCTTCATGTGGGGGTTGCTCTTGCGGCACGGCACGCACCAGCTGGCCCAGAAGTCTATAATCACCACCTTTCCACGTAGGCTCGACATGGTGAACGGCTTGCCGTTGATGTCGTTGGCGGTGAAATCGGGTGCCTGTCGGCCAGGCTGCACGCGTTCTAATGTGTTGATTTCTTTAACTATCTCTGCACAATCGCCGTGTTTCTTCACGTTGTCGGTAAAGTTGTCGTAAACGCTCTTTAATTCCTCAAACGACATTCTCGACATGAAAAAACGCAGAAATTCGGGTGAGAGATAAGAGTCGGGGTGTGTCTTGATGAAGTGGAGGCGTGCTTCTCTCAACTGTGTTGACAGTGGTTCCATCTTCTCCTTGATGGCATTGCGCTCCTCTTCGGTGTTTGCCTTATAATAGGCATCCTCCAATTCTTCTGATTGTTTGTTGATTTCGCTGAGTGAAGCCTCGAAGGCATTGCTTTCCTCCTGTGTCTTTCCGCCATGAACAGTGGCAGTCTTGAAATTGTTGCCGTCGATGTCGGTTGTCAGATTGCCCGGTTCCAGCGCAAATCTCACGTACTTGTTGTTCCTGTCCTGTAAACTGCCTATATAGATGACAGCCTTTTGGTAGGGTTTGTCGAGTGTCCCGTTGAATTGGAATTTGCCGTTCTTTACAGTCGTTGATACGGTAGTGGGATTGGGGCCGAAGTCATACATCAAGTTGATTGTTTGTCCTTCAGCATTCTTGATTGTTCCTTTCATGGAGAAGTTTCCCTGAGCCATGGCTGCCGTTGCTGTGAGAAGCATCGTACAGACGAAAGAAATAATTTTTGCTTTCATTTTTTCTTGTTGTTAGGATTATATCTACCCAAAGGACGTTCAGGGATAAAAAAGGTGCCCGCCGTTAACTTTTTTTATTAACGGCGGGCACCAGAAAGAGGCGTTTTCCCATTTCTTGTTGCACCTATATATATAATATATGTATAAAGTCTTGTTGGCGATAGGTCTATTTTGTCTTGAATCTGAACACGCGGAAGGTTTTGGCCGGTATCTCCACGTGCCACACATTGCCTTTCCCTTCAAGCTTGCTCGTTGTGGGAACTACTGCGGTCTTGTTCTCAATGGTGTTGGCGGCATCCATGCGGTCGGCATGTAGTGAAGTGATTTCAAGGCTGGTGATGTTCTTCACTCCTTTTATCTCGATGTCCCATTCCTGGCTAAGATTGCCTGTGTTGACCATCTTCACAACATAGTCGCCTGCGGTCTTGTCCATCACGGCCGAATAGTAGATGTCGTTGGCGGTGCGGGGAGCTGGCAGCTGTTCCTGGTTTTTCATCTCGATGTTCAGCACGTGGGTGCCGCTATTGGTGGCATACATCTGCTGCACATAGTAGTTGGGCGTGCGCACGGTGGTCAGATTGTCCATCCAAATGAGGTCGGGCCTCCATTGCCAACCGTCCACATGGGCAAAGAGCGGCGCGTAGGTGGCCATGTGCACCACATCGGCGTTGCGTTCCAGGCCTGTCATGAAGGCTGCTTCGCACAAGGCGGCGTTGAATACGTTCTTGGCTGTGGGGTAGGGGGCGGCGTGCTCTTTCACGTGGCAGGCATATTCACCGGCAAACACTTTTGGGCCTTTGCGGTCGTAGTTGTCGTATCGGTGGGCATTCTGCAAGAACCAGTCTTGGTCGCGGTAGTAGTGTTCGTCCACAAGGTCAACCTTCAGTCGGCGCATCTGTTCCCATCCGTAGTCGAAGTCTTCACCGGAGGCCTGCGGACCGCTGCTGCCCACAATCTTCATCTGCGGGTATCTTTCGCGGATGGCTTTCACGAATTTCTCCAGTCGCTCGGGATACATCGGGCCCCACTGTTCGTTTCCGATGCCGATGAACTTGAGGTTGAACGGTTCCGGATGGCCCATATCGGCGCGCAGCTTTCCCCATGGCGTGTCGGTGGGGCCGTTGGCAAATTCAATCAGGTCGAGTGCATCGTCGATGTACGGTTTCAGGTCGTTCACCGCCACATGTGCCGTGGGGTCGTTGTCGTCGTTCTGGTATTGGCACGACAGACCGACGCTGAGGATGGGCAACGGCTCCGCTCCGATATATTCAGAGAGCAGGAACAGTTCGTAGAACCCCATGCCATAGGTCTGGTAGTAGTTGGGGAACATTCTGTTGGCGAAGGTATAGTTCCACCGGTTTTCGTTCAGCGGGCGGTTCTCCGCTATGCCCACACTGTTTTTCCATTGGTAGCGTGAGGCCAGTTGGGTGCCTTCCACGATACAGCCGCCGGGGAATCGGAAGATGCCTGGATGCAGGTCTTTGAGGTCGTTCACCAGGTCGGCGCGCAGCAATCCCTTCCAACTGTCGTTCGGGAAGAGGCTCACATGGTCGAGGTCGGCACCGTTTTCCGACTCGAGGAAAATGCGCATAAATCCGTTGGCGTCAGTCTTGGGCGCCTCCAACGTGGCCGTGTATTTCTTCCATTCGCCTCCCTTGATGTCGATGCGCTGCTTGGCAATCACATCACTTCTGCGCGAGAGCAGCTCCACCCTTATCTTGGCATCGCCATTTCCGTTGGTTCGCGCCCACACCGAGAAATCGTATTTCATACCCTTTTTCAGTCCCATGCCGAAGAATCCATGGTTGTCGAGTCCGGTTCGTTTCTCGCGATGACCACTCCAAGTGAGCGAAACATAGTGCGGATTGCGTTCAAAGGCGGGCTTTGCGGTGTTCACCGTCACGTTGCCGAAGGCATTCCAGCCCATCAGCTGCTGTGGAAACTCGAACGAGCGGTTCTCCACCATCTCGGCATACAGACCTCCGTCGGCACCGAAATTGATGTCTTCGAAGAATATTCCATACATGGTGGGTTGTATCATTGCCCCGGGTTTCTTGGCGTTCACCACCAGTTGCTGTGCCTGTATGGCACTTGCTGCCAGCATCATCAGTGCTGTTGCAGCCATAAGTCTTTTCATGCTCATCATATTGAAAGTTTTTTTCTTTTCTCTGATTGCCGTCTTGATGGCAAGGGATGTTACTGGGGACAAAGTTAATTAAAAACGAGAGAAAAGCAAAATTTATTTTGGCTTTTCCGAGTGACTGGTAAATTCGGTAAAGCCAAAGATACGAATAAACGAGAGCAAATCAAAGCCAATGTTATTCAAAATCGAGGAAATAGCAAAGGAATGCTTACAAAAATACGAGAGCAAATCAAAGCCAATGTTATTTAAAATCGAAGAAATAGCAAAGGAAAGCTTACCCAAAAATGATTATTGTATTCCACTCAGCTTTGTTGCTGTCCCCAAAGAGGACTCAAAACCACTACAAAGAAATGGATGGAAAGGGATGGCGATGCATAGGAATACAATAAAAAATGGCGGGAGCAAGTCCCGCCTAAACATGAAAAATTTATCTTGTATCCCTCTCATTCAGGGAGAGTATATTTATGAGTTATTGGGCAAGCAACTCGTCGAGGATGGTGTAGAAAGCAGGGTCTTCGCCCACCACCACCTTGGCTATCTTGCCTTCGGGGTTGATAATTACCTTGGTGGGGAATGCCTTCACTCCGTACATCACCGTCACTTGGTCGCCCTCCTTGCTCTGTCGGATTTGTTTCCAGGGCATTTTATGCTTCTCCACAGCTGCCTTCCAACGTGCTTCGGTGTCGTTGCAGTCAACTCCCAGAATCTCCATCTTGTCCTTGTATTTCTCGTAATACACTGCCATCTCGGGGAATCCCTTGATGCAATTGGCGCACCATGAGCCCCAGAAGTCCAGAACTACATACTTGCCGCGCAGGTCGCTCAGTTTCAAGGTCTTGCCATCGAGACCTGGCAGGGTGAATTCAGGGGCATCCTGCCCCTCTGCAATCTTCGGCGCGTCCTGAGCGTTCATCACCATGGTGAATGTCAGGGCTGCCATCAGCATCATCAATTTTTTCATTTTCTTGGTGTTGTTTTTTGTTAGTCTTTCTACCATATATACGCACAATGCGCCAAAAAGGGGACAGGGCTTAACATTTTTTGCATTAATTCCTCGCGCATGTTTCACTCCCGTCATAGCATCTGGTGATGTTTACAGCTTCCCTAGATGCCTTATTGTCTTTCACCAAATGCCTTGTTGTCTTTCACTGGACGTATTGTGTTTTTCTACAGATGCTTTGTAGAAGTGTTACAGATGCCTTGTAGAAGCATTACAGATGCTCTGTAGAAGTATTACAGATGCTCTGTAGAAGCATTACAGAAAAATTGGAATGGTTCTGTAATTGTTTTACAGGATTTTGTTTTATTTCTTGTAATTCTTGAAAAAGTGGGTTGTGCAAGTCTGCTTTAGTCCATAAGAAAACGGTTTAACTCATTATAATGCAATGAGTTAAACCGTTTGTAATTGGTAGCATAGGCAAGGATGCCTATAGATAGGATTTCTTTGGTTGGATTAGAATCCGAATATTTCCTTCAGCTTGGTGTCCAACTGCTCGTCTTCCACCTTGCCAATAATGTTTCCATCGCGGTCGATGAGGTACTTGGTAGGCAGGAAGTGGATGGCGTATTTCTCACCGATATCCTGGCTCTTGTCATAACCAATCATCTTTCCGTTGGCATCTTTCAACTGCTTCAGTCCGCTCAACAGATGGTGGTATCTCTTGATGCCATCCTGCTCGATGGCTTTCAGTGCAGCATTGGGGTTGCTGTCGTCGGAGGCAACATACACCACATCGAAACCTTTCTTGTTGTATTTGTCGAAGAGAGCCTTCACATGCGGGTTGCTCTTGCGGCAAGGTACGCACCATGAGGCCCAAAAGTCGAGCAGCACCACCTTGCCCTTCAAAGAAGAAAGACTGAACGGCTTGCCTGTTATCAGGTCTTTCCCCGTAAAGTCGGGTGCCGGATTGCCTGGATTTACACGGTCGAGCGTTGCTATTTCCGCAGCAATCTCTTTGGCGACGGTTGTCTGCTTGGCAGTTTCGTCCAGCTTATTGTATGCCTCTTTCAATTTATCAAGCGGCATGTGTCCCAGTTCGGTGCGCAGGAAATTAGCGGCCAGAGGCGTAGAGGGATGCTTCTTCATATAGTCGTTCTGCCGTTTCAGATATGCCTCCCTCAAGGGTTGCATCAGCGCGTTCACGGAGTCGCGATTGTTCGTCTTGTAGTAAATGTCGTTCAACTCCATCATTCTGGGCATGATATCCCCTAAACCGGCCATAAAGGCATTGTACTGATCCATCTGGATCTTGTCTGCCGGCGACAGCTCTTGCTGCTTCGGCTGTGCCATGGCACCCATTGTGAAGAGTGCAAAGGCAAAGAAAAAAATGGTCTTTTTCATGTTAGAAACCAAAAATCTCTTTCAGTTTTGCATCAAGTTCCTCGTCTGTCACCTTGCCGATAATTTTACCTTCACGGTCGATGAGGTACTTCGTGGGCAGGAAGTGGATGGCATATTGCTCACTCACATCCTCGCTCTTGTCGTAGCCGGTCATCTTGCCGTTGGCATCTTTCATTATCTTCAGTCCGCGCAGCACATGATGGTATTTCTTGATACCATCCTGTTCGATGGCTTTCAATGCATTTTCAGGACGGTCATCGTTGTCAGCCACGTACACCACATCGAAACCCTTCTTGCGATACTTGTCATAGAGGGCCTTCACATGAGGATTGCTCTTGCGGCAGGGAACACACCATGAAGCCCAGAAATCGAGCAGCACAACCTTTCCCTTCAGTGAAGAGAGGGCGAAAGGCTTACCCGTTACCAAATCGTTTTTGGCAATCTCTGGCGCAGGTTTGCCGGGCATCACACG
>CACZPU010000017.1 GCA_902783165.1 uncultured Prevotellaceae bacterium
CCAAGATATTCACGCCCTGTCGCTCAAAATATTCCAGGTGGTTCAGCTTCAGATGCTGTGCCTTGCCTGTGGCTACCAGGCACAACTGCAGAGCGAGGGCAAACAGATATTTTTTCATGTGCTCTCTTCGTTTAGTCCATTGGATAGCGCACACCCCATTTTTCACGAAGGGAGTCCATCAGCTGCATGATGTAAAGAGTTTCGTCGAGTGGCATCTCGCGCGGTTCCAGCATACTGTTGAGCAAAGCATGGCGACAAGCAAGGAATTGGTATTCATATCCTGTAATCTGTTGGGGGACGTGAATATCTTCAACAAACTCACGGTCGTGAGTATTGACTGTTATCTTCTGTGGATTGTTGATATTGTCAATAATCAGATTGCCATCGGTACCGGCAATAACGCCGATGTTATCACCCACGCAGGCAGCACTCGACTGGAGGTTGCACAGCACACCATCGGCAAGCACCAGACTGAAGGCATTTGTCAAATCCATACCCGTCGCGCTCTTCACACACTGGCTCTCGATGCTGATAATATCAGCTGGAAAGAACATGCGCACAAAGTTCAGGGCATAGACGCCAAGGTCAAGCAGGGCGCCGCCACATAAATCGGGGCGCATAATTCGAGGTTTCTCTCCCATTGAATAGCCTAAAGTGGCAGTGACTAGACGGGGAGTGCCTATACGACCGCTGCCTATCAAGTCGCGCACCATACTCACAACTGGCTGATAGCGTGTCCAGATGGCCTCTGCAAGAAACACCTTGCGTTCACGCGCCAGGTTCACGATGGTCTGTGCCTGTCGGTGGTTGGCCATAAAAGCTTTCTCCACGAGACAAGGCTTGTTTGCCATCAATGCTTCGCGAGTGACATCGAAATGGTGCGAATGGGGTGTTGCGACATACACCAAATCCACATCCTCATCGGCAATCAACTCCTCGTAAGAACCATATGCCTTGCTACAACCCCATTGACTGGAAAAAGCCTCAGCCTTTTCCTTGGAGCGCGAACCAATGGCATAACACTCACATGTATTAAGTCCGTTTAATGTGATGGCTGCCTTCTCGGCTATCCATCCAGCGCCGACAATGCCGACACGCATCCTTTTATCCTGTCTCATTCTGTTGGTTTTGGTTGATTATATTTTGACGTATTACATCGTCAAGTGTCTAATGCAACCACCCTCCGATTAACAATCATTAACAGGCAATTCATACAAAGAAGAAGGCAGTGAACGGTGACAGTGCGGGCGTTATTCTATTGTCCTGAAGAAGGGTACCCGTCAGTTTCTCACCAGCAGGTCATAGCGTATCTTGTCTTCCGACACAGACTTACCTGTCGAAGGGAGATGTTGGCGGATGACTTGTCGACTGGGGCGGTTGGCCGCTGGAATGCTTTTGGAGGGCAATTCCACGACCGGAGTGTCAACACGTGCAACGCCCTCATTTACTTTGACGTATACGGTATCTGTCAGATTTGCCAATGAATGGTCGTTTTGCACATCGCTCTTTGCCCAATAACCAAGAACAAAGCCTATGAAGGCTGCAGCAGGCACGGCTATGAGCCATGAGGGGACATGGGGATGTCGACGACGACGGTTCCATGGTTTGACATATAGTTTCTCGTTTTCTTCGTCGCGCAACTGTCGCGCTGCGTTGATAATGTCTTTGTCAGTGATTTGCATATTGTCTCAGCTGTTCTTTGATAATTCTCATTACTTTAAAAAGCCGCGATTTCACCGTGCCTAGGGGCAGTTGTGTAATCTCGGCAATCTGGGTGACGGTCAGCTCTTCCTCATAATGAAGAGAAAAGAGCATCGCATTAGGTTCCGACAGATGTTTCAGCACGTTGCATAAGGCATCATGAAGAATGGCGGAATCGAGTTCCAATTCCATGTCGTGATTGTCCGCAACACTTTCCAATTTCGTTTCTCCAGTCTGGACAAGGTTGGTGCTCAGACTTCTATGGTGGTTCTTGCAAAGGTTGTATGCAATGGTATAGAGCCACGAACGGAAACTCTTCCCATCGCGATAGCTTTTGCGGGCGTCATAAAGTCGGAGAAAGGTATCGTGCGTAAGGTCGGCTGCCAACTCAGCATCGTTGCCCAATCGCCTACAGAAGAATCCCTGCAACCGCCGGGCATGACGGTTGTAGAGTTCTTCGAAGCATCGCTCGTTACCACGGGCAGCTCGTTGCATCAGTTGTTCGTCGGTCTGTGCCGACAATTTTAGTGGAATCAGCATATTCTATTCCTGTCTCAACACCTTCAGATATTCCTGTTTGCGCTCCTCGCTAAACGATGTGTTCATCACACCGCTTACCAGCAAATTCATCAACCACTCATAACGGTTCTTGTCGTGCTTTGCATAATAGGGGAGCAAGTCGGCCAGCAGCACAGCATAGTTGGCAGAAAGGCGTTGTCCTGCAGTCCATTCGGGTCGGAACGACACGAGCAGGTACTCCATCATGTAGCGTTTCTCCACATTGTTGCGTTTCACGGCAAGGTTATTGTATGGTTTATTTGAATATTTCAGCAGCAGACCTTCGTTGTAAAGGTTCTTCTTCCAATAATTGTTGTCATTGTAGTTCAAGGGTGAGAAATACACCTTGCTACCATACTTGCCGATAATAGCATTTATCAGAGCCACTTCGTTGTCATCGTAGTCTTCGGCTTTCTGTGGTTCCTTCAGTACAGGCAGTTCGATGCCCAATTTACGGAACAGCCACTCGCGATACTCTTTTACCATGAGGAAGGGTGCGCACACGATAGTCTTGTCCCTGAACAGGCCCATACCCTCTTGGATGAGCCATTTGGGAATGATGGCAGCATCGCCGTTTCCGATATAGATGCCGTCCTCGTCCATGCCGGCAAGTTCGTTGTAGCTGTAGCGCAGCACAGCCTCTGAATAGAGTCCACTGTCAAAATAACGTTTGGCCATCGTTTTCATGCGTGTCTCGTCGCCTTGCATAGCCAGATAGCAGACCCATTGGTCGAAATCGAAAAACTGCATGTTGTCCGGCAACTTTGTCAGTGCAGCCTCTGCATAAGTCTTGGGGTCGCCATAGCCTTTCCCCGATACCGATTCCCGATAGGCACAATAGTTGAAAGTATAGCTGTTGGGAATGGCTGCTTCCATCTCGCGCACCACTTGCCGTGCAGTGGTATCCTCTTGTTGATACCAACTCATGTAGCGGGCTGCATTGTAATAGTTCAGCCATGCCGTTTCGCTGGTGGCATCTTTCTGTGTCTCTGCTTTCCATGCCTCCTTCTGCTCTACATACCACACGAAATCCTTTTCGGAAACGATAGGACTTTCAATCTTTGTTGCCTTGGTCTGCGCCGATGCAACTACAGCGCAGGCCATGGCAGCCAAACTCAATAAAAACTTTGTTCTCATTTCTTGTCTTATTTATGATTAAACGATATTGTCTGTTTGTTATTGCATACACCGATTTGGCTTTTTCGTTCATCCTGATAAGATAATTTAACAGACAGTTGGAATGCGTCATACCAAAAATGAAACAGTATAAAAAGATTACAAAGCCACCTTACACGCGTTTATATTAATATAAGAATAGGTACACCTACGGAAAAACCAACAGAATATGAGAAGAATAATACTGATGATGGTGCTCTGCTGCACGGCACTCACCATGACGGCTGCCAAGAAAAAGCAACCGGCAAACATCTTGAAAGTGGACAAGATGCGTACGGAACGTCTGACAAATCCCATGAGCGTTGACACGAAGACACCACGATTGGGATGGCAGATTGTTTCCAACCAGAACGATGTGATGCAAACATCGGCACGCATCATCGTGGCTTCTTCGCGCGAAAAAGCCGAAAACATGGAAGGCGACCTGTGGGACTATACGCTCAACACCTCGCAGTCGCAGTGGATTCCCTATGCCGGAAAACCACTCCGCAGCAACACTCGCTGCTATTGGCGTGTAAAAGTAAACACCACGAAAGGCGAAACACCGTGGAGCGACATTGCCATGTGGAACGTGGGACTGCTCACCGAGAGCGACTGGCAGGGACAATGGATTGGACTCGACCGCGCTATGCCTTGGGACAAGGAGGTGGAACACAGCCAATTGTCCACGCGCTACCTTCGCACCGAGTTCGAGAAAGAAGACAAACCTGTGAAACAGGCCACCTTGTATATCAGTGGTCTGGGCATGTACGAGGCTTTCATCAACGGCAAGAAGGTGGGCGACCAAGTGCTGGCTCCTGCTCCTACCGACTATCGCAAGACGGTGCTTTACAATGCTTTCGACGTTACCGACATGCTGAGCAGCAAGAACGCCATTGCCGTGGCTTTGGGCAACGGACGCTACTACACCATGCAGCAGAAGAAGAAACCGTACAAGATTGCCAACTTCGGCTATCCTAAACTACGCCTGAATTTGATTATCGAATACACCGATGGTACAAAAAAGACCATTTCATCGACAGAAAGATGGAAACTCAATGCCAACGGGGCCATCAGAAGCAACAACGAATACGACGGCGAAATCTACGATGCACGCATGGAACTCACCGGTTGGGACCAGCCGGGATACGACGACAGCAAGTGGATGCCTGTGCAGCGCACTGCCATACCTCTGGGTACATTGCGGGGCGCCATGGCTCCCAACATGAAGGTGGTGAAGCAAATCAAACCGGTGGCCGTCAATAAAATTGGCAACAAATATGTCATCGACCTTGGTCAGAACATGGCAGGTTGGCTCAAAATGCGCATCAACAATGCCAAAAGCGGCGACACCATCACCATCCGGTTCGCCGAAAAAACCGACAGCACAGGCAATCTGTGGCGTGCCAACTTCCGACATGCCAACTCCACCGACTACTATATTGCCAACGGAAAAGAGCAGGGCACCTGGTGGAACCCCACCTTTGTCTATCACGGGTTCCGTTATGCTGAGGTTTCGGGTGTTGAAAATGCAAAAAGCGATGATTTCATCGGTGAGGTCATCAACGATGAAATGGAGGAAACAGGCTTTTTCGAGTGCAGCAACAACATTCTCAACAAAGTGTACAAAAATGCCACTTGGGGCATCAGAAGCAACTACAAAGGCATGCCTGTTGACTGTCCGCAGCGCGACGAGCGCCAGCCATGGCTCGGTGACCGCACACGTGGATGCTTCGGCGAAGCATTCGTCTTCGACAACAACGCCCTCTATGCAAAATGGATGCGCGACATCGCAGAGGCACAGCGCGAGGATGGTTGCATTCCCGATGTGGCTCCCGCTTTCTGGAACTACTATAGCGACAACGTGACATGGCCTGCCGCCCTACCCTTCTCGTTGGAGATGATGCTCAACCAGTATGGCGACGAAAAGCCCATGAGAACATTCTATCCCGACGTGAAGCGATGGATGATGCACCTGAAGGAGCAATACCAACAAGACGGACTGATGCCACGCGACAAATATGCAGACTGGTGCGTGCCACCAGAAAGGCAAGACCTTATCCACAGCCAGGACCCCAAGCGCATCACCGACGGTACACTCATCGGCACAGCATATTACTATCGCTGCTGCAAACTGATGAACCGCTTCGCAACCCTTCAGGGACTGGCGGACGATGCCAAGTTCTTCGAACAAGAGGCAGAGATGGTGAAGAGGGCTTTCAACAAGCAGTTCCTGCATGTAAACAAAGGTACAACCACCGTACCTGGACACCTGCTCTATCCCGACGACACTTTCTATGGCAACAACACCGTCACCGCCAACCTGCTGCCTTTGGCATTCGGAATGATCGACGACGATTATGTGCGCGGCGAAGTGGAGAAAAACATCATCAAAAACATCATCACACTCAACGGAGGTAAGGTGTCGTGCGGTGTCATTGGTATCAGCTGGCTCATGCACACACTCACCGACATGGGGCGCAGCGACATGGCTTGGCAGCTCGCCACCAACAGCGGCTACCCCAGTTGGGGATACATGGCGGAGAAAGGGGCCACTACCATCTGGGAACTGTGGAACGGCGACACCGCCAACCCTGCCATGAACAGCGGAAACCATGTGATGCTGCTCGGCGACTTGATTTCGTGGCTCTTCGAGGATGTGGCAGGAATCAACCACGACAATTCCGGATTCAAGCATATCGTTCTCAAACCCGATTTCACCGTCGACGACATGAACCAAGTGAACGGCTCCTACAAATCGGTCTACGGCACCATCGTCAGCAACTGGAAGAAGTCGAAAGGCATGGTGATTTGGGATGTTGAAATACCTGCCAACACCACAGCCGACGTATATCTGCCCGACGGAACCATCAAGAAAATTGGCTCTGGAAAATACCATTTCGAGGTGAAAGAAAACCATGGCAACAGCGCCATACTCACCGACGAGTTCCTCTACAGAAGCGCTTCCTTCCCACAATGCCATTCTGCCAGCATCGTGGAAACAAAGAAGGGCGACCTGGTGGCCACCTATTTCGGCGGTACACACGAGCGAAACCCCGATGTATGCATCTGGGTGAGCCGCAAACCGAAAGGTGCTACCGAATGGACTGCACCGCAGATGGCGGCCGACGGTGTGTTCCGTCCCGACTATCGCGAGGCTTGTTGGAACCCTGTCATCCACGAAATGCCCAACGGCGAACTGCGCATCTACTTCAAAATTGGTGTGAACGTTGCAGGATGGAAAGGATGGATGGTACGCTCGAAAGACGGAGGAAAGACGTGGAGTCGCCGCGAACAACTGCCCGACGACCTCTATGGACCCATCAAGAACAAGATTATCATGAACAAGGGCAGACTCATTGCACCTACCAGCGACGAGCGTCACGGATGGAAATGTTACTTTGAATACAGCGACGACTTGGGTAAGACATGGAAACGAACCGATTTCGTAAAAGCCGACAGCGGACTGCTCGCTATCCAGCCCAGCATCCTCGTGTTGCCCGACGGACGACTGGAGGCTCTCTGCCGCACACGGAGCCGTCATGTGGGGGTTACCTTCAGCAACGACAACGGAGAGACATGGAGCAAACTGCAACTCATAGACATGCCGAACAACAACAGCGGATTGGATGCCGTCAACCTGAAAGACGGGCGCTATGCACTCATTTGCAACGATTGGCCCATTGAGCCGGACAAACAGAAAGGGGCGAGAACTCCTCTGTCGGTCATGCTCAGCGACGACGGACTGCATTGGAAACACTGGGTGACGCTCGAGGACAGCCCTATCAACCAGTATTCCTACCCATCCATCATACAGACGCGCGACGGTCATCTGCATGCCGTATACACTTGGCGACGCCTGCGTGTGAAACATGTGGAGCTGCTGCCGTAATCAATCGGTGGAAAAACAAATAAAGTTTCGTAAAATAAAAGAGGATGTTTTCGTTTTTGCAAAACATCCTCTTTTCATACGCTATATAACAAGAAAAATGATATAACCCACGCATACACATATCTTGTTGTTAACAAGTATGAGGGAGGTAAAATATGCAATAGAAAAGATGCAGAAAACAGGTTTTGGACCAACTATTTTTTCCATATTGTAGATTTTTATTCCCACGCTTACAATATATCATTTTTCACCTTGCAAAAGATATGGTTTCGCTTTGCAAAAGATAAGGTTTCACCTTGCAAAAGATATGGTTTCACCTTGTAAAAGATAAGGTTTTGCCCTGTGAAAGATAAGGTTTCGCCCTGTGAAAGATAAGGTTTTGCACTGTGAAAGATAAGGTATCGCGAGGTGAAAGATATGGTTTCGTCGACTGGGAAATTCATTTCGAACTTCCAAAAAAACAAAAAAAAGGATTATCCCGCACTGATTATGTCATCTGTCTGTATATCAAATGGTTACAGAAAAACAATCCACACTGGAACCTACACTGAAACCCACACTGAACCCACACTGGAACCCGCACTGAAAAATACCGCTTTGGGGTTCCGGGCAACTGACTTTAGTTTCACAAAAACCTGGTGATGATGACACGAATGAAACGAACTACATGTATGGTTTGATGACTATCTCTGAGATTCCAACTACAAAGATACAACAAAAAAACGCCATTTCCAAATTTTGGAGAATATCTGCCACAATTCCTCCGACAAAGTGTTCTTACCTTGAAACCGATGGAGCACTTTGGAGCACAGAAACAGGATGCAGCGC
>CACZPU010000018.1 GCA_902783165.1 uncultured Prevotellaceae bacterium
CTGGGCGATGCCATCGAGAACTACAAGCAGATTCTCGACATCACCGGCGACGTGGCTGCCAACATCATCGAGCCAAACTCGGAGAGCGTTGACCTGGAAGGTCCGCACCTCGAGAACGGCCGCATGATCTACGCCTCTAAGACTTACGAGAACCTCGACGCCACCCGCAAGGCTGGCCTGTGGGGTGTAAGTATGCCTCGTCGTTACGGCGGCCTGAACCTGCCTAATGCAGTGTTCTCCATGCTGAGCGAAGTAATCTCTGCCGCCGATGCCGGTTTCCAGAACATCTGGAGTCTGCAGAGCTGTATCGACACTCTCTATGAGTTCGGTAGCGAGGAGCAGCGCCAGAAGTATATCCCCCGCGTTTGTGCCGGAGAAGGCATGTCAATGGACTTGACAGAGCCCGATGCTGGTTCCGATTTGCAGCGAGTGATGCTGAAAGCTACCTACGATGAGAAGGAAGGCTGCTGGCGCCTGAACGGTGTGAAGCGTTTCATCACCAATGGCGACTCAGACATCCACCTCGTGCTTGCCCGCTCAGAAGAGGGCACCAAGGATGGTCGCGGACTGTCGATGTTCATCTACGACAAGAAGCAGGGGGGCGTGAACGTGCGCCACATTGAGCACAAACTCGGTATCCACGGCTCTCCCACTTGTGAGCTGACATATAAGAATGCGAAGGCAGAGCTCTGCGGAAGCACCCGTCTCGGACTTATCAAGTATGTGATGGCGCTGATGAACGGTGCCCGTCTAGGTATTGCAGCCCAGTCGGTCGGTCTCTCTCAGGAGGCATACAACGAAGGACTGGCCTACGCCAAGGAGCGCGCTCAGTTTGGCGAGAAGATTATCAACTTCCCCGCTGTCTACGACATGCTTGCCCGCATGAAGGCCAAACTCGACGCCGGACGCTCGCTGTTGTATCAGACAGCTTGCTACGTTGACGTCTACAAGTGCCTCGAGGACATCGAGCGCGACCGCAAACTCACACCCGAGGAGAAGCAGGAACTGAAGAAATACCAGCGTCTGGCTGATGCCTTCACACCGCTGGCCAAGGGTATGAACTCCGAGTATGCCAACCAGAACGCCTACGATGCCATCAGCATTCACGGTGGTTCGGGCTTTATCATGGAGTACAAGAGCCAGCGCCTCTACCGCGACGCCCGCATCTTCTCTATCTACGAAGGAACCACCCAGCTGCAAGTGGTGGCTGCCATCCGCTACATCTCTAACGGCACCATGCTGAACAATATCAAGGAGATGCTCGAAGCACTGCCCGCAGAGTCAAACGCTGCTCTGAAAGCTCGTATTGAGAAGCTCATTCCTATATATGAAGATGCTCTCAACTATGCCAAGAGTCTCGACAATCAGGCCGCATTCGACTTCCTTGCACGCCGTCTTTATGATATGACTTGCGAACTTGTCATGTCACTGCTCATCATCCGCGATGCAGCCAAGGCTCCAGAGTTGTTCTTGAAGAGCGCCAATGTCTATGTACGCATGGCAGAAGAGAATGTGCTTGGCAAAGCTGCCTACATCAAGAACTTCTGTGTTGACGACCTTGAAAACTTCAAGGCTGAAGAAGAACCTGCAGAGGCATAAAGCCATCTACAATTATCAAGTGCCACAAAGTCTGATTTGTGGCACTTGATTTCTTTTCACATCAGCAACAGTCCCCATTGTGATTACCGACGAACTGTCATATCTGATACGCCAAGAGCTTGTACACACACCCACCAGGGAACAAGCTCAAGCCATCCATGTTTTTTGCCAGTTTCTCACCGACCGTTCCGACCATGTGGTTATGATTCTCCGCGGTTGCGCCGGAACGGGAAAGACCACATTGGCAGGAGCCATTGTCCGCACCATGTTGGCGCTCAAGCAGAAAGTGATGCTTTTGGCACCCACAGGCCGTGCAGCCAAGGTGTTCTCACTCAACAGCGGTCACGATGCCTATACCATTCATCGAAGAATCTATCGCCAAAAGACTTTCGAAGGCGACCGGGCATCGTTCAACTTGAATTTCAACAAGTTCTCCGACATGCTGTTTATGGTCGACGAAGCATCCATGATTTCAAGGGGCACCTACCAGCAGACACAATCCACCCCACTCTCTTTCGGAAGCGGATGTCTGCTCGACGACCTGTTGCAATTTGTCTACAGCGGCCACAACTGCCGCCTTATGATGATTGGCGACAAGGCGCAGCTGCCACCAGTAGGCGAGGAAGAGTCGCCAGCCCTCATGCGCGACATTCTGCAATCGTATGGCATGAAGGTTTATGAATCAGACTTGAACGAAGTGTTACGCCAGGCAGCACAGTCGGGCATCCTATATAACGCCACCGTCATCCGCCAGATGCTCACTGCCTTTGACGCAAGCGCCGGCCAGTATTCACCAAAGCCTGTCCAGCTTCCACGCATCCGAATCCATTCGTTTGCCGACATACAAGTGGTTCCAGGCAACGAACTGATTGAACAACTCAACTCTTCCTATTCGTCTGTAGGCATCGACGACACCATTGTCATCACTCGGAGCAACAAGAGGGCCAACATCTACAACCAAGGCATCAGGAATTCCATCCTCGACCGCGAGGACCAACTCAACACCGGTGATTTGCTCATGACCGTGAAAAACAATTATTTCTGGGTAAAGCCCCATGAGGATTCCGACGAAAGCACACCTGCCACCATGGATTTCATTGCCAATGGCGACCGGGCAAAGGTGCTCAAGGTGAGGAATGTGCGCGAGCTGTATGGGTTTCGCTTTGCCGACGTTTGGTTGCAGTTCCCCGACTACGACGACTTCGAGTTGCTTGTGACTGTCATCCTGGACAGTTTATTGTCCGACGCTCCAGCCATGACACACGAGCAAAACGAACATCTCTTCCAAGAGGTGATGAACGACTATGCCGACATTCCGTTCAAGGCAGAGCGACTCAAAAAAATCAGAGAGGACGCCTACTATAATGCGCTGCAGGTGAAATTCGCCTACGCCATCACTTGCCACAAAGCACAAGGCGGGCAGTGGTCTCATGTGTATATCGACCAAGGGTATATGACCGACGATATGCTCACGCCCGACTATATCCATTGGCTTTACACAGCCTTCACACGTTCAACGGAAAAAATATTCTTGGTAAACTGGCCCAAGAACCAACTATTCGACCAAACACAATAGATTCAAGCACGCTCTTTTTCGACAATCATATCCTTGAAAAGAATGTCGCGCTGGAGCCGCAGATAATCTTTTCTCTGGGCGATAGCCTTCGACAACAAAGACGTTTCCAGTGATTTCAACGACGGCATCAGTTTCCAATTTCCCTCCGCCTCCAGACGGTCAATCATGATGCCGACACTGAGATTGGCTGTCGACAACGCCGGCTGATACATCGATTCCATTCCTTTTTCGTCGTTGGTCACCTCTGTTAGCAGATTGACGCGTGTGAGATTCTTCAACAAATCGTGCGTGATACGGATAGGGATATTGGTGCTCAATTTCAGTTCCAATGCCGTGTAGGGCTTCTTACCCTCCTCGAAACGACGACAAATCAACGCCATCAGCCAGGCACTGAGCAGCAGCCGATAACGGTGACTGAGCTCCTCGGTCTGGGCTCGGAAAGCAAATTCTTCCAGATTTTGGTTGGTGTACGACAGTTCCGCTCCAAACAGACAGATGGTCCACGATATCTGCAACCAAAGCATAAACAAGGGCAAGGCGGCAAACGAGCCATAGATGGCATTGTAGCCTGTCACCCAGATTTGCGAATGGATATAGAAAAGCTGCAGACCTTGCATGGCCACACCGGCGAGAATTCCCGGCACAATGGCGCTTCTCACCTTCACCTTGGTGTTCGGCATAAACACATACAAGGTGATGAACACACCCGACATGATGATATAAGGAATAAGACGCAGGACGAAACGCAGTGTGGGACCTACAAACAGCACCTCTCCTATCCCGTTCGCAAAAGTGGCCATCATGATGGAGATACCCGATGTCACCACAATGACTATCGGCGCCAAGAGGAACATCCCCATGTAGTCGGTAATGGTGCGGAAGATGGTTCGGGGCGTACTCACCTGCCAGATGTCGTTGAATGCCTTCTCTATATTGCTAATCAGCATGATTACGGTCCAGAGCATGAACAGCAGGCCGACACCCAGGAACACACCGCTCTTGGTATGAACGAGATAAGAATTGACAAAACCGATAATGACGTCTGCCACCTGCGGCTGTGACGAAAGCGTCTCGCGAAACCACGACTCAATGTACTTGTTGTACCCGAAACCGCGGGCAACGGCAAACACCACCGCCGTGATAGGCACAATGGCAAGCAATGTGGAATAGGTAAGCGCGGCGGCCGAGTCCATCATTCGCTTGGTGGTGAAATACTCCACCGCCAGCATCACCTTTTTGATAATCTCGTAAAGGAGATAACGCACTGGGGATATATCCTCGCGCTGAACACGCCAGATATCCACTTTCAAGAACCTATACAGTTGCCGTAATGTTTCCAAATCGTCCTTTGGTTGTTGTCGTCTTCAAATTGTCACGTGCAAAGATAGTCCTTTTTCCGGAATTCTCCAAATTTAGGCAGGATATAGTGTTATTGGCGTGCCGACTCAGCGTTGCAGACTCTCCCCATCGTTTTCTCCGTTTCTTCTATCAATCGTCAAGGGCATCCAATGCCTGCTTGAGGTCGAAGACAATGTCGTCGATGTGCTCCGTACCTATCGAGAGACGGATGGTCGAAGGTGTGATGTGCTGCTCTTCCAGTTCCTTTGGAGACAACTGCGAATGGGTGGTGGTATATGGGTGAATCACAAGACTCTTCACATCTGCCACATTGGCCAGCAGCGAGAATATCTGCAACGAATCGATGAACTTCCAAGCAGCCTCTTGTCCACCCTTTATCTCAAAGGTAAAGATACTGCCTCCGCCATGGGGGAAATACTTGTTATAGAGTTGATGATCGCGATGACTCTCTATGGCAGGATGGTTCACCTTGCTTACCTTCGGATGGCTTTTCAGGAAATCCACCACCTTCAATGCGTTCTCCACATGCCGCTCCACACGCAGGCTCAGTGTCTCCACACCTTGCAACAGAATGAATGCATTGAAGGGCGACAGGGTGGCACCAGTGTCACGGAGCAGCACGGCACGTATGCGGGTGACATAGGCCGCAGCCCCCACTGCATCGGCAAACACAATGCCGTGATACGAGGGATCGGGTTTGGCAAGCGTAGGATACTTGTCGGGATTGGCTTTCCAGTCGAACCTTCCACCATCCACGATGACACCGCCCAAGCTGCTGCCATGTCCGCCGAGGAATTTTGTGGCGGAATGTACCACAATGTCTGCCCCATGCTCCAATGGACGAATCAGATAGGGAGTGCCAAAGGTGTTGTCCACTATCAGTGGGATGCCATGCCGATGGGCCACCTCTGCCACACCTTCTATGTCGAGCACATCACTGTTAGGATTGCCGAAGGTCTCGGCATAGACCACCTTCGTATTCGGACGGATGGCTGCCTCCAACGCATCAAGGTCGTTCACGTTGACAATGGTGTTCGCTATTCCTTGTGTTGACAACGTATGGGTTATCAGATTGTAGGAACCTCCATAAAGATTGT
This sequence comes from uncultured Prevotellaceae bacterium, assembly GCA_902783165.1. Lineage (GTDB taxonomy): Bacteria > Bacteroidota > Bacteroidia > Bacteroidales > Bacteroidaceae > Prevotella. The sequence continues at coordinate 5,632 of CACZPU010000018.1, forward strand.
CGGCTGCCACAATGTGGTCACCTTGTTGGAGAATATTCTGCAGCGCATACGTAATGGCAGCAGCTCCGCTGGCAACGGCCAATCCTGCCACTCCTCCTTCCAATGCAGCCACACGGTCTTCAAACACGCCCTGCGTTGAATTGGTCAGTCGGCCATAAATGTTACCTGCATCGCGCAGCCCGAAACGGTCGGCTGCATGCTGACTGTTGTGAAACACATAACTTGTTGTCTGATAAATGGGCACCGCACGTGCACCTGTTGCGACATCTGCTTGTTCCTGACCGACATGCAACTGCAATGTCTCAAATCGATAATTCTTTTTCGTACTCATAATCTTTCTGTTTAATTAATGTTTATATTTCAATGTGTATTCTTTTCTTCTTTCTGCAATAAGAACAAATTTTTCACTTGCAAAGGTAAGAAGTTTGGAAATATCATCCAAAATTCTTGCAAAATTTGAAAAATATCACTACATTTGCAGAAACAGAAGAAAATATTTCTAAAACTATCGTTCCCAAACCACTCAAATAGAATAAAACACTAAAATATGGCTGATTTATTAGATGAAATCGACTTGCAGATACTGAAAACACTGCAAAAAAACGCGAAATTAACCACCAAAGAGTTGGCCGAAGCTGTCCATCTCACACCTACACCCGTTTTTGAGCGACAAAAACGATTGGAGAAAAAGGGGTATATCAAGAAGTATGTGGCCATCCTGAACCCAGAAAAATTAGGGAAAGGACTGCAGGTGTTCTGCAAGGTAAAACTCAAGCAAATCAATCATGAGATTGCCGACAGTTTCGTGCGACGCATTCAGCACATTCCCGAGGTGACCGAGTGCTACAACATCTCTGGCGCTTACGACTATTTGTTGAAGGTTCGCGCGCGCGACATGAAGCAATACCAGGAATTTGTGCTTAACAAACTAGGGGATATCGACTCATTGGGTTCTGTGGAGAGCATCTTTGTCATGAGCGAAGAAAAGCAGAACTATGGCATCAACCTTTGAGTTTTGCCCCACCCTACCAAACTGTTTTGCCCATATCGTAAGAGGGAACAAAATGATGGCCCAGCCTTCAAAAATGTCCCCGTTCTATAAAAGTTCTTATAGCCTGCACTACAAAAAATAAGAAATCGCGGTGCAAAACATTTTTTTTAGGCTGCAAAAGATTACTTTTCATGAGGTAAAAGATAAGGTTTCGCATGGTAAAAGATATGGTTTCGCGAGGTGAAAGATAAGGTATTGCAAGGTGAAAGATTATCTTTCGTCAGCCGGTCCATGACATTACCATCATACTCCCTACTATGGTTAAAAAGTTAAAAAAAACCACACTGACACGTATTTATTTGTATATCAACGGAATACAAAAGTTCAACCCACACCTAAACCCACACTGAACCCCATACTGGACACCCTATTTGAGCGATGAAAACCAGTGATTTTCGACAACCATGTCGAATTGAAGGGAAAAAGTGGGATTATCAAGCCGATTGTGTGGGCAAACAACTGTTAAATTCGCAAAAAAAAATATGTCATGCATTTTCAATTGGCTTTCCAAACGAAAGATTCTCAGTGCTTTACAAATTGGCGAATGGTTAAAAACCACACTTTCAGGCACAAGCCACCCGAAAAAGTTCATCACGATGCTGTTTTTGGAGGTATCTACACCCACCAACTACTTGATGCTCAACAAAATACGACGCACTCCATTTTTTTGAATTGCTGTGCCAGGGTGAACAAAGCAATTGGCATCATGTTGAGGAGCACAACAGACCATCCTATCATTTACCTTATATATATAAGTCCTCCGTCAACACACTGTATGCTGTGAATATGAAATAAAAAAGACACGGGTTTCAGTGTAGGAATCAGTGTGGGTTCCAGTGTAGGATAATTCGCCGCAAAACATTGGTTTACAACGAAATACAACTCAGTGCAGGTTATTTCACCATCTTAGTGACAGTGAAGAAAAACCACAACGATTATTTGTGATATATGGACAAAATCATTATCTTTGCAGATAAAAACAGATATTGGGCTAAAACAGCATTACTATGAGTAACGAACAACAAAGAACGGAACTGCACCGCACCATCTGGAACATTGCCGACGAACTGCGCGGCGCCGTGGGTGGATGGGAATTCAAGGCATACGTGCTGGGAACACTCTTCTACCGCTTTATTTCCGAAAA
>CACZPU010000019.1 GCA_902783165.1 uncultured Prevotellaceae bacterium
GGTAAATATCCATTTGCCCGAAGGACTCAACGCTCACTACTGCAAGACCTACTATGCTGAAAGAAGTGCCATCAGCGTGGTGAATATCAGCAGCGGGGTAGTTCCAGCTAATACAGGCGTTCTGCTCTCGGGTACACCGGGCGAGACGTTCAATCTGTATCCTACCCCTGAAACAGCAGATGAGTTAGAAGGGAATGCTCTGGTGGCCGTGACTAAGCCCACTCACATCAGCGCCACAAAAGACGGCTATACCAATTTCATGATGAGTGACGGCAAGTTCATCAGAATTGCGGATGAAAGCGAAGAAGTCAAGATGCCTGCCAACCGCGCTTATCTGCCCCTGCTTTCTGATGCTGTTGGAAACGCCAAGAGTATCACTCTTATCTGGGAGACAACAGCCATTGAGAGTCCTGTTGTGAAAAGGAATACCGTTATGGAGAACCGCGTCTACAACATCAGCGGACAGCGACTCTCTGCTCCGCGCAAGGGATTCAACATCATCAACGGCCGAAAGGTCATCATCAAATGAAATAAATATATCAGATATGAAAAAGAATTATATGATTCCGGTCTTGAAGACATACAAGACCTCAGACCAAGATACTGTTTTCGATGATTGCCTGCTTCTGGTTGGCACAACCATTCCTGTTGACCCCAAAGAGGAAGGCAGCCAGAGCAATGCCGAGAGTAAGAGGGGACTGTTTGAAGATGACGACTACGCCGTTGGCTCCTTTGGACACAATAATAGCATCTGGAGAGAGTAATGAACAACCTACCTATCGAAAAGACTTCATAATCAATACGGCAAGAGTACAGCTACCTGCTTATACAAAGGCACCGCCCCAAGGGACGGTGCCTTTTTTGATATCATCAAAGAAACGATAAAACGTTACCTATAAAGCCTCAACAACTACGAACAACCCTCACAAAAAACTGTTTACCAATCGTCTGAGCGGAACGAACTGACGGGCAGACCGTCGCAGAACAAATCGCCATCGGCCCAGTTGGTGAAGGCATAGCGCACAGCCACAGGATGGGTCACTTCGTCGCTCTTCACATACACTCGGTTGCGGTCGACCCATGCCTTGGCAGGATGGAACACACGGTCTTGGCCGGCTACTTCAAACAGACGGCTGGTGGTGCCATGGTCGAAATAAACCCACTCCTTGGAACGGTCGAAAGCCACAATGGCGGTGTCGCCCTTGAATTCCACACTCTGATAACGGGCATGTTCGGGAATGCCGGCAATGCCATAGGTGTTGCGAAGGGCAAGGAAAGCCAAACGCTCACCGGCCTCGCGCTTCTTGCGCGGATGGATACCATACTCCAATCCGGCATCCATCAGCACTGCCATGCCGGTGTTCTCAACCATACGCTCCACCTTCGACTGCTGTTCGCGCAACAAAGCGCTGTTGGTATCCCAGTCGATAAGACTGTAGTCGTAGGGGGCTATCTGACAATAATAGAACGGGAAATCGCCTTGTTGCCAATCGCTGCGCCAACCGCGTATCATCGTGGAGAGCATGTCGGCATAGGTCTTGTAGCGCGGCACATTGTCTTCGCCCTGATACCATATTACACCACGCATACTGTAGCCGATGAGCGGATGGAGCATACCATTGTATAACACGGTGGGAGTGCGGTTTTTCGACTTGATGTCGGCAGGCGACTGAGGAATCTTGGCATCAGGAAAAGCCTTGAGCCACTCGGGAGTCATCCACGCCTCACAGGCACTGCCGCCCCAAGAGGCGACAATCAGTCCCACGGGCACGCCTAACACCTGGCGCAACTCACGTCCGAAATAATAGGCCGTGGCACTAAAGTCGCGCGTGTTTCCGGGATTCGCTTCCATCCATCGACCACTCACCGTGTCGATGGGAGCAAACTGGCTGTTGCGTTTCACGGTGAACATGCGCAGCTCTTTGTCGGTGCTGTGCAAGCAATCGGCTATGGCTCCCGCCACAGGCTGTGCCTTGAAACCCTTCATCTGCATCTCCATATTGCTCTGTCCGCTGCAAATCCACACCTCTCCTATGAGGATATCCTCGAGGACGGTCTTCTCGCCGTCGTTGAAAGTTATGGAATAGGGGCCGCCAGCCTTTGGTGTCATCACTGATGAACGCCATTTGCCATTTGTGTCGGTCTTCACCAAATAGGTTCGGTTGTCCCACGATGTTTGAATCTTCATCGTAGTGTTTGCCTTTGCACTACCCCACAGGTAGGCTTTCGTTTCACGTTGTAATACCATTCCGTTGCCGAACATGCGCGGCATCGTCACCTTGGCATCTGTACCCACCGCGAGGAGCAACACCATTAGGAATAAGCCAAATTTTTTCATGTCAGTATGTTTTAGTAGTTTATAAATCAAAGAAACACGAGACAAAGAAATCTTTGCTCTCACTGTGCGCAAAGATACAAATTAAATCTGAAACGACAAAAGACATCTCAAAAATTTACTGGGTGTATACAAGTTTTAAGAGTGAAGGAATGAAAGGATTCTATTCGTCAATTTATTTCAAAACACGCTATAGAAGGACTATAAGCAAAAAGAAAGGTGCGCTCTCTCACAGAGCACACCCTCATGCATGTAATAATTAAGTCATTAAGTCAAAAAATATTTCTCTTTTGCAGAGAAAGACAATATTGTTATTGTCAAAAGTCATCGTCATCATCCCAAAGGCTGCGCTTAGATGGCGTAATACCACCTAAATCGCCACCATTATCAAGACCAATACTGCCAGGATCACGGCCGTCGCCTTCTCCTGTATTTGTAATATTGGTACCAGAAAGAGGGTTCATATTTGCCAGACTGCCTTCTGTCACAATGCAGAAAACTTCTGTTACAGGTACTGTATATCGTCTTCTTTTATTCATATCTATGCCCTCCTTCACTTATTTAACAGCAACCTTCTTACCATTCACCAAATAGATTCCCTTGGGCAGACCTTTGAGCGAAGATGCCTGATGGCCCACTTTGACGCCACTCAGTGTGTATACATCGAAACGGGAATTCGTAGCTTTCTGATTGACGAACTCCAGTTCTTCAATACCTGTAGCAGACTGTTCGCCCTCACTTTCTACGGAGACGTTTTTAAATGAAATGATTATTCACATACACATTTACACTTTTGGCTTTTTGGGGGGATGATAAAGAAATGGCATGAGGGAATGTCGTTGTAACATTCCCTCATGCCATTTCAGAGACCATCTGAAAGCTACAAACCAAACACAATTTCCACTGGTCCAATCAGTCCGGCAGGTAGCAAGGTCTTCTCGGCACGACGATATTTGCCGTTGGTCCAGATGTTGCTGAAGGGAGGAGTGCCATTGTCGTTTCCCAGCAACGCATTGGCCCAGGTGTTGACAACGACAACAGACAACTGGTTCTTTCCCTTCTTCACGGCCTTTGTGATGTCGATGCAATGGGGAGCGAGCCAGGAAGTGCCGCAACAGATGCCATTCAGAAAGACCGTTGCCATGTTCTGCACATTGCCCAGACGGAGGAAGGCTTGTCCTTTGCCTTTATACTTAAAAGTGGTTTCGTAGACGGCATGTCCCGAATAATACTTTATATGATTGTTGTTGGAATAGCGGCTCCAGTCGAAAAGCGAATCGGAAACAATGGTCTGCGGCTCGTCAAGATCGGGGAAAGTGACCTGCCACTTTCCCGAAAGGGCTATGGTCTTCTTGGCCTGACCAACGGAGTTGATGGGCACATACTGTTCGCACTCCACGCTGTTGTCGGTGGTGACATAGAATACAGAGTGTGCCGGCAAGAGAGTGATATGGTCATCGGCCTTGTACACCTTGCCGTTGACAGCATCCAACAGATACGCATACTGCCGTTTGGCACGGAACTGCGGTACGAAAGAAATGGTTCGTTCGGTTTGGTTGCTCAAGAAATAGATGTCGGCGTCTGGGCCGTTGCGATGAACATAGTCTATTCCCACGGGCAGATGGGCATCGCGTGGAATGCCAATGGAATGCAGACAGCCCTTCTGCCAAGGCTGGTCGATGATGCGTGCTCCCTGTCGGCGGAGGTTGTCCAACAGACCATGGGCTGTGTTGATGTTGTTCGGGTTCAACTTGTGCGACGGTGGAACGACCAATGCGGCATAGCGCATACCGCCGGCGGTAACGATGTCCCCGTTATCCACGCTCATCTTGCTTAGCACGTCGTGGTTGAAAGAGTCGTAGTGATAGCCGTTCAGTGGATTGATCCATTCTTCGGCCTTGGTCATGTTGCGCGTATGGTTCACGCCAACGGGCGAAACCTCCATCGGCTGACCTTCGTTTCGCAGTCGGGCTTGTTCACGGGTGAGCAGGGAGTCGCCGAGAAGTCCTGGCAAAGCGGTGGTCAGCCGCTCGGGAAGCAGTGCCCTTCGTGGCACCTCGTCGCCAGTATAGACCGCCAAATCGATTACAGGCTCCCCATATTGCAACAATGCCTGACAGCGTGCTATATAGCTGGTGAAGGCCGGCATCTCGCGCCACCATGTGTTGTCGCGCTGGAAGAAGGTGCCGATACCGTCGAGCGTCATGCCCGGACGGCGGTCGGTCCATGGATTATGGGTGTTGACATGGAACACGATGCCGTTGATGCCCATGCAGAAATTGCGGTCGAGCAGTGTTTTCAGCATACCAGGATGCTCGTCCCACACACCGCGCACCTCAGTGAATCCCTCCGCCTGCACGATGTTCTTCCCGTAGATATGGGCACCACTGATGGCATCGAGCATGTCGTTGGGCTTGTCGTGGGTGGGAGAATTGAGCCAAAACTCACCCATGGGATAGTCGGCAAACTGGTAGTGCAGCAGTCCGTCGCTGACCATGGTGGGTGCCACGCATTCGGTAGACAACTTCATGCCCCACTGGTCTGCCAGCTTCCGCAGCTGTGTGAAGAACACATCGTTGATGAGTTCGGCAATGGTGAGGCGTATGTCGCGCAGCACACGGTCGGACTTCTCTACACTTTCCAACGGGACACCTGCATAGACGGGTAGCCAGGGCAGCAAGTCGTAACCGCGCCGCTGCCGGAATTCGTCGGCGAAATTGGCACTCCAGTTTTGCGAACCACACTCCCAACTGTCCACATGCAGACGTGTGAGCGGCGATTGGCAGCTGGCAGAACGAATGTCTTTGAAATGCCGACAGATGGCTCCGAACCAATGGTCGAACTGCTTGTTGACGGCCGCCACAGAGAATTTGTCACATTCCAATCCCCTGCCGCCACCGCCGGTGGCGTTGGTGTGGCCGGTGGATGTGTACCCCATGCGTAGAATGCGCCAGCGTCCTTTGGGAAGAGTCGTAGTGAGCACAGAGGTCTCTGCCGAAAAACGGTCGGACAGCGAGAGGCATTGTGAGAAGTCGACAGCATCAAGGGGCTTGTTTAGGCTGCTCACCTCACTGCTCACCCTCCAGACAGCACCCGATTTTCCTTCATAGCCATCGATGACGGGTTCGTTGCCTAAGATGATATTCGCCACTTTCAGGTTGGGCTTCCACTTGGCAGCATCCATATCCTCGCCACCGGGGTCGCTACCGACTGGTGTCCAATGGAATTTGAAATACTTTGCCGTGGTGGCCGGAATGGAATAGGTGGCATAGGCATCGGTGTTCTGCCAACCCTGTCGTGCCGGTTCTATGTTGCGCACACGACGGTAGCTGATGCCATCGTCGGATGCTGACACCTGCCAGCGGTGTGCCTGATAGTTGTTTCCTCCGGTGACAATCTGCACACTGCGCAAAGTAAAGGGTTCGTCGTAAGAGAAAACGATGTCGACAGGTGTGGAGGAGGCAACAGGAAAAGAATGGCTCACTTGGGGCTTTGCCAACGTCTGCTCAAAAAGAGGTACGGCAAACACGGCAATATCTTCGTAATAAGATTCTTTACAAGCTGGCTGTGGAAGGGCAACGCTCAACTTTCCGCCATCAACAATGGTGTCGCTCCACACCACGCGCTGCATCGACTCTTCGGGTTTTATCCACGGTCCTCCACCCAAGGCGAAGCCATCGGAGTAGTGGATGCCCATCTCCAGTCCCAGTTCTCCGGCTGTGCGATAGGCAGTATCCATCCGTTTCCACCATTCTTCACTCAACTGGCGGGCTGTGCCATGATACTGGGCTCCGTCGCTCACGTCCTTGATGGGCATCAGATAGAAGCCCGCAATGCCGGCATCCTTCATGGCTTGCAGGTCGAGACGAATGCCTTCGTCGCTCACTGCCCCATACATCCAGTACCAGAAAGTCCAAGGCTGGGCTGCTTTGTCGGGTGCAAGAAAGCGGTTGAGCCACGAAGTGCCACTTTCCGACTGTGCTGAAACTACACTATTTGTTGTTCTGCCTACCATCAAAAGGGTAAGCAGAACAACCAAGACATGTCTTTTCGTCATACGCTGTTCATTTCTTTATCTAAGATAAAGACTATGAAAAGCGGAATATGTAATCATCCGACAGGGCTGTCAGTGCATCACTCGAATGTGAGAGTCACACC
>CACZPU010000020.1 GCA_902783165.1 uncultured Prevotellaceae bacterium
ATATTTTTTCTCTTCTTTTGTACAATTGCCAGTTTACATGCGGATATTGTCAATCCTGATGTTGTTCAAACGGCGGCTCGCCGTTGGATTTCCGCAAATGCCATTTTCAAGGCGGAACAGCCAGATGCGAAGCCAAAAGATGCCATTCGCATGACCGATGCAGATGGGAAACAACTCCCGCTCTGGCATGTTCCGCTCACGCCATCAGGTTATCTCATCATGGCAGCAGACGATACGTTGCCGCCTGTTGTGGCATTTGACACGAAGGCCACTTTCTCTAAATCATCACCAACACCTTTGCCCGCCATGCTGGACAAGCAAGGCTCCATCTTCCAAGAAGCATTGAAAGAGCCGCAGACACGTGGCAACACCATAGCGCAAGATAATCAACTCCGCTGGAAAAGGTTGCTCTCCCCTACCCGTGCGGATTCAGTCATGCCTTTCACCATCATTACACCTCCGATGCTGGAGACAGAATGGAACCAAGATTCTCCCTATAATATTCTTAGTCCATCATATATAGATTATGACAGACGTTCCGTAACTGGATGCGTTCCAATTGCCATTGCCCAAATACTGAAGTATCATGAATGGCCAATTGCCGGTATTGGAACCCAAATATACAAGGATGTAAATGGCCACCTGCGGGCGACTTTGAAAGCCGATTTTTCATTCCCCTTTGAATGGAATTTGATAGAAAACAACTATGCCATGACAGATGAAACAAATATAACTACTTCCGAACTGGCTGTTGCAAGACTGGCTATGGAAATGGGCGTTCTCGTCAACGCAAATTATGAACCAAGAGGAACAGGAGCCAGCATCAATAAAATTAAAAATTACCTGTATCTATATCTTGGCTATTCGAAAGATGCCCAACATGATTATTTCACCTCACAGGATCCCCTTTCAATGCAAATCCTCTACATGAGACTGCATGATGACATGGCCTCGAAACGGCCGGCGCTCGTCGCCATCCCTGACCATCTGTTTGTAGCGGACGGCCTGGGAACAATCGACAATCTCGATTACTATCATTTTAATTATGGTTGGGGCGGCTCCGAGAATGGCTGGTATCTGCTCACGGATGGATATGAGGAAACCATCGTCAACGAAGCCATCACAAACATCACTCCCGCACCAGTACCAGTCTTCAAACAGATGTCAATTGAACAAAACTCCACTCTTATGCTTTCATGGGATTTTCCTAAACAACTAAAGGCAGACATGTTCCGCCTAACAAAGACCACAGAAGAAAACAGCACAATTATTTGTTCTTCAATTGATGGCTCCGAACGCAGCTATGAATTGACTGAACAAACAGGAACAAATACTTATACACTGGAAGCATTTATCGACGGAGAATGGCAAACTCCATCTGAAGGCTGTACCATAAAGATTGTCGATAATCCAGCCCCGTTGCCAGTATTGGCATGTGATGAAGTGCTTGAAAGCATCAAAGGAGCCGCTGTAACGACGAACATCACCTCCAACGTCCCACTGGCTGTCGTATCAGTAACCTCTAGCCGTCCAGATATTCTTCCAGATAACGCCATCACCGTGACAGGTGACGGCACGTCATGGATGCTGGATATTGCTCCAATACAGCAAGCCATCGGCAATGTACTGCTCTATCTGACAGCGACAGATAACGTCGGTAACATTGTCAAAAAGACAATTTTAGTTCGTCTCAAGGGGGGGGAGTCTCTATACTGGTTTGACTATTTTGATGATGCATTGTATGAGGCAGAAGACACTGGCAAGATGATTTTGCTCGTTGAAGACTATGATTCTTGGGCGGATTACAGTAATTTTTGCAATGATATCTGCGAAATAGACGATATCAAAGAATACCTTCTGGACAATTACGTCTTGTGGTACGCCAGAATTTTCGATTGGGAAGCCTCTCGATTTACCAGTGGTTTACATGGCTTTCATCCGTATGCCGTCATCATCGATCCCGATGATACAAGCCACATGATACGAGGTATCTGTGATCCATCTGCGGATGAATTCCGCATGTTTCTGAATCTCGACACACTGATATTTAGCATGGATGACGATGAAACATATTCGCCTGGAACCACTTACGAGCTAGAAATATTTTGTGATAGAAAACGAGCCGTCATCCATTACCGTCTGGATGCAAAAACTCCAACCTTGGAAGATCCCGTTTATACCGATCCCATTACTTTGACTGAGAATACGACGATTTCTGCCCAGCTATTTCTTGGCGATGAGCCAATAGGTAAAACCGTAACGAAAAACTATGTCTTTTTACCTGATCTGATTTGGTATAACAGTTTGGAGGAGGCTTTTGAAATTGCGAAAGCATCAGAAAAATTAATCCTTTTGGTAGAAGATTTTTATTCAACAAGTTTGGACAGCAGCTTTTGCCAAGAAATCTGTGAAATAGTTGATATAAAGAAAATGCTTGTTGAAAACTATGTGTTATGGTATGTTTATAGTTTCTATGACGAGGAAAGTTATCAATTCACTAGTGAATTGTATGGTGGCTACCCATATATTGTCATTATTGATCCTGTGACAAGCAAGCGAATATGTGAAGCATGTGACTTATCTAGTGACGAATTTCGTGAATTTATTGATATGGATTCACTGCATTTCAGCCTTGATGCAGAGGAAATCTACGCATTGGGAAAGATTCAAGAACTTGAAATCTCCATCCTTCAAAAACAAGCCGTCATCCATTATCGTCTGGATTCCAACGAACCAACAACAAACGACATGGTTTACACGGAACCACTGTCTCTGACGGAAACAACAACCGTCTCAGCACGTGCGTTTGTCAACGGAGAACCTGTCAGCGACGTTGTTTCAAAAACTTATACCTTCCTTCCGCAAATCGCAACACCGAAACTCTTGGCAAGCCCATCATCTTTTTTCACTGGCAGTTGTTTGGTGACGG
>CACZPU010000021.1 GCA_902783165.1 uncultured Prevotellaceae bacterium
ACCGGGATTCGAACCCGGGATACGCTTTTGACGTATACACGCTTTCCAGGCGTGCCTCTTCAGCCACTCGAGCATCTCTCCAAAAAAATACGGATGCAAAGGTAATCTTTCTTGAAGAAATACGCGCACATTTTATATTAAATAATGTTTAAACGCCTCAGAGTTTTTGTTTTGTCGCCTTCTTCGGTGTCGCCGATTCAATGGAAGTGGTGTTGAGTGCGATGCCGGTTTTCGCTGATTCTGCCAAATGAAACAACAGACGGTTTAGCGAAAGATGAAAAACCAATGGGGAAACGAAAGAATTTCCGACGTATTATTACAGATATGCTGTAGAAGTTCTACAGATGCTTTGTAGAGTTTCTACAAGTGCCTTGTAATGTTTCTACAGATGTGCTGTAGAAGTTCTACAAGATATTCAGACAAAATCTGTAATTTGTCTACAGGGTTGTGAAAAAAATAGTTTGTCAAGTGTTTGAAAGGCGCTCCGTTCACGCCCCACCAAAGAAGACGCGACTGACCGTTGCATTTGTCTGGGCAGCAATTTCCATCGGTTCGACCTGATAGCATGCTGCCAGACGCTCAAGAACATGCTGCACGAAAGCGGGTTCGTTTCGCTTTCCACGCATTGGGACAGGTGCCATGTAAGGGCTGTCGGTCTCCAAGACAATGCGATGAATAGGCACTTCGGCCAGCACTTCGGGCAGATGGCTTTTCTTGAAAGTGAGCACTCCTCCGATGCCTAGTACAAACCTGGGGAACTGAAGCAGTTCGGCAGCCTCCTTTTCATTGCCCGTGAAACAATGGAACACGCCGCCAGGCAGTTCTCGCTCGTATTTCTTCAGGAGTCGGACCATCTCGTTCTGCGCCTTCCGACAATGAATCATCAAGGGCAACCGGGTTTCGATGCTCCACTGCACCTGCTCCTCAAACGCTTCCAGCTGTTGGTTTTCAAACTCACGACTCCAATAATAGTCAAGTCCCACTTCACCAACGGCAATGAAACGAACTGTTTTTTTTTCAATAGAAGCATCGAGAATCTGCTTCATTTGGGCAAGCACCTCTCTCCAATCGTCCTTCACATCCTCCGGGTGCAGTCCTATCATGGGATGGGCAAACTCTGGATAGCGGGCGCAAGTGTCGAGCACTGTCTGCACAGAAAGCAGGTTGATGGCTGGCACGAACACCTTGTCCACGCCGGCTTCTCTTGCTCGTGCCACAACCAAGTCCCTGTCCTCGTCGAACTCTTCGCCGTCGAGGTGAGCGTGTGTATCAATGAAATGATAGTTGATAGCAGTCAAAGCAAATACAAAAGTTTGTTAGGGAAAAGATGAATATTTCATTTCTCGGATGGCTACTTCTCGCGATGCATCATCTGGTCGGTATAGTCGTAGAGTGGTTGTTTTGTCTTTTCGTCGACACTGACCAGTGCGAGGAATCGTCGGCTCTCGTCAAAATAGTGCTCAATGCGCTGAAGAGCGAGTTTGTCTACACCTATGACATTATACAGGCGGGTGACAGCGGCAATCTTCTTCTGCGGGTCCGGATTGGGTGCTTCTATCCATTGCATGAGTTCTTTGCGCTGTGCCTCATCGGCCATGTTCATGGCATTGATGAGCATATATGTCTTCTTGTTGCAAAGGATGTCTCCGCCAATGGCTTTGCCAAACACTTTCGGGTCGCCATACACATCAAGATAGTCGTCCTGCAACTGGAATGCGAGCCCCATCTTCACACCAAACTGATAGAGATTCTCGGCATCTTCCAGTGAAGCGTCGGCCATGATGGCGCCTATTTTCAGTGCGCAAGCCAGCAGCACGCTGGTCTTCTGCCGAATCATTTCGATGTACTCCTCCTCCCGAACGTCGTTGCGCTTCTCAAAGTCCATATCCATCTGCTGCCCCTCGTCTATCTCGAGCACAGTCTCGGAGAAGACATTCATCACAGGTTTCAGCTTTGAGGAGTCGCATTGCATCATGCGATGGAACGCCATGGCGAGCATGGTGTCGCCCGAAAGGATGGCGGTATTGGCATCCCATTTCACATGAACGGTGTCGTGTCCGCGCCTCATATTGGCGTTGTCCATCAAGTCGTCATGCAGAAGGGTGAAGTTGTGGAATGTTTCCAAGGCGCATGCTTGTGGCAAAATACTTTCCGGATTATCCTTATACATCTGGTAGGCGAGCATCATCAATACAGGACGAATGCGCTTTCCACCCAATGAGAGGACATATTTCACCGGTTCGTAGAGACTCTGCGGTTGGCGGTTGTAAGGCACTTGTTCAAGATAATGATTGAACAAGGATAGAAGTTCTTTTGCTGTCATATATTGCTAGATTTTAAATTCTATGGGAATAGCGAACTGTGTGCGGCATGGCTTGCCATGATCTTCTCCCGCCTTCCATTTTGGCATCATACGTACCACCCGCATAGCCTCTGTGTCGAGAATAGACTTTCCGGAAGAACGTAAGATACGCGCATCGGTTGTTGTGCCGTCTTTGTTCACGATAAAGGAAACGACAACAGTGCCTTGAATTTTCATTCGCTGTGCCGTCGGGGGGTATTTCAGATTTTGGTTCAGCCATTTCATAAACGCCACCATACCGCCAGGGAACTCGGGCAGCCGTTCCACCACCCTGAAATGCAGGGGATTGTCCTCCTCGTCCACAGCAACAGGTGCCACATGAGGAGTCTCTTCTTCGACGACGGTCTGGCTTTCGGCATCTCCTTCTACGATTGCAGTTTGGTTTTCCACCAGTCGGTCGGGCTCCGGTTTCACCAATTTCTCCTCCACAGGGTTCACTTTCTCTATCACTTGCGGTGGTGTTGTTTCTTCCTGTGGAAGCATAATCATGTCTTTCTGCACAAGAGCCGGCATCATTTCCATGTCTTGGGCAAGTTCATCGAGAATCTCTTCGTCCATATCACGGCTTTCTTCGTTCCATCGAAGTTCCAGTGCACCAAAGAAAAGAGCCAGTGCCACAACAAGACCCAGAAGGAAATGCTTGGTCCTTCTGTGTTCCAAATCAGCCGCATATGTTTTTTTTACTTCCAAAAGCAGTAAATATAATAAAGTGGTGCTTTTTGCGTTTAATAATTATAATTGTATGCAAAGATAGCGCAAAAAATCGAATAAGCAAGGAAATTGAAATGATATTTTCATTTCCGTGCTTGAGAAAGCGATGTGACGCGAAGACAATACAAAATGACTTTGATGAAAAAAACAGCACTTATCATCATATTGATGCTACTCACCTTGTCGTCCGGAGCCCAAGAGAGCCAGACGGAATATAATTTCCTGAGGATTCCCGTGAGCGCTCATGGCGCTGCTTTGGGCGGAGACAACATTACCATAATAGAAGACGACGCTTCGTTGATGATTTCCAATCCGGCATTGCTTAGCTCGGTGAGCGACAAGACCATCGGTCTGAACTTCATGAACTATATGCAGGGCGCCAATACTGCCAGCGCCACATTTGCGAAAGTGCTGAAAGAACGCATGTCTATCGGTTTTGCCGCCCAATACATGGACTATGGGAAGATGAAGGAAATGGACGAGAACAATGTTCAGACGGGTGAGTTCTCGGCCAAAGACATCGTTGCCAGCGGCACCTTGTCCTACTTGTTGGGAAAGAATATCGCAGGCGGCATCACCACGCGATTCATCAATTCCTACATCGGCAATTACAATTCGCTGGCCCTTGGTGTCGACCTGGGCCTAAACTACTATCATCCGGAAAAGGAATTATCGGTTTCGGCTGTGGTGAAAAACCTGGGAGGCGAGCTCAATGCCTACGACGAGGAATACGGAAAGATGCCTCTCGACATTCAGCTGGGAGTCACAAAGAAACTGACAGGCGCCCCATTCCGCCTCTCTGCCACACTTGTCGACCTGAATCATCTCGACCAGAAATTCATCAATCATCTGGTGGCTGGTGTGGATATCATCATCTCGCCACAACTGTATGTTGCCGGAGGATATAATTTCCGTCGCGCCAGCGAAATGGAAATCATCAGCGACGGAGAGGAACGAGGCAGCAGCCACGGGGCAGGACTGTCGCTTGGCGCCGGTATTTTGCTCGACCGCTTCAAGCTAAACCTGGCCTATGGAAAGTACCACGTCACGTCGCACTCACTGATTATCAATGTAAGTTTTCAACTATAATAGCAATACACAGACCATATTATGAAAAAGATAACTATTGCCATCGACGGTTTTTCTTCTTGCGGCAAATCAACCATGGCCAAAGACCTGGCCCGCCGGGTGGGTTATGTTTATGTTGACACCGGTGCCATGTACCGCTCGGTGACTCTTTTCGCCATGCAACACCATCTATTCCGTGAAGACGGAAGCATCAAAGAGGAAGAATTGAAGTCACGTATGGACGAAATCAACATATCTTTCAAGTTCAACGCCGAAACAGGAAAGCCTGACACCTATCTGAACGGAGAATTGGTTGAAAAGGAAATCCGCACGATGGAAGTGTCAAACCGTGTGTCCCCCATAGCGGCACTGCCATTTGTACGAGAGGCGATGGTAGCACAGCAGCAACGTATGGGCAAAGAGAAAGGCATCGTTATGGACGGCCGCGACATCGGAACCGTAGTTTTTCCCGATGCAGAACTGAAAGTGTTTGTAACCGCTTCTGCAGAAGTGCGAGCCCAGCGCCGCTTTGATGAACTGAAAGGAAAGGGTATGGATGCCGATTTCAACGAGATTCTGAAAAATGTTCAGGAACGCGACTATATTGATTCTCACCGCGAAGTGGCACCATTGCGCAAGGCCGATGACGCTCTTGAGCTTGACAACAGCCACATGACTATAGAAGAGCAGAACGTCTGGCTGATGAAACGGTTTGAAGAAAGGACAAAATAAAAAAACGGAAGTCCGGTATCAGAATGACGTCTACTGATACCGGACTTTTTTATAGGACACTTATCATTTTCACTTTTCTATCAGGATGCGCGCATCGACAGCCACCACACCCTTTTCGTCGGCAAGCAGCGGGTTGATGTCCATTTCCTTAATCTCTGTAGCAAAGCGCAAAAGCGTTGACAAGCGTACAATCACCTCGGCATATTTCTGCTCGTTCAGACCAGCTTGTCCGCGCGTACCTTTTATAATCTTATAGGCCTTGAGTGAGCGTATCATAGAGTAAGCCTCATTGTACGACAATGGAGCCAAGCCACTCGACACGTCTTTCAGCACTTCCACGAATATTCCGCCAAGACCACAGAGCACCACATGGCCGAAGCGTGACTCATACTTGGCACCAATAAACAACTCGGTACCCTTCAACATCTTCTGAACCATCACGCCAGTGGCATCCTTGATCTTCATCATACGGTCGTATTCCAAAGCAAGATGCTCAGAGGTGCGGATATTCAATGCCACTCCACCCACATCGCTCTTATGGATTGGGCCCACCACCTTGGCAACAACCGGATAGCCCACCTTGTCGGCAAAGGCAAGCAGTTCGTCCTTGGAAGAACTTACTTTCTCTGGAACCATCGGTATGCCGGCACAATCCAGCAGCTGATGTACGAGTTCTGGCGTTATATATCCATTTTTCTTGATGCCACCAATGATTTCTCTGATGCGCGGAACGTCAACACCGAACAACTCTATCTCTGTGGAAGCAGGCTTTGGAGTCCTCATCACCTGTGTCAATGCAGTGGCAAGCGTCACCTCATCGCTGAAATTCACATGCCCTTTGCTGAGGAATTCAGCTACCTCAGGTCCTGCAGTGTGCAAGCAAGGCAGAATGGGGAAGATAGGTTTCTTGCATTCAAGGATTTTCTTGTGCAACACATCGTAAGCCTCATACAGCTGTACGAGTCCGGGAGTGCCGAAAATCACAAAAATAGCATCGATGTTTTCGAAGCGTTTCTCACAGAAATCTATGGCAATGCCCAGATGCTCGGGAGTGCCGGTTGCAAGGATATCGATTGGGTTGGCTACGGATGAGCCGGGGAACAATTGGTCTTTCAACTCGTCGGCCACCTTGCCTTCGAGTTTGGGAATATTCATTCCGCCCTTGCTCAATGCATCGGTAAGCATCACACCAGGTCCTCCCGCATGAGTGACAATGGCAAAATTCTTGCCCTTGAGAGGAGGCAATGTGAAAATACATCCCACGGTGGTAAGTTCCTCACGCGAGAAACACCTCACGATACCAGCCTTACGGAACAAAGCCTCAACAGCTGAATCGCTTGAAGCAATAGCGCCTGTATGGGAAGAAGCTGCACGACTGCCACTTTCTGACGAACCGGCCTTGATGGCAGCGATGCGACATCCCTTGCGTATCAACGAACTTGCATGGAACAGAAGTTTATCCGGATTCGACACATTTTCAATATAAAGAAGTTTCACCTTGCTGTCACGATCCGGATCAAAGTTCTCATCCATATACTGCAACACATCCTCAATGCCAATTTGCTTACCATTTCCAATGCTCCATACGCTATTGAACGGCAGTCCCTTGGTGACAGCAGACTCAAGAATGAATACTGCTGTGGCACCCGAACCACTGATAAAGTCGACGCCTTGTGTGTCCAATGTTGGAATAGGCTTGGTGAAAACGCTATGATGCCAAGCATTCAACAATCCAATGCAATTGGGACCTATCAGTGCGGCACCATAACGGTCGCAGGTATCCAAGATTCTCTGTTCGAGTTCAGCACCCTTTTTTGTTTCCTCACCGAATCCGGCAGAAATAATGATAAAAGCCTTTGTCTCCTTTTCTGCAGCCATGAACTCAACATAGTCTGGGCAGTATTTGGCAGCGACCACCAAGATGGCCAGGTCTGTAGGAGGTACCTCTTTCACATCATGGAAAGCCTTGATGCCCTGCACTTCCTCCTCCTTGGGATTCACGATGCGGAGCATTCCCTTGTAGCCTCCCTGCAAAATGTTACGCACGATGGCACCACCTGGTTTGTGCACATTGTTAGAACCGCCGATAACGACGATACTTTCGGGATGTAATAATTGTTCGTTTATCATGGTTATTGTTATTATGGGAACAGTCCTTTACCGTCTGTCCCCGATGATTAATTTATCCTAAGATTACTTCCACTTGATGATTCCCATCCATAACAGGTACGAACTGTCCAGGCACAGCTTTTCCGTCGACCAACAGCTGCTTCACTCCCATCTGTACGCCATTGGGATTCTTCACAGTGATAGTGTATTCAGCACCGCGGAAACTGCGCTTAACGACAAACTCCTTCATAGAAGAAGGTATACAGGGATTGATGACCAAACCGTTATAGTCGGGCTTAATGCCAAGAATAAACTGGGAAATGGTGTACCAGTTCCATGCAGCCGTTCCCGTAAGCCAACTGTTTTTACCCTCACCTGGGCGGGCAGCATCCTTGCCTGCTACCATCTGCGAATAGACATACGGCTCCACTTTATGGAGCGACTGGTCTTTAATAAAGGCTGGACATATTTTACAGTAATGCTCCCAAGCGTCATTGCCTCTGCCAACAACGGTCTCTCCGATGATAACCCATGGATTATTGTGACAGAAGATGCCCGCATTCTCCTTGTAACCGGCGGGATAGCTTGAGATTTCTCCCATTTCAACATAATAGCGAGTGAAAGCAGGATTGTTCAGAACGATGCCGTGTTCGGAGTCAAGATATTTCTTTGTACTGTCAAGCGCCTTCTCCACCATGCCTTCTTCAAGTCCAATGCCGGCCATGGTGCACCAGCCTTGACTCTCAATGAATATCTTGCCCTCTTCATTCTCATGCGAACCAATCTTGTTGCCATAGAAATCGTAAGCACGGAGATACCATTCTCCATCCCAGCCATATTCCTTCACTGCATCAATCATCTTGTTTACACACTGGTTCGCACGTTCTGCCTCGGCAGAGAAATCTGCATTCAGTCGGTGGGCGGATTCTCTTCGGCGTTGCAGTTCCCTGCACAATTCCACATAATCCTTTCCACAGACAACGAACAGACCGGCAATCATCAGCGACTCGGCCTTACTGCCTTCTGTCTTGTTCTCTGTTGTCTGGAAGCTCTCATTGGGATCCCATGAGAAGCAGTTCAGGTTCAGACAGTCGTTCCAATCGGCGCGACCAATGAGCGGCAGCTTATGAGGTCCGAGATTCTCCACCACATGATTGAACGAAATGCGCAAGTGTTCGAAAAGCGACACCTCTGTTCCAGGTTGGTTATCAAATGGCACCGGTTCTTCCAAGATAGAGAAATCGCCCGTTTCCTTCAAGTAAGCCACTGTTCCGAAGATGAGCCACATGGGGTCATCGTTGAATCCGCCACCGATGTCATTATTACCTCGCTTTGTGAGTGGCTGGTATTGATGGTAGCATCCTCCATCAGGGAACTGGGTGGAAGCTATGTCAATAATACGCTGGCGGGCACGTGCAGGAATCTGGTGAACAAAGCCAACCAAGTCTTGATTGCTGTCGCGGAAGCCCATTCCACGCCCTATTCCACTCTCAAAGAAACTGGCCGAACGGGAGAAATTGAACGTTATCATGCACTGATACTGGTTCCAGATGTTCACCATGCGGTCGAGCCGCTCGTCATCACTGTGCACCATGAAGCGATTGAGCAGACTATCCCAATACTGATTGAGTTTCTTGAACGCATCGTCAACCTTCTCTACAGTATTGAATTCCTCGATACAAGCCTTGGCTTTGGTCTTGTTGACAATGGTATGGTCAAGCTTTCCAAGTGAGGTTATCAGCTTTTCATCGCCTTGTTCGTATTTCTCTTCCTGTTCGTTTTCCACATATCCCAACAAGAAAATGAAGTCTTTGCTTTCACCTGGCTGCAATTCCACTTCTATATAATGCGAAGCAATAGGACTCCAGCCATGAGCAACACTGTTCTTAGGTTGCCCGGCCATCACACAGTCTGGATTGGAGAACTCATTATAAAGACCAATAAAACTTTCACGGTCGGTGTCAAATCCTTGTATTGGCACATTGACGCTGTAGAAAGCATAATGGTTTCGGCGCTCCTTGTACTCAGTTTTGTGGTAAATAACGCTTCCGTCTATTTCCACTTCGCCTGTGGAGAAATTGCGCTGAAAGTTCTCCATGTCGGTGGCCGCATTCCAAAGGCACCACTCCAAGAAGGAGAAAAGCTTCAGATGGCGCACTCTCTGTGTGTTGTTCTTCAGTGTGAGTTTCTGTATCTCGCACCATTTTCCTAATGGAACGAAGAAGAGAACGCTTGCCTCCACACCATTCTTGCTGCCCGTTATACGAGTGTAACTCATTCCGTGACGGCACTCATAAGAATCAAGAGGTGTCTTGCAGGGTTTCCACCCGGGATTCCACACCACGGGAGTATTCTCCAAACAGTTCTTCGCCCCTTCTTCACACTCGTTGTCATCCACAATGTAGAAATACCTGCCGCCATTATCCATCGGCACATTGTTATAGCGATAGCGTGTGATGCGGCGAAACTTCGCATCTTTATAGAATGAATAACCTCCCGCTGTGTTGGAGATAAGCGAGAAGAAGTCTTCATTACCCAAGTAATTAATCCAAGGCCAAGGGGTCTTCGGGGTGGTGATTACATACTCACGAGACTTGTCGTCAAAATGTCCGTACTGCATGATTGTATTATAAAAGACAAAACTAAAATTCCATGATAGGGTTTCGGCCCTTCACGATTGATTACTTAACTGCGTATAGCTTCCAATATCTGTTCTCCGTGTGTCTTCGTTTTTATTTCCTTGGGCAGGAAAATACGCTCCACAATACCATCTTCGTTTATCAGGAAAGTGGTACGGAATGTTCCAAAATACTTGCGGCCATACATGCTCTTCTCACCCCACACACCAAACTGTTCAACCAAACTGTTCTCCGTGTCGGCAATCAGAGGGAATGGCAATTCGTATTTGTCGATGAACTTGCGATGGGACTTCTCGTCCTGAACACTTACACCTACTACTGCATAGCCCAACTTCTTCAGCTCCGAATAATTGTCTCGCAAGCTGCAAGCCTCTGCGGTACATCCACTTGTAGAATCTTTCGGATAGAAATATAGCACAAGTTTCTTCCCCTTGAAATCGCTCAGACGCAACTCTCGTCCATTCTCATCTCTACCCAATAGCTCGGGTGCTTTATCTCCGATATTCATAGCATTTTAATTTAATCAAAAAAAACTTTCCACATTCTCTTGAACCAAAGCCGTAAAAATGAGGAACAAACAAACTATTTGCATGCAAAGATAATGGAAAAATTTTTAATTCCGAGATAATTAACTATCATTTTTTGTAACTTACATAAGTTTTTCACAATTAAACAAAAATTACATTTAAAGACCATTATCAGAGGAATTACAAGTATCATTATTGGAATGGCAGAATGGATAAAAAAGGAACAGTTATCCCTATGAAGCAAGAAAAAAGCTATGAAAGGAAGAAAAGGAGTGTTTCAATAAAAAAGATGTGGATTCTTCCCCATTTGTCCATATTATAACAAATGGTATTTCTCCTTGAATGCAGCAAGCCTTTCCTGAGTTTGCCGGTAGAACTGACGCGACTCCTCGCTTTCAGGATTGAAGAAACGATGATTCAAAGCCTGCCTGATTGGGCGGTACTCTGCCACGAACCGCTTACTTTCCTCAGAGAAATATGTTTCAGAGAAACGCTCGAAGATATAGTTAACCGACTGATTCGAAGGATGAATCATATCTTCTGCATAGAAGCGATAATCGCGAAGTTCGTCGTCAAGAATCTCATATGAAGGGAAATAGTCACAGCAAACAGTATCGAGCACTTTGTCAACAGCAAGAAGAAGGGTTGCCTTTGAGATACGGCTTCCGTGATAACCATATTTGGAATAGCGAATAGGACTCACGGTGAGCACAATCTTGATATTCGGATTCATTTGACGCAACAACTCAACACTTCGCGAAACTGATTCTGCGCATTCTTCCACAGTAAGCGATTTCTCCATGAAAAGGCTTTGCGGCCGTTTCTGGCAGTTGTCGACAATCTCGCCTGTCTCTTTCAGTATATATACACGATTGGTTCCAAAGGTAAGAATGGCTACGTCGGGAATAATGGAATCACCCTGAGTGTGCAGTTTCTCAATGGTATGCAACACACTGACAGGGTTGTACATCACCCCAAAAGGGTTGGCCATGGTACGAAACTGGTTGTCTGCCAATATCTGCGCCATGCTCGAGGCAAAACAACTACCCACGAACAAGAACCTGTCGGTTGGTGAAATACTCCACGAAGGTTTATCGATATTCACCTTTGTACGAAATTCCATTGACGATTACCTTCAGAATTAAATTATTGAACATCTTTCCGACAATCATTCACAATGCGCAAAGCATCAGCAAGAATCCTGCCATGGTCGAATGCCAAAGGAGGAAGATGACCCACTAAAAACCATTGCGCAGAGTCAGCATCATCAGCCCCCCGAGCAGCAGGCATCTCGTCTAAGACAACAACATGGGCAATCGTAATGACACGCTCTCTCGGATCACGGTCTACTTCGGTATACGCTCCAACCTGACGCAATTGTTTCGAGTCTATGACAACACCTGTTTCTTCTGCCAATTCACGAACGGCTGCATCTTCGGCTGTTTCATCAATATTCATAAATCCTCCCGGGAAAGCCCATTCACCCTTGCATGGTTCATGCTTCCTTCTAATGAGCAAAATGCTCAATTGGCCTGCATCAGCTTTTGCAAGAACTATGCAGTCGGACGTTACGGCAGGATGAGGGTATTTATATGTGTACATCAACTTCTACTTACCTGTAAACCACTTGAACTCAACGACATTTCCACGAATCGGGCATTGGCCGATGGTCTGTTGTCGTTCAGTATTTTTCTGATACGCGCAGCAGCTTCTGGGTCTTTGGCCACCATATAAAGATAGCCACCACCACCAGCACCAGAAAGTTTATAGCCCAAACACAAATCGTCTATCTGAGCTACTATCTTCTGAACCTCAGGAGGATTCGTTCCGCTGTCTATTGTTTGGTTTTGAACCCAAGTCTTGCGCACCAACTTGCCCATTTCGAGGAAGTCGGCCCGTTGAATGGCTTCATACATATCCAGTGCATGATTCTTCATTTCACGCAACAAGGCAATCTCTTCATGATGATTCAGGAACATTCTCCTCACAATTTCAGCAAGTATCGTTTTTGCAGTACGCGTGATTCCCGTATAATACAACAAATGGCACGCCTTGTATTCGGGCAACGTATATAAATCGGTGGGTAACCAACGTACCACAGGATTTTGGTCAAAACCTCTCTCAGTTTGCAGCAACTTCACACCTTGCAATATTCCTCCAAACTGGTCTTGCCAACCTCCACCTGTGGTAAGGAGTTGCTCAAGCACCAAGGTGCGACTTCCAATTTCGTTCTTGTCCCACATCAAACCACAGAAATCGTTCAGCGCAGCCAATACCGTAGATGCCAATATGCTGCTTGTGCCAAGACCGCTACCAGCAGGAATAGCTGAGAGCAGAGTTATTTCGAGACCACATCCAAAACATTTCAACTGATTATCAAGCGTATCGAACTTCTCCACCGAGAAATCAGGAAGGAATCCCGACAATGCCAAGGCTGCTTTTGGTATAGAGAACGGACTGCCAACATGGTTGAAATCAGCAAGTTCTTCGAAGGTGTGAATCTCTTCCATCGCACCGAGATCGATGCTTCTTAATACTATTTTCGGTTCTTTGCACGGGCGGATGTACGATTGCAGCGGCGGTTGGCCATTCAGTTCAATGGCAAGGTTAACCACGTTACCACCTTCCATCAGACAATAAGGAGGTGTATCGCTCCAACCTCCCGCTATATCAATGCGGACAGAACTCCGTACCCACACAATCTGATCGCTGTAAACAGACATGCGTGGCAGTTGCTTCTCAGACAAAACGCGCTCGGTAAGTCCTTCCCTGAGCAAGGAAAAGGCTTTCTCTTCATACGCGGAAGAGATATCAGAGACAACAGTCTTGTCAGCGTTCATAGACATTCGACGCGCCAGTTCGGACCGGAACATACTGTCGTGAATACGTGTTAGCAGCGGTGCCTGTTCTGAAATAGGCAACGGTTCGGCAATACGATACGTCGCAAAATCGCGTGCCGCGTTCTCCAGATCTACTTGATAGAACACACTGTGCTCATAGTTGCGCGACAAGGCACGCCAATTATCAGCCCTGAATTGTGAACGCTGACGGAACAGCCTTACCAAGTCGGCTTCGGCTGATATATCATCGGCACTTGCTTTACGGCTTTCTTCCCACAACAATTTTGCGCCCTGCAACTCTGGTTGGCAGAGCATCCATCTCAACAACAACCCTGCATCGTGCATATTGTCTGTTATAGGGAATATCCGAGCTGTCTGCAAATCGAGAGCGCCGTCTATTTCACCAACTTCAATATGTCGCTCTGACGCCCATTGGCAGAAAGGTTTTCCCAAGAACAGAGTGGTTTCATCGCGCAAGTCACCCCTGAACAAATCATGATAACCATAAGGACGTACGCAATACTCGCTTTCTCCCATCGGAACAATATCCACGCAATCGCCAGGTCGCAACTCTATTTCCCAGTTGTTCTCAGGAACACCTGTTATAATATGTTCATGGGCAAGCTTCCATCCCTGTCCCACCCAACTGTTCTCTATCCACATATTCTGGTTGTTCTCGGCAATGGTCGTCTCCGTGAAAGAGTTTTGAACAAACATGGCTGGGTGAGGTTTGCGCGAATGATGCATAATCTCACGTTGGTCGTTCACAAGATTCTGAATGGCCAGAGTAGAAGAAATGATTTCTGGTGAAGTTCCGAAATGATAGAACTCTCCGCCAGGTAATGGAAGTACGGCCACAGAAAGCTGGTTCAGTTCAGAGTCTTCCAAGCGAGGATGATTTCCCAAAGCACAGCCAAATTCGCTATACAAATCGTAACAACCAGTGCCGCATCCGTTTCCCGAAGCCCGTTCCTTGCTGCGTTTGATCAACAGTTTCACTGCACGGTCACTGAGAAGCCAGATTCCTATATCGGTCAGATAGAACGAATCTTTCATCAATTCTCCCAACGTCTTTACAGAAGGCTTTTGCAACATGCACTTCAACTGCGACGGGGTATCATGGCGACTCACAAAAACGCCATGATCCTTGGCCACTTCCGGTCCCAGCCAAAGCCCATAGCACACTACGTCTGCCTCTGGTATATGCTGTAAAGGTTTTGTGCAACGTATATAGACATCACCGCTGACAATCATTGTGTGAAGATTGTCTGGTGCGGCATCCATGATTTTCTGATATAAGGGAATCTGTAGCGAAAGTAAATCCTGCGACAAGCGCTGGCCACGCTCCCAACGGAATACAGGAATAGGTGTCAGTATTTTCCCTGATGGTGCGTATGCTGGCAGACGACGGCTTTGTCCACCAGCATGAAGCAGAACTCGTTTCTCCGAGGCGAGCCATTCGTCAAAGTCTTTACCAGTCTCGGCACAGGCTTTTTCAAGCAGCCAGGCACTACCACCGCCACTTCCCAGTTTCTGACCAATGGGATCATGCGTACAAAACCAATCAGAACGACTATATCCCGTCACGTCATAAAAGCAATTGACAAGATTAGGCGGGAGCGACAACAATTTCTTCATAACTACTTCCTTTTCTTCCATTCATAAAAGACAACGAGCAACAAAGCCAAAATCAGTACGGCATAGGCCACATAGGCCATCGTCTCGGTTGTATTGATTGATTGGGGGTAGAACATCAATTCCACTTGGTGGTTTCCCGGACTCACCTTCAAAGCCCTCAAAAGATAGTCAACTCGTCCAAGCTCGGCAGGCTGCCCATCTACTGTAGCCGTCCATCCAGGATAATATACTTCAGAGAACACTACGACACCTCCCTGACCGGACTGAACATCATACTTCAAATGGTTAGGTTCATAAGATGCAAGGGTTACAACAGAAAGGTTGTCTTGTGTCCTAGACTCTCCCAACACATCCTTGAAATGCTTGTCGGCCACCGCCTCTTGGCGCAAATGAATGGTTCCAAGTGCATCAAGCTCTTGATTTGCATTGTCTACAAATTTCACATTGTTTACAAACCAAGCGTTACCGTAGGCATACGGATTCCTGATGGGTACTGTGCTACCATCCTGCAACGGAACTATCACATATCTTGTGTTCAGCATGTTCAGTACAGGATAGATACTGTCGCCATTCACCTTAGTCATATCACCTGTTGCCTCTGCAATGGCTGGCATCATTTTCTGCATTTCGGGAGAAAGATATGCCTCTATCAGGTCTTGATAACGACGCAACTTGGCTGCATGGTAGCCACCAATGCTCTTATGGTAATAAGAAGTTTCGTTTTCGTTAAAGGTATTTGTCGACAAATTCAACACACGGTAGTTGCCCTGGTCGCTCTTGTCCTGCAGGATAATCTCATCTGTCTTCGTTTTCTGCTGAGGTGCCTCACGCTCACTCTTGTCAACAAACATGTCGTTATTGAGATATCTCTTGTTCACTATCCACATATCAGCCAGACAAAGAACAATCATTCCAACCACCATATAATCTGCACGTAGCTTTTTCTTCATGAAAAGCAGCAGCAACAACATGCCCACAACAATAATGCCGAACGAGCGCCAGCTGTCTGCTGTAAACATGGCCTTTCGCATTTCTGTCAGATTGGCCACCAATGGACCAAAATACTCTTGAGGTAGTCCATTGCGCAAAGCGGTCATTTCCCCGCTTGAAATATAGCTTGAGAAGAACACAGAAGGCATCAATGCGAAAAGCAAACAGATGCCTGCAGTGATTCCAAAACTGATGAAAATGTATTTAGTCAATTTTGCGGCAGGCAGTGTCTTGACGCCAACAGCACTCTTGTCTTCAGAGAAACCTCTGACCACCTCCCGAAGTGCCAACATGGCAAGCAGCGGAATGGTGAATTCTGCAATCACCAAAATGGATGCCACGGTTCGGAATTTAGAATACATGGGAACATAGTCGAGGAAGAAGTCTGTGAACGGCATGAAGTTCCGTCCCCATGACAACAATATTGACAGCACAGTGGCCACCAGCAAAGCCCATTTCATAGGGCCTTTGACAATAAAAAGTCCCAAGACAAACAGCATTACCACAAACGCTCCTACATAAACAGGACCACTCGTACCCGGCTGATCACCCCAATACTGTCCAAGTTGCTGATAGACTTGTACAAAATTACCGTCAGCATGCTTCATAGCTGTAGCATTTTCACTCAATGGTATCGATGCTCCACCCTTGGTATTTGGCACAAGCAGAGTCCACGTCTCGCCAATTCCATAGCTCCATTGCGTAATGTAGTCACGCTCAAGACCACTGCTTGTCTGGTTTGCGTTAGCAGGTTTCACAAGTTCGGTCTTTCCACGCATCGACTCTTGCGAGTACTGCCATGTGTGATACAGATTGCTCATGTTCAGGCAGATGCCCAACAATCCTGCCGCTGCACATACACCTGTGGCTTTAAGAAAATGGGCAATGCGCTTCTCCTTAATAGCCTCAACGAACCATGCCAAGACCATCAACAAGATGACGAACAAGAAATAATAGGTCATCTGAACATGGTTGGCGCTAATCTCGAAAGCAGCAAAGATGGATGTCACGATAAAACCCCACAGATACTTTCCTCTATAAGCGAGTACCATACCCCCTATCATAGGCGGAAGATAAGCCAAAGCCCAAACCTTCCAAATATGTCCGGCAGCTATGATAATGAAGAAATAGCTTGAGAAGGCCCACACCACAGCACCCAAGGCAGCCATCCACTGACGGAAATCGAAAGCACGCAACAAGATGTAGAAGCCTAAAAGATAGACAAAAACAAACCAAACATTCTCAGGGAGCCACAAATGATAGGCTTTCATCGCAGCATTCATGCCTCTCTGACTCTTGTATGAGGGCGCTGTCTGATAGGTGGGCATGCCGCTGAATGTAGAATTGCTCCACCGAGTATACTCTCCGGTACGCAGATAATACTCCGAAGCCTCCTGTCCTGCACCCACTCCTGCCGAGGAATCGTGACGGAACAACACCTTCCCCTCAATATCCGATGGGAAGAAATAAGCAAACGAGACAACGACGAACAACAACACCACCAGAATATCCGGCAAATAACGTTTCCAAGTATTCTTCATTTTCTGCAATTTTTATATTTTGCTACAAAGGTACAGTTTTTTATTTATAATTCACAACTCAGCGTTCATAATTATGATTACTTAATAATTCGCCATTTAGTTAAAAAAATAATAATACAAAACAAACGTCATTAAAAGATGAATAATGGTTGTGAATTCTGAATAAATGTCTGTATCTTTGCAACCGATTATGAAAATAGGAATCATTGTAGCAATGGAAAAGGAGTTCAAACAGTTAAAGACACTCCTTGAAGAACAACAGGCCGAGCAACACAACGGCCGGCATTTCGTGTTAGGAAACATTGGCGACAACCAAATCATCATGCAACAAAGCGGCATTGGCAAAGTGAATGCTGCCATTGGTGCTGTGGAAATGATTAACAGTTATCACCCTGACCTCGTCATATCTACAGGTGTGGCGGGCGGAGCAGATATCAGCATGGAAGTGATGGACATTATTGTTTCATCGGAATGCACATACCATGATGTATATTGCGGCGATGAAGTGGAATACGGACAACTCATCGGCACACCAGCACGATTCAAGACACCCAAGCATCTGGTGGAGAAGGCTCTTGGCATTCAGCTGAACAACCACTCATCAGCTCACACCTCGATGATTCATGCCGGACTGATTGTCACAGGCGACTGGTTTGTGAACACAAAGGAAAAGATGCAGGGCATTCTTGACCATTTTCCACAAGCCAAGGCAGTTGACATGGAGAGTTGTGCCATTGCGCACACATGCCATATCTACCACACTCCGTTCATATCCTTCCGCATCATCAGCGACATTCCTCTCAAAGACTCCAATGCCAGCCAATATTTCGACTTTTGGTCGCGATTGGCCGAAGGTTCCTTCTATGCCACACAAAAATTCCTAGAAGCACTTTAAAAGGAGTAAGCATCATGGAAAAGATACCATCATTCACCATCGACCACGAGAAATTGCTGCGTGGCATCTATGTAAGCCGAAAAGACCAAGTGGGCGGAGAAACCGTTACAACCTTTGACATACGTATGAAGGAGCCTAACCGCGAGCCTGTCCTGCACAACGGTGCCATTCATACCATCGAACATTTGGCAGCCACCTACCTGCGCAACGACCAGGAATGGAAAGACCGCATCATATACTGGGGACCCATGGGGTGTCTCACAGGCAACTATCTGCTGTTGCGTGGCGACTATCAATCGGATGATATTGTAGAACTAATGCAACACACCTTCCGCTTTATTGCCGAGTTCGATGGAGAAGTGCCTGGAGCTGCGCCCAAGGACTGCGGCAACTATCTGCTGCACGACCTACCTATGGCACGACTTGAAGCAAAAAAATACTTGGAAGAAGTGCTGGAAAAGATTACCGAAGAGAATCTTCACTATCCACAATAAAGAACACTATGTCAAGCCATGCTTGACAACAGAAGATAGCATCATTCAAATCGCACCTCTGGAAAGCATACATTCCAGAGGTATTTATTTATGTCAAACATCTTCAAAAACATAACTCCACAACAACGATAAAAAAGCAAGTATCGGCAATTTTCAAAGGAAAACAGCTCCGACAATTTTACTCAACGTTTCAGACAGGACTATCGGGAAATGTTCCCATCTAACGAATGCCTGATGGATTTGAAATAAATAATAGTCTGCACCATACCACGCATTAGCAGGTAAGCCATCATGGCAAGCCACAATCCATGGTTGCCCAAACTGCCACGGAACAAGTAATAAAAGGCGAAAAAAACAATAGCTGCCAGCAACGAGGAGACAAACATGGCCCGGCTGGCTGTGATTCCCACAAAAATGCCATCCCAAATGAATGCGCCAACGCTGCAAACGGGTATCAGATATGCCCACCAAACATATTCGTGCGACATGTCGATGACAGTGGGTTCATTGGTCAACAGCCCAAGAAACGCATCGCCACCTAATATATATAATAAGGTGAAGACTACCGTGCATCCCCCACCCCACACAAAACAACGTCTCACAGTATCTCGGAAGGCCACTTGACTGGAAGCGCCCCAGTATTTACCGCTCATGGCCTCGGCTGCATTGGCAAAGCCGTCCATCACATAACTCACCAGCAGATAGAGTTGCATGAGCAGCGTGTTCACCGCCAATATAACATCGCCTTGCCATGAACCGGCCGAGGTGAAGAACAACATCACGCTGACCAGACATAGTGTACGAAGGAAAATGTCGCGGTTCACACGGAAGAATTGAAGCATTGCTGAACGGGAGAATACATGCTTGGGACTGTGGGAGAACTGCAGATGTCGCTTATAATACCTCCAACAGAGCGAAACAGCCATGCCAAACCCCACCCACTGGGCTATCAACGTTCCCATAGCTACACCTTCTACCTTCATGTCAAGTCCAAACACTAGACAAAGGCTCGCTATAATGTTCACTAGATTTTGCGAAATGGCCACTATCATGGGGATACGTGAATTCTGCATGCCTATGAACCAGCCATTCAGACTATACAATCCAAGCATGGCAGGAGCACCCCAGATACAGATATCATAATATGACGTAACCATCTTGCCCACTTCATCGGACGGCTGCATCAATAGCAGTGCCAGTTGACGCAAAGGCGCCTGCAGCAACAGCAACGCTATAGCAATGGCGAAAGCTATAGCCAACGCCCTAGCCAACAAAAGCGACACCTCAAGCATATCGCGGCGCCCCAAGGCCTGCGAAGTAAGTCCACTGCTTCCCATTCGTAGGAATCCGAAAATCCAATAGGTTGTGTTGAACACCATGCTGCCAATACTGATAGCCGCAATATAAGCGGCTGCGCCCAAATGACCGGTAATGGCCACATCAATGAGCCCCAATAGCGGCACGGTGATGTTGCTCACTATCGAGGGAACGGCTATCTTCAATATTTGCTGGTCGCGGTGATTCACTTTTGTTGATTCATGTTTTAGTATGGAAACAGGCCTTTTGCCTTGACACATCTTGACTGTCCTTGCCTTTTCTGCGAACGTGCAAATATAGCAATTATTTCGCTAACCACAAAAAGAAAGATACTTAATCAAATGGATAGTGAAATCTTTTGGAAAAACATAAACTACCAAAGAGAATGGTACACACTGTCCGTACTGGTAGTATGTATGGTTTGTACAAGTTGTACGGATGGCACGTACTATTTTACCAAATAGTTTAACTTGTAAAGAAATATAGGATAGTATTGGAGAAAATAGCAAAAAAACGGTTGGATTGCATACGACTAAAAGAAAAATAATGTATCTTTGCAATGGTAAAGCCCGCAAGATGGGCTAACAAGTAACAACAAAAAAATTACAATTATGATTGGAGCTATTATTGTTGGTATCATTGCCGGATTCTTGGCTGGTAAAATTATGCGTGGTGGCGGTTTCGGACTGGTGCTGAACTTGTTACTGGGTTTAGTAGGCGGTGCCGTAGGTGGTTGGCTTTTCGGACTGTTGGGCATCACCACAAGCAGCGGATGGATTGGACAGATTATCACTGGTGTGGTAGGAGCAGCCGTCGTTCTCTGGGTTGCATCGCTGTTCAAGAAATAACGGCAAACACATTTTTGAGGGGAATTCTGCTCTGGACAATCGAAACTCGCTTTACGAATGTTTCAAGCGTCAGTTCCAGAAGCACCTATTCATTGTTCCTGGCACTCTAAAGTGACTTTACCGAACAAAGGCAAGGTTGTTTTGGGGTGTTGAGGATATTTATGACGATATGAAAAAAACATTCTTTATTCTGCTGACATTGCTCACATGGCAAGTGGGCAGAGCGCAATTAGTAATCAATGAGATCATGCAGTCGAACATTGACTGTATCATGGACGACCTCAACGAGTTTCCCGACTCGTGGGTAGAACTATATAACAGCAGCGAAGAACCTGTCAATTTGAAAGACTACCGTATCGGTGATTCCGAAAAGGCCGATGAAGCATGGCAACTTCCCAACAAAACTGTGAACGGACTGGGTTATGCACTCATTTATTGTGATAAGGAAGGCAAGAACCTGCACACAGATTTCCGCCTTGAATCGGGCAAAGGGGGTATGGTATATTTGTTTAAAGGCGGGACAGTTGTTGACCAACTGACCGGCATCAAGAAACAGCCAGCGCCAAACATCGCCTATGGTAGGAAGAACGACGGGAGCGACAAATGGGGATATATGGAAAGGCCTACTCCTGGAAGTGCCAATTGCGGTTCCACCTGCAAGGACATTTTGGGTGAGCCTGTGTTCAGCGAAACGGGCAAAGTGCTCACCAACAAACAGACCATCACCCTCAGCATTTCGCTGCCAGAGGGAGCTCCCTCCAATGCGGAGATAAGGGTGACTACCAATGGAAGCGAACCCACCCGCACAAGTTTCCTTTATACTGGTAGCTTGTCGTTCGACACCACCACAATAGTGAAGGCCAAAGTATTCTGCGACGGTTATCTTTCGCCACGAGCCACAGCTCACTCGTACATCTTTTTCCCACGAAAGCTCACTCTGCCGGTTGTCTCCATCATCACAGACAACCAATACTTGAACGACGAAAAAATAGGCATATATGTGGACGGAAGCTACCAGAATGATAAAAAGAACTATGAATTCGACTGGCGCCGCCCCATCAACTTAGAGTTTTTCGAAGGGAAGGAAGAGAAAAGTGTAATCAACCAGCTGTGCGAGACACGTATTATGGGTGGGGCCTCGAGAGGAAGCATGTTCAAATCTCTTGCCGTATACGCCAACAAGCGATTCGGAGAAAAAAGGCTTAAGTATGAGTTCTTTCCCGACCAACGCCCCGAAATAGACGACTTCAAGTCTATCTCACTCCGAAACGCGGGCAACGATTTTGACTATCTCTTCATGCGCGATGCCATCATTCAACTCACCATGGCCAAACACGTTGACCTCGACTGGCAGGCATGGCGCCCCACGATTGTCTATATCAACGGTCAATACAAAGGAATGCTCAACATTCGAGAGAGAAGTAACGAAGACAATGTCTATACCAATTTCAATGGATTGGAAGACATCGACATGTTTGAAAACTGGAACGAACTGAAAGAAGGCGATTGGGAAAACTACAACAAATTCAAAGCATTCTACGCAGAGAAGGGACATACGCTCGAAGAATACGCTAAATGGATTGACTGGGAGGAATTCATCAATTTAATGCTGATGAACCTTTATTACAACAACCAGGATTTCCCTGGCAACAACATTGTGATGTGGCGGCCTAGAACGGAAGACGGACGATGGAGATTCATCGCTAAAGATACCGATTTCGGACTTGGGCTGTACAACTCGCCAGCCGACTACAACACCATTGAGTGGCTCTATAACCCAAACTATGACGCCAACCGCAACTGGGCTAACCAATATGACCATACGCGTCTGTTCAGAAGAATGATGGATGATGCCGACTTCAATAGAGAGTTCATCGATCGGGCGGCCATCTACATGGGCGACTTCATGAACGAAAAAGGCACACGCAAGGTTTGGGATCCCATGTACGAAATCATCAAAGAAGAATATCCCCACCACAGAAACCTCGTCAACAAATGGTGGCCCAAATACGATGAAGAACTGAACACGGCCCGCAATTGGTTGAAGAATCGCACCAACCACTTCTATACACAGCTGAAAAACTACTACAAGCTAGGCTATGCGGTGCCGATGACAATCGTCAAAGAAGGCGGACAATCTGCAAACGACGCAATAAAAATAGCTTTTAATGGCATCACACTGAGCGAAGAGGAATTCGACGGAAAATTCTTTGCAGGACGTGAGGTAAATCTTCAAGGATTGGGCGAAGGTGATGTCAACATCGTCAAATGGGTAATCACGCAGACAGACAAAAACGGTTTCACCACTTCTAAAGAAACAGAAGGGGCTTCTTGCACATTCACGATGCCTGATTGCAACCGAATAGCGGTAAATGCATATATCGGTTCCGCCAATGGAATTTCTACCATCACAAGCCATACTTGGCAGTGGCAATACAGTGACAATAAGGTTATCGTGAGCAACACCGATGTCGGAACATCTGTTTCGCTCTACAATTTGCAAGGTATCCGCTTGTGGCGAGCTACTTCCAATGGCGCTGATGTCGCTTTGCCAGCAAACGGCAAACAGCCATATATATTACAAGTAGGAGATGAGAGAATCAAGATTTCCCTATGAACCGGCTTTCCAAATAGGCATTAAACAATTCTCGATAGCTGTCCCCAATAGGAAGATAAGTTTCTTTGTCGATGATTATGCGATTTTTGTTCACCTCTTGTATCTTTTTCAAGTTGACAATAAAGCTTCGGTGAATGCGCATAAAAGTGTTCGAGGGCAGTCTGTCCTCTAGTTTTTTCATGCTGAGCAATACCACCACTGGTTTAGAACGACCGTCAAGGTAGAGTTTCAGATATTCACTCATTGCCTCTACATAGCGGATATCAGCAACATTGACACGGATAACCTTATGCTCGGTTTTGAAAAAGAGTGTGTCTTCCTCGTCTGTGGGTTGCGACATTACTGGTGTGTGCAACAAGTCGTAGCGCTCTTTCACCCTGAGTGAGGCACGCTGGAAATCTTGCAATCCAAAAGGTTTAAGCAAATAGTCCACAGCATCCACTTTGAATCCCTCAACAGCATACTCTGAGTAGGCGGTGGTGAAAACCACCAATGGCGGCGATGCCAGTTGTTTGACAAAATCCATGCCATTCAAATCGGGCATATTGATATCCACAAAGATAGCGTCAATCATTTCGGTTTGCATCACCTCAAGGGCCTCAGCCGCACTCTGGCATGCCTTCACCAAATCAAAATAGGGTATTTTATTGATATAGGCTGTTATCTGCTGCAGAGCAAACGGTTCGTCGTCTATGGCAAGCACTCTTATCATATGGTACATTATTAATGTGAAGTATTGTGAATTATTTATTATGAACGAAGTGGAGTCAATGGCAACAACAACAGCACCTCGTATGTATCAGGACCGTCTTCAAGGTCCAATGTGTAATTGTCTCCATAAAGCAGATTCAGTCGCTGACGGATATTTGCCAATCCGACACCACCTTGCTTGACTTCCGAGTTGGGATGGTCTGTCTTACTGTTGCTGCAGGTGAACTTCATTCGTGAATTGTCAACAGAAACTTTTATATTAATAAATGACTGTTGCTGATAGCTGACGCCATGCTTGAAAGCATTCTCGACAAAGGTAATGAGCAGGAGCGGAGGTATTCCCATCTCAGGAAGACCTTTTGGATGTTCCACTCGTATAGCCACCTTGTCGGTATAGCGAATCTTCATCAACTGCACGTAGTTGTCTATGAAATCCACTTCTCGCTGCACAGGAATCAGGCTCTTGTCTCCTTCGTATAGCACATGACGCATAATCTTTGAGAGAATAAGAATAGTATTCTTAGCCTTTTCCTGGTCTATATCCACCAATGCATGGATATTATTTAAAGTGTTCATGAAAAAATGAGGATTAATCTGATACTTCAGATAAGCCAATTGTTGCTGCAGGCTACGTTTCTCTATCTGCTGCATTTCCTTTTCATCTTCTTCCATCTTGAAGTACAATTTAATACCCAAGTTCATGCCGAGCATGAGCATAAACACAATGATGGCGAAAACGTTCTCCAACCCAATATGCATGGGTGGTCTATCCTTGGGAGGAACATGGTTTATAGGTGGTTGCGGAACCTCAAAAGGAGGACGATCGTCAACCATCCCTATTCTTGGTGGCTCCCGATGCCTTTCGCCAAGTCGTTTGGGAGGCGACTGGCACTGGTAAACCACAAAGGCTACAAAAAGAAGTGAAACAGTTGAAAAATAGAGTATCTTCCTTCGCCGGTAGATTAACATGGGAGCCAGTATGAAATTGTGAATCACAAAAGCAATGATATATACCACATAAAGGCTCCATACCCCCTTCAGCTCTTGCCACTCAATTGTAGGATGGTCCATGGACAAGGAACGAACATAGACGGTTATCACCGGTGCTATGAACAATATCAGCCATAGCACCAGATACACCAAATTCTCTTTCCATTCACGCTTGGTTATTTTCATATAGATATAACGCTGAATATGAATATTTTATTGCACGACAATGATGGCTCTTATATGATATTGCTAACATGATTTCCCATCTTTAATCCCAAAAATCAATGTGATTGATTATCGATTCGATGCATTACAAAAAGAAGCCAACGCTTTTTCTTCTTTTACTTCATTTTTCACATCACGGTTTAGATAAGATATGATGGCATGTCTTTTCCGCAACAGCAATGATGATATGAAGATATTACCAACGGCCAGGAAAACCGCCACCACCGCCATTACCGCCGGGAAACCCGCCTCCCATGCCGCCACTTGTGGTGGTAGAGGTGGTGAATGTTCCCAGATTTGTTTCTCCGCTCACTGTGGCTGAAGAAATAAATCCATAGAAACTGTCATTGCCCGATGCCGAAGAAGCTGTTCCTAAAGTGTATGTTGTACCAGAGGAAAAATTCGGAGAACTGACTTGAAGAGTGGCATTGCTATAGGCACGCGGTGTTTTGAATGCGAATATATTATTGCCGTTGGAATCATGTACGGTAAGATAAGACCCACTAGAAATTGAAATGCCTCTGATAGTAGCTTTCTGCTGTGAGCCAGACGTTGCCTCTGCTCCACCTCCGATACCTAAAATTGTTCCACCATTAAAGCTCAATGTTTTGCCTTCGGCTGCATCAATGCCTTCCTCCGGCGACAGGGCGCCGCATGCAATAACGACTCCTCCGGAAATGGTCAGATTACCATTCGCATCAATGGCATCGTTTCCTGTTGAGTACGCATACACATATCCTCCACTGATATGCATATCCGATGCTGAGTTGATGGCATCATCAGAGCTGTATGCGGCCACTGTTCCAGCTGTGATGGTCATTTTGCCTTTGCTTTCGATTGCTTCATGAGAGGCGGCACGAGCCATGATAGAGCCCCCGGCTATGACAATGTCACCATCTATCTTGATGGCCTTGGCAGAAACATCATTGCTGTTGCTGCCTTGGGCAATAGCCATAATAGAACCTCCATTCATTGTGAACGTTTGATCACTACTGATTCCTTTTCCACCGCCGCCTATGCTCTTGACATTCAGTTTACCGCCATTCATCACGATAATACTGTCAGCTTTCAAGGCAGCACAGCCTTTGTATTCCTTGTCTTCATCGTCATATTCTGTTTCACCAGTCGTTATGACGGAGGTTCTTCCTCCGTCAATTTGTATAAAACCATCTGTATTGAGTCCTTTCGAAGATGCTGCAGAGACCTCCACATTCACAACACCACCCTTTATAATAATACCATCATTCGACTTGATGCCGTGATTGGAAACCGATTTAACGTAAATGTTGGTGTTTGGACGAATCAGTACATAGTCGTCGCTCACGATGCCGCTCTTTCCGTTTGCATAGACCGCCAATTTTCCTTTTCCACTAAAAGCCAACTTGCCTTCGCTGAAAAGTGTCCCTTTCTGGTCTTCGTTCTCCACCATTGTATATGATGAGCCGTCAGCAAGCATATTTTCCGTTCCGTCATTCACCACAACATAAGCACGCTTACCCTGATTGTTAATGGCCGCTCCATTGGGATTGGTAATAGACACACCATTCAATGTCAACTGGAATTTCTTTTCACTGTAAATTTTAAACGACCCGTTCGAGGTGCTGCCACTCAGTATATAGGCTACGTTTTTTACTGTTGAATTGACTGTGACATGTGCGCCATCGATAGTAATAGTGACACCATCTGCACTGCCATTGACCGTTGCAGTACCTTCACTGAACACCACACCGATTAAACTTTTAGGTGTAAAGCACTCTACATAGTCCTCGTAATAGATATCGCTCTCATCGGGAATGGTTTCAGACTCAACAAGTGGCGTTGCGTCCAGTTTCACATCGAATGTCCCCAACTCATTGGTCAGTGTGGCACCCTTACCACTGCCACCTTCAACAAAGCCGCCATTCATACTATTCTCTTGACTTCCGCTGATATTTTCATAATCACTCCACGGATCATCCTGTGAGCAGGAAACCAGAACCCCTGCCATCATCAATATTAAAACAATCTTTTTCATAATCAAAATTACTTTAGTTGTACAATGTTTGATGATGCAAAAGTAAATACAATTATGGCCGTTTGCAATTTTTTTCAGCAAACCGCCATATTATTTCAACGAATCAGGAAAACACTAAAAAGCCTCGCGATATTTTTTCTCATCCTTATCTTCAAGCATGCTTAGATAAGAACGGTAGCGGCTCCCAGCAATGTAATGCTCCTCCAAAGCTTTCCTTACAGCACACCCTGGTTCATGGGTATGTGTGCAGTTGCTGAAACGACAGTCTTTGGAGAAATGGAATATCTCTTTAAAGTAGCCGCAAATCTCCTCGGGCTCCATGTCGAAAGTGCCGAACCCCTTGATTCCAGGAGTGTCAATGAGCCACGAATTTGACTTGTTGCTTGCTAGTGACGTTGTAGTAGAAGGAGTATGACAGGCATCGGATTGTTGGGAATCGACCGTCGGCGCTACAGGAAGCTGTATCATTTCAGAAAAGGTGGTGGTGTGCATGCCTGTGTTGTGGGCTTCGCTGATTTCTGCAGTGCGCAGATTGACGCCAGGCACCAGTCGGTTCAACAGCGTACTCTTCCCCACTCCACTGTTTCCACTGAACACGGTGGTTTTCCCTTCGAGCAACTTTCGCAACTGTTCAACGCCCTGGCCGGAAACGGCAGAAACAGCCACACACTGATAGCCAATTGTCTCGTATAGCGTGATCATCATTTCCTGATAGTGCAACTCATCGTCATCCAGCAGGTCTGTCTTGTTGAAAACAAGTATCACAGGGATGCGATAAGCCTCGGCACTTGCCAAGAAACGGTCTACAAAGGTGGTGCTTGTTTCTGGGTAATTCACCGTGACTATCAACACGGCCTGGTCCACATTAGCTGCAATGATATGGCTTTGTTTCGAAAGATTGGGTGATTTGCGGATGATATAGTTTCTACGGTCTTCTATCGACGCGATAAAAGCAGTGCCCTCTTGGTTTGTGACAATCTCCACTCTGTCACCCACCGCCACAGGATTGGTGCTGCGAATACCTTTAAGACGGAAATTTCCTTTTATTTTCGACTCCACAGTCCTCCCCTCGTCCGTAAGGACGGTATACCAAGAGCCCGTGTTCTTTATCACTAACCCTTTCATAAAACCAAGGAATCAGGAATCAGAAACCCAGTCACCAAAGCATCGCCCAAAGACAACACTGGCTTACCAAACATCCTGCTAAATATTGACAATTATACATTTCTGACTACCAATTCCCAATTATCTGATTACACGGTCATTATTTCCTTGTTCTTAGCCTCAATCAGTTCATCTATCTTCTTGATGAACTTGTCATGAAGTTTCTGTAGTTCGAGTTCGGCATCCTTCTCGTTGTCTTCCGAAAGACCGTCCTTAATGGCTTTTTTCAGTTTTTCCTTAATGTCGCCTCTTACGTTGCGAACCTCCACCTTGGCTTTCTCGGCAATCTTGTTGCACTGCTTTGTCAACTCTCGGCGGCGCTCCTCGGTAGGCTGAGGGATGTTCAAACGAATCAGCTCGCCATTGTTCTCTGGTGTGATGCCCACATCACTAGCCATTATAGCCTTCTCTATGTCACGGATGGCCTTCTTGTCCCACGGGCGAATAGCGATAGTACGCGCATCGGGGCAGTTCACGCTCGCCACTTGGTTGAGTGGCACCATGCTACCGTAAGATTCTACACGGATGCCGTCGAGAATGGCCACGTTGGCGCGTCCTGCACGTATGCGGTTCAGGCTGTCCTCCAAAAACATAGCAGCCATTTCCATTCTCTCCTCACTCTCTTTCAATGTTGCTTTAACGTCAATCATATATCAATTATTTATTTAGGTTTTCAGTTCCAACATACAAAATTAGCGTTTTCTTCTGAATTGTGCAACAATTTTCAAAAAAAACTCATCATTCACTAACAATAAAGCGATTTCGCCACAATGGCGCAGAGCCTTTCCAGGAACACTTTATCAGTTTCGTCGAAGGTAGCAAGTTCCTTGCTGTCAATGTCGAGCACGCCTACCACCTCATGAGACCTGTTAAACAGCGGCACCACAATCTCCGAGCGACTCAGCGATGAACAAGCTATATGCCCAGGGAACTCCTCCACATCGGGCACCACAAGTGTCGATTCCTGTTTCCAAGCTGCGCCGCACACACCCTTGCCATAGCCAATATGATAGCATGCCACCGGTCCTTGGAACGGTCCCAACGTCAGTTCGCCATTCTTCACCAGATAGAACCCCACCCAGAAAAACTGCATCGTTTCTGCGATGGCCGCCGTCACATTGGCAAGTACGCCCACCTCGTTCTTCTCACCGTCCACAAGACTTTCCACTTGTTGGAGCAGCAACTCGTATTTTTCTTTCTTCTCCATAATATATCTTTTCTTTGTAATTAGTTCATTTCTGTAGCCCCATACGGCTGTTCATGAGCATTTATGCCACCATGCGAGCAAAAAATGTACGCCGTTTTCTTCATTCTTGATGAAAAATCGTAACTTTGCACCCCAGAAACAACGGCAATACTGCATTACATTCTCACACTCCATGGCAAACGACACCATTTTCAACACCGTAAAACATCTCGACGACAGTATTCTGACAGCCATCAACTTCGATGGCCCCGACGCTTACGGACTATTCTGGATGCTCTACACCGACCGGCTTACGTGGATACCGCTTGCCGTGGTAGTGCTCTATTGCCTTATGCGCCGTGGAGGCTGGCGCAACGCACTATTGCTTGTTCTTTCGCTCGCACTCATGTTCATGCTTAGCGATTTCGTCGTGGCCAGCGTCATCAAGCCCCTTGTTGCACGTGTGCGCCCATCGCACGCCACCGACCTGCAAGACATCCTCAGCTATTATCATGGCTATCGGGGAGGCCACTACGGATTCCCCTCCAACCATGCCAGCAACGGTTTTGCTGCTGCCACGCTGCTCATGCTGCTTTTCCGACAACGCGCCATCACTCTCTGCGCCTTCCTCTGGGCAGCAGGCTCTTGCTATTCACGCCTCTATCTAGGCGTGCACTATCCCACAGACATCCTTGTCGGCGCCGTGTTAGGCATTTCATTTGCCCTGCTTGCCTACTACGTTTACAAGCAGAGCTACCTTTACGTAAGCCGCCGTTACTCTATGCCACCTTTCAACCATATCCACCGCGACAGCCATCCCTGGGCCATTCTCGCCGTCTTTGCTCTCACCGTAATCGGCCTCGCCGTCTACGCCCTGCTCATGACTTAGTTCGCTATCCTTGCCGCCACCATGTTGGTCAGCTCCACAAATTGACTGATTGTGAGTTGTTCGGGGCGCTTGGTCATTATTTCCTCGGTGAAAAAGTCGACATTGGGCATGTCCCCATTTGTGAACAGCTGTCGCAGGCTCACGCGCAACATCTTCCGTCGTTGGTTAAACACCGTCTTCACCACCCGCCTGAAAAGTCGCTCGTCGCATCCTAGGTCGGTCACATCATTGCGTGTCATGC
Organism: uncultured Prevotellaceae bacterium; assembly: GCA_902783165.1. GTDB lineage: Bacteria > Bacteroidota > Bacteroidia > Bacteroidales > Bacteroidaceae > Prevotella. Next base: position 30,749 of record CACZPU010000021.1, read on the forward strand.
GTATGACTGCGCTCTTCACTTTTGGCGGAGGATTGAACACATTTTCGTCAACTGTGAACAGATATTCCACACGATACCATGCCTGTATCAGCACAGAAAGGATACCATAGGCTTTCGTTCCCGGCTGTGAAGCGATGCGTTGCGCCACCTCCCGCTGAATCATTCCCGTGCAACAAGGAATCAGTTCCTTGTTGTCGAGCATCTTGAAAAAAATTTGCGAAGAAATGTCATAGGGATAGTTACCTGTAAGCACAAATGACTGCCCGTCAAACACCCTTTTCAGGTCCATACGTAGAAAGTCCTCACCCAAAATGTTTTCCCTAAGTTGTGGGAAATGCTCATTGAGGAATGCCACACTCTCACGGTCAATCTCCACCACCTTCAGCGCTCGTGGTTTCTCCACCAAAAATTGCGTCATTACACCCATACCCGGTCCAACCTCCAATACAGGTAGCGCCGGACAGGCATCCACCGTATCGGCAATGGCACGTGCAATGTCTAAGTCGGTCAGGAAATGCTGGCCGAGATTTTTCTTCGGTCTTACTTGCTTCATCAGTTCGTTTATAGTTACCTAGGCCATGCGTGTTGTCGCTTGTGGCGAAGCCTTCTTCGCCCCTTTGCTTTTGGTCTAGGTCGTTACACGCGCAAAGATAGCACATTTCTTTCAAATGGCCAAATATTGTACAATGAGTTTGGATAGAGTTTTCAAAAGTAATAAAACATGTATATTAACAAGTTATTTTTCTTCAAAAGTGTACACGCAGCTTGTACACTTTTTTATTTCGTCGGAAAATGCAGATAATAGTTTACACCTATATACAAAATGCCCTTATTGAATAAAAAGAACAGTTTTTGTCCCCCATTTCCCAAATTCAGTCGTATCACTAGTAAACAACAAGAATATTAACCCTGCAAACAAGATATAATCTATAAATCCAAATATTTATGAACATTAACGAAATCATATATCATCAGATAATCGGCATTGCCTCTGAAGAAGAAAAGAAGCATCTAGAATCATGGCTCAACCTATCGCCCAAACATCGGGAACAGTTCGAGAAACTGATGGAAAACTGTGACTATTTGAACGACTATCAGCGCCATAGCCGCATTGATGTGGACAAGGCATGGGAAAAACTCATGATAATGGTAAAAGAAGAAGAGGGCGAAAACAAAAAACAAGCAAAGTCTTATTCCATCAAGTGGCTAATTCGAGTGGCAGCCTTATTCCTTTTTGTGGCTGGAGCCGGTTGGCTATTGCTTCATCGTGAAAGCAAACCAGAATTGCCATTGATTCCCGAAGCCGTGAGCCAAGCCATTACCCAAAGCACTGAAAGCGGCAAAAGTGCAGCCAAGGTGAGCATCAGGAAGAAGGGCAAGGAACAAATTCAGCAGGAGATTACGTCAGATGCCATGCTTGCCGTGTTGACAGGCAACGAGGAGGCCGTGTACGAAATTGAGACACATCGGGGGAAAGAGTTCTGGGTAACCCTTCCAGACGGCTCGCGCGTACATTTAAATTATAATGCACGTTTGATTTACCCGAACCATTTCGTTGGCGACTCACGCCAGGTATTTGTCGAGGGTGAAGCCTATTTCTACATTGCCAAAGACAAAAGCCATCCTTTTGTAGTGAACACCAACAACGGAATGTTAAAGCAATACGGCACAGAGTTCTATGTCAATGCGCCCAAAGAGTCCACTTCTGTAGTGCTCGTCAGTGGTTCGATAGGCGTCACGCCCAAAGAAGGCTCTGAGCGAATGATAAGACCTGGTCAGCAGGCTATATTCAATGTTCACAAGTCGTCTCTCAAGATTGAAGACGTTGACACATCGCTCTACACCGCTTGGAACGAAGGCAGGATGGTATTCGAAGACTGTCCTCTGGAAAGTCTTATTGAAGTGATTGCCAAATGGTACGACGTGGACTACACTTTTACCGACAACAATCTACGCGCCGTACACCTGTCTGGCACATTCGACCGCTATGGCACTCTCGCAGATATTCTCAATGCCATCTCTGAACTGACCAATGCAGAAGCAAGTCTACAAGACCACAAGGTAGTGTTAGGGAGAAAAGTAAAAAAATGACGCTATACTATATTATCCAAAACAATAACAACAAACATATATTAATTAATCATTTAAACGATTCACATGAAAACAACCCAACGAAGAAAGACCCTGCTGGTTGTGCTCGTCACGGCATTCCTTTTCGTATGTCAGGCGGGATGGGCTCAGCAGGCGATTGACAAGAGGGTTAGTGTAAACTTGCATTCTGTCAAGGTGACACAACTCTTCAACGAGCTTAACAAACAGACGGGTATCAATCTTGCCTACAACGCTGATGAAGTAGGAAAGCTGCCGCTCATCACGGTAGTGGAAAAAGATGTCACCGTCAGAGAGGTTCTCGACAAGGTGATGCCCCAGATTGGTTGCATCTATCAAGCTAAAGGCAACGTGGTAACTATCACGAAGAAGAGCCAGAAAGCTGTTCGTAAAATTACTGGGACCATTGTTGACGACAGTGGTGAGCCGCTAGTTGGCGCCACGGTTCAAGTAGTGGGCAAGAACAAGTTTGGAGTAGCCGACCAGAATGGTAGATTCACTATCGACGACGTATCAGGCGATGACAAACTTCAAGTATCGTATCTTGGTATGAAGACCATGACAGTACCAGCTCGCAATGGACAAATCACCATGGTTTCCGACAACCAAATTGGCGAAGTCGTCGTTACTGGTCTGATGAACTTCGACGCAAAGAACTTTACTGGAAATGCTTCCGTATATAATGGTGATGAACTGAAAGTGATGGGACACGAGAACATCATCAAGAGTTTAGCGTTGATTGACCCGTCTATCTCGCTTACCGAGAATACAGAAATGGGTAGCGACCCGAATACCATGCCGAAAATCAGATTCCGTGGCGAAAGCTCTTTTCAAGGATTTGAAGCTATCGACAGATCTGGATTGGTAAGCGACCCCAACCAACCGCTTTTTATTCTCGACGGATATGAAACATCACTGGAGCGTATTGTTGACCTTGACATGAACCGTGTGGAAAGTGTCACCATCCTGAAAGATGCTGCTGCAGCTGCCATTTATGGAGCAAGAGCAGCCAACGGTGTGATTGTTGTGAAGACCAAACGTCCTAAAGAAGGACAGCTTAGGGTGAGCTATACCATGGACTTGAACGCAGAATTTCCCGACCTCTCGAGCTATAATCTGCTCGATGCCAAAGAGAATCTGGAACTTTACGACAGGCTCCACCTCTATCGCAACTACGATGGAACACTGAGACCAGAATATAACGAGATTGCAAAATGGGTAGCACAGGGTGTCAACACCGACTGGATGAGCCAACCACTTCGCAACTCTTGGAGCACTCGCCACTCCCTCAACCTTCAAGGAGGCGACAGTCGTATGCGCTACGGAGTGGATTTGAACTACAGCAACAAGCCCGGTGTGATGAAAGAGTCAAAACGCGACAACTATGGCATCGGTGTCGACCTGAGTTACAATGCCAATGACAAACTGCTGTTCTCCAACTATCTGAACATCTACAAGACAAAGTCGGCAGAATCTCCTTACGGCAGTTTCGCTAACTATACAACCATCAACCAGTTCTATCCCATTTACGACAAGGACGGACAACTGTACAAGTATTACACATACCCCAACGAATATGGCTCGACCAACAATTATTGGGGCAATGTGAGCAACATTCCTGTTAATCCGCTCTACGAAGCACAGGTGGGCAACAGCAGCGAGGCCAAAACCACCTCGTTCAATGAGAACTTTGCCTTCGACTGGCGCATCACCAATGCATTCCGACTGAACGGACGCATCAGCTACACACATTCGGAGAACAAGAGCGATGTATTCTTGTCGCCAAACTCAGCAACTTATACCGACTATGGAGAAGGTATGAGCGACCTCACTACTGAGCAGCAGATTCTGCGCGGACGATATACACATGCAGACACTGAACAGAACAGCATTGAAGGCAACCTCTTCCTGACCTATGCGCAACAGTTCAACAAGCACTTCATCACCGCATCGGCTGGTTCATCACTCAGCGATTCAAAAAGTGTAGTCTATGGATTCACCGCCCAGGGATTTGGCGATAATGGACTGGCTGAGCCAGCCTATGCTGCAGGTTACGAAAAAGGTGGCGTTCCGCAGAATTCTGAAGGTCATGCCAGATTGGCATCATTCTTTGCATCGGCCAATTATTCGTTCGATGACCGCTACCTGCTAGACCTCTCCTATCGTCTCGACGGTAGTTCTTCTTTTGGCAACGACAAGAAGTCGGCACCTTTCTACAGTGCAGGTATTGGTTGGAATGTCCACAACGAGAAATTCATCCAACAATTAAAAGTGGTGGATGTCTTCCGGCTACGTGCCACTTATGGTGAAGTAGGCTCTGTTAACTTCAGCCCCTATCAGGCAAAGGACGTGTATTCTTATACCACTACCAGCCGCTACGATGGCAATATTGGTGCCACACTGAAAGCACTCGGCAACCGCAACCTGAAATGGCAGACCACCAAATCGACCGAATTAGGACTCCAACTGGGCTTGTTTAAACTCTTCGACCTACAGGCCACGTATTACAACCGCCGCACTGTAGACATGGTGCTGCCTGTAACCACAGCTCCATCAATGGGATTTGGTAGCTATACTGCCAATTTGGGTGAGATGCGAAACAGAGGTTGGGAAGTCGCCCTGCGAGCTTTCATAATCAAGAGACCTCAACTGAATTTGTCTGTCTTCGCCAATGCCAGCCACAATTCCAACAAGATTATGAAAATATCTTCCGCACTTGAGTCGTTCAATAAGTCTACCGACTCTCGAACTGCAGGCATGAGCGACAACGAGTGGAAAGCAGCCACCCACAAACTGACCACTCGCTACGAGGAAGGACAGTCTACTACAGCCATCTATGCCGTACGCTCATTAGGTATCGATCCCATGACAGGTGAAGAATTGTTCGTTACCAAGGACGGCCATCCCACGAAGGAGTGGAATTCCGACGACAAGATTGTGGTTGGCGATACCGAGCCTGATGTACGGGGCACTTTCGGATTGAACGCTGGATGGAAGGGACTCTATTTCAACCTCACCTTCCAGTATCAATTTGGAGGTCAGACTTACAACCAGACTCTTGTTGACAAGGTGGAGAATTCCAACAAATACAAGAACGTTGACAAACGCGTGCTCACCGAAACTTGGCAGAAGCCAGGCGACGAGACCAAGTACAAAGCAAACTTGACCGACCGTCTCGTGCAATACTACACCTATGCCAGTTCACGTTTCGTACAGGACTACGACTTGCTGCAAATGGCGGCCATGTCAATTCAGTACGAACTGCCCAGGACCTGGATTAAACCACTCAGCTTAGAAAGCGTTCGGCTCTCGTTCAACACTAGCGACTTGGGCTACTGGTCGACAGTGAAACGCGAGCGTGGACTATCCTACCCATACTCCCGTACATTCACTTTCGGAATTCGTGTAAACTTTTAATGGAAAGCGCTATGAAAAAAATACTTATATACATAACCATTCTGTCGGCCTCACTGCTTCTCAACTCTTGTAGCGACTGGCTCGACGTTCAGCCCAGCACAGACAAGGACCGAGCAGATCTCGTTGAAAGTGCCGACGGCTACATGAAGATGCTCTATGGCACCTATATCAATCTGACAAGCCCATCGCTTTATGGAGCAAACCTTACTTTCGGTTTTGTTTCCTCACTGGGTCGCGACTATGTGAAAAACCTCAGCGATGTAGGTTCTGGATGGAGTGCTGTTCACTGGAGTTACAACGATAACAGTATCCGTGGAACATACATCGATCCTGTATGGAGCCAGATGTACAACAATATCGCCAATGTCAACAGTATTCTTGCAGACATAGACGACCATAAGTCTCAGTTCCGCACAAGCGAATACGGATTGGTTGCAGGCGAGGCTTATGCCGAGCGCGCTATGATGCACTTCGACCTACTTCGTCTCTTCGCTCCCAACTATGTGGGTAATGAAGACGTTGTTGCCATCCCATATGTCACTTCCTATGAGGCAGCCCGCAACGAACACCTCAAGGCAAGAGATGTGATGAAACATGTTATAGAAGATTTGGACAAGGCAGAAAGTTTGATGAGCGAAGCTGGCGACCCGCTTATCAAACAAGCGCAAGCCATCACCTATAATGGAAAAGGTGAGTTCACAGCCAATCGCCAGTATCATTTGAACTATTGGGCAGCAATAGCTCTGAAGGCTCGCGCCTATCTGTATATGGGCGACAAGGAGAATGCATTAAAATGCGCAAAGAAAGTGATTGATGAAGCGCCCTTTGGATGGACCACAGAAGCGGAAATGGCAGCTGGCGACAAGGTAATGCAGAGCGAGTTGATTGCAGCTCTGGAAGTGGCTACGCTACCTGATTTGTACGACAGATACTTTGACAGCCAACTGTTCATCCTCTCAGAGGAGGGTTACTGGGGCGCTGCAGACAATGTGCATACACTTAAAATATTTGAGGATGCCAACGACTACCGATACCTCTACACGTTCAAGAAAGATGGCAGGGGCAACAATTTCGCACTATCGAACAAATATGAGCAGGAAACAGGCAATAGCAAGGCTATGAAGAAACAAACCGTGCCGCTCATCCGAAAGGGAGAAATGTACCTGATTGCCGCCGAGTGCCTCGCAGAAAGCAATCCTACTGAAGCCATAGCTCTGCTGCGCGAACTGAAGAAGCACCGCGGATATTTTGCCGCCGATGCAGGAGTGGCCGACGGCAGCGACGCCAACACCATCAAGGCAATGGTGAAGAGCGAGATGCGCAAGGAGACATATGCAGAAGGACAATACTGGTTCTTCTTGAAACGAACAGGAGTCACCGTGCCCGATTTCGGATGGCAAGGCTCACTCACGCTGACACCAGAGCAGTTCAGATTCCCCATGCCTGAGATGGAAAAGGAATACGGCTACATTCCGTCTACTGAGAATACGGAAAAAGAAAAGTCTAACTAACCACGATAATAGTAAGAGACATGAAAAAGTTTTATATATTCATGGCAGCTGTCATCTGCGGATTGGCAAGCTGCTCGACCGACGAGGTGGAGACATTCGACGAGCACAACTACCTGTCGTTCGAAAAGAGTACGCTGGCATACACGTTTGCCTTCTCGGGCAGCGACGTGACGAGTGCCGATTTTGAACTGCCCGTGGTCTTCGCCGGACGATTCAGCCAAACAGACAGACAGTTCAGCATTGTACCTGTAGCTGAAAAGAGTACGGCCAAGGAGGGTACCGACTTCCAGCTGCTCGCAGCCAATGAGCAAACCATCAAGGCGGGAATGAGTAGCGGAAGGGGGAAAATTCGCCTGATGCGCACTCCTGCACTGAAAGAGGATGACCTAAAACTGGTGCTGGCCATCGCAGCAAACGAGAATTTCCTGCCAGGCGTGACCGACACGCTTACCGTAACAATCAGCGATCGTATCATGCAACCCGACTGGTGGGATTGGACATACAATAGCTATTTGGGCAGCTACACAAAGACAAAATTTGTTTTGTGGCTGGAGTTTATGGGTGTTAGTGACGGCAGCAACCCGTTTGACGCTGACGAGTATATCATGTGGACTGACCGAGGCACAGGTAACTTCATCTACAAAGAATACCGCGAGTCAGCCACAAAGCCAAAGGTTAGCCAGTTCCGACAGTGGCTCATCAAGACAAAGGGCGACCCAATGGATCCCGACTATAACATGCCAGTATCACAGATGCTGGGAACCAACTACTAATCTTAAAAGCAGAATAAAAACATGAAAAAGAGTATATTATTCATGGCACTGTTGCCTATGGCACTCGCCTCGTGCCTGAGCGATGACGGCAACTATGACTATACAGAATTGGAAGCCGTCGAAATAAGCGGACTAGCTGACAACATGCGCTGCGTGCTACTTGAGAAGCAGGATCTGGATCCAGTTGTGAACACATCCATACCACAAGACCGACTGCAATACGTTTGGCGAATCGCAGCAGACACGCTTTGCACAACTAAAAAACTGGACTACACCTTCAAGGAAGTTCCGGTAAGCAACGATCCGCTGACATTTGAGGTGATTGACACCAAGACCCGCGTACGTTATAGCAAATTCATCAACCTTTCTGTCGTTTCACCTTTCACCTCTGGATATGCTGTGCTCACTGATGCTGGAAAATTGGCGTTCCAGTCATTTGAATCGGGTGAACGTCTTTATCAGGATGCCTATCAGGAAGTAAACAACGAGTCCCTTACCGGCACTCCGAAATATGTGAAGTTCATGCGCTATCAAGACGGTGCAACAGGACAGTGGCTTACCCGGCTCTCCCTCACCATGCAGGGCGGTAAGTCCATTGAAGTTGATGGTCTGAATCTCCAATATGCCAAGACCTATTCCGACGAGTTCCAGTCAGAGACCACCCCACAGATAGCCTTTGTTTCATCCCAGTACTTTAACAACGATAAGGCTTGTAACATCATTACTACCGACGGTCAAGTATATATGAAGGTCGTGGGTAGCATGGGCCTGCCCGATGACGGCTATTATGAATTTCCACTCAGTGGTTCCGCCGAAGGAGGTTATAGGTTGGCTCCGATGATGACTCGTATCACCAGTAACGACGCAGACTATGTTTCTTTAGATGAGAAAAACCATCGTTTTGTCATGTGGACTGGTAACAGACTTGTCAGTCAGGTAGCCCCCTTACTGGATACCGACATTCCCGGGACACTACTTTGGATAGGCAACCCAGTATATGCAAGCACTACTTACGCTATCGTAAAGAATGGAACAAAGTATATGCTCTATGTCATCAGCTATGGCTACAGCTACACCACCTACTCATACGAAGCTACATTGGACGCGGCTGTCGAGTTACCAACAGGCACTGTAAACGACAACTGCTGCTTCGCTGCCAACATAGTGATGAGCGGATATGACGTTGTCACAAACTATCTCTTCATTGGCGATGGTCCAAAACTCAAAGCCATTAACCTAGCAAATCTGGATAACATCAATGATGCTGTCATCGACGTGGCCACTTTCGATGGAGACATCACAGACATGCATTTCGACCGCGACGTGAATGTGCTTCCGACAGCGGAATTCAGCATCGCTGTGAGTCGTCCCAATGGTTCGTCGATTATGCAGATTGACCAAAGTATTGTAAACCATGGTGCTATCCTGAAACGCTACGACGGCATTCAGGGACGCATTGTCAGCTTCTGTAGGAAATACTGATGACACGCATGAAAAAGATTGTCATCGTCTTATTCTCAATACTCTGCACATTGCCCACTCTTGCCCAGTACAAGATAACGGGCAATGTGACAGGTATTGATGACGGCTCTACGCTGTACCTGACTCTTGTGAGCGCCGAACACAAGACTATCGACAGCACCACCATCCAGTGTGGTCATTTCGAATTTACTGGCGACCACAGTGGTAGACCTCATTGGGCTCTCATCAAGATAAAAGGCTCATTTGTTGCGACATGCGATTTCTATCTCGAAAACGGAGACATTACCATTTCCGGTTCACGCTATGGTGCCAAAGCCACAGGAACAAAGACCAATGCCGAGTATAACGAATACCAAGAGAACATTAACTCCATGGGGAACGAAATTTACTCGCTCAATCTTAGTGCCGCCAACGAGAAAAACTTGGCAAAGCGTGATAGCCTCAAAATGGAACTGAAAAAGGTAGAGCAACTGAGGAAACAGAAAGAACTGAATTTCATTCGTCGCTACCCCAACTCTCCTGTATCGCTCCGCATTGCCGAATACATGAACTCAAGCATGTCGTCTGCAGAAACCCTCAACATGGTACAACTACTTTCTCCAGAATTACAACAAGACGAGAAAATACAGCAAATCAGAAAGCGTGCCGAACGACTCTCCAAAGCCGAAAGCGGTTCGGTGGCTCCCGATTTCACGCTTCCTACCGACAATAACGAAGAACTGACCATAAGCCGTCTACGGGGAAAATATGTACTGCTCGACTTTTGGGCATCATGGTGCGCCCCATGTAGGGCCAGTTTTCCAGAAATAGCCAGAATCAAAGAAACATACGCTCCGGAACTGACTGTGGTTGGCATTTCGTTAGACCGCAACGAAAAGGCATGGAGAAAAGCCTTGGCAGAAGAGAAATGTACATGGACACAGGCATGGGACCAAAAAGGCATTGCCGCCAAAAACTATGCCGTGAGTGCCATCCCACTGCTAATTCTCATTGCTCCCGATGGCAAAATAATTGGGCGCTACCAGAAGACTGAAATTGGTGACATACTGAAAAAACAATTCAAGAGATAAGAAAATCATTTCTGCTTTTATGAAGTAATTGGACTTAATAAATGCGTGCAAACTTCGAACACGAAATTTGCACGCATTTTTATTTATATGGAGGGTAAAAACAAATACCGAATAATAAAGAATTCTCTAATCACCCTTTACATAGGAAATGCTTATCAGCCAACGATTGCCATCAGCCAAAGAAGAACATCCGGGTTCATTTGTTTGCGCAAAGTGTCCAGTCCACGTGCTTTTTGTGTCTTGACTGTTTCGAAACTCACATTCATCTCCTTGGCAATCTCACGTAATCTCTTTCCTTCTATCAGTTTGAGAAACACATCACGTTGCCGCGGAGGAAGCGAATCAACATGACGGAAAAGACGTCGAAAAATCTCATCGGAAAAAAAATCCTCCTCGTCATTGGCGTTCAGAATATATGCAGGAGCTTTGTCTTTTGCCTTGTCAATAAAAGACTGTTCCACATGCCTGTGCTTCAGATAGTCCAAAGCCCTATTACGAACACTTGTATAAAGAAAAGAGCGTAGTTCTGTCTCTTTTTCAATCAGATATCTTTTTCTCCATAAGTTCATGAAGACATCCTGAACAATATCCTCGGCAGAAGAGTCTGCAGGAACCATTTTTATCACATAAAGCACAAGAGCCCTATAGTATCTTCTATATTGCTCCCTGAACATCTGTTCGTTCCAATTATGATGAATCTCTCCTGCCAATATTATATATATAACTTGGCAAAGTTAACTATTTTTCCTGAATACACCAAACATTTCAGACAAATAGCTTTATTTTGTCTTCATTTCTTTTCCTCCTTTTCAGTAGTTTTCAAATAACAAAAATTGAAAAATTGTGGCAAACCAGCATTTTTTCATCATTAACTTCTCTCTTTTTCACTTTTATTCTTACCTTTGCATTAGAAAATCAGCGACCATTTAAAGGTCGCTCACGCACGACACTGATAGATTCACAGTTTACTCACATGGAAACGAAGAAATTATTCAGCAATAGCCTGAAAGTATTATCCCCTCTCATTTTGGGCGGAGCCATCCTTTATTGGATGTACCGTGGATTCGACTTTAGCCGCATCCAACATGTGCTCCTCCACGAAATGAATTGGTGGTGGATGTTGTTGTCGTTTCCATTCGGCATATTGGCGCAACTATGCCGCGGATGGCGTTGGAAACAAACGCTAGAACCTGTAGATGAGCACCCGAGGACAACCACTTGTGTACACGCCGTCTTTCTATCATATGCTGCCAGCCTTGTCATTCCCCGCATTGGGGAGTTTGCACGTTGTGCTGTGCTCAAACGCTATGACAACGTTTCCTTTTCCAAATCGTTAGGAACGGTGGTAACCGAGCGTGCCATCGACTCACTTTTGGTAATGATTATTACAGGGTGCACCCTTCTATTTCAGATGAGCATTTTCGGAACATTCTTCGAAAAGACAGGAACCAGCGTTGAAAGCATCCTTCACCAGTTCTCATGGACTGGCTATTTCGTCACAGCTATCTGCGGCATTGCCGTGCTTTGGCTTTTGCATGTTCTGCTCAAGCGATTGTCTTTTTATGATAAGGTAAAAGCTACGCTGAAAGGCATATGGCAAGGAATAGTTTCACTGAAAGATGTTCGAAACATTCCGCTGTTCACCATCCTAACCTTGGGCATCTGGGGAAGCTATTTCCTCCATTATTATCTCACATTCTTTTGTTTCGACTTCTCCAGCAATTTGGGACTATCGTGTGCGCTTGTGACTTTCGTTGTTGGCAGCATTGCTGTGATTGTTCCTACTCCTAACGGCGCCGGTCCTTGGCACTTTGCCGTCAAAACCATGCTCATTCTATATGGAATTGCCGATGAACAAGCACTCTATTTCGTTCTGATTGTACACACCGTGCAGACTATGTTGGTAATGGTGTTGGGCATCTATGCATGGGGAGCACTTGCATTTAGCAAAAGAAAGAACACTAAAGAATAATTCTTATCATTTTCCATCTATTTGCAAGAAGTCTATAGAAGGTTATTCTATGGCTTGTTAATGAATTAGAATTACTTTTTGGAAGAAATATTTTGATAGTCTCAAAAATAATACTACCTTTGCCATTGAAACGAAAAACGCTTTATTATATCTATTAACATAAAAATGAGGAGTGTAAATCTTGCACTGAAATGTCATGATTTTAACAACCTCCAAATCAAACAAAAAACTATGAGTGAAATCAAAAATCTGAACCCAGAGTGCATTTGGAAAAACTTCTATGCACTAACACAAGTTCCACGCCCAAGCGGCCATCTGGAAAAAGTACAGAAATTCCTGCTCGACTTCGCAAAACAAGTAGGTGTAGAAGCGTTTAAGGATCCTGCCGACAACATTGTAATGCGCAAACCTGCTTCTCCAGGAATGGAGAGTCGCAAAGGCGTAATCCTACAAGCACACATGGATATGGTGCCACAGAAATCGCCGGAAAGCACACATAACTTCGAAACAGACCCCATTGAGCCATGGATTGACGGCGAATGGGTAAAGGCAAAGAATACCACACTGGGGGCTGATAACGGATTGGGAGTAGCTGCTATCATGGCCATCATGGAGGACAAGACTCTAAAACATGGACCAGTGGAAGCACTGATAACCGCCGATGAAGAAACTGGAATGTATGGAGCCAATGCACTCCCTGAAGGCGAGCTGAATGGTGACATTTTGCTGAATCTCGACTCCGAGACATGGGGAAAGTTTGTCATTGGCAGTGCAGGTGGTATCAACCTTACCGCTACTCTCGAATACAAAGAAGTGGAAACCGATGCCGACGATGCTGCAGTGAAGGTGACTTTGAAAGGTCTTCGCGGTGGCCACTCCGGTTTGGAAATACACGAAGGACGAGGCAATGCCAACAAGATGATGGTTCGTTTTGTTCGCGAAGCCATTGAGGAATGCGAAGCCCGCCTGGCCACATGGAATGGTGGAAACATGCGCAATGCCATTCCGTTTAAGGCCGAGGTTGTGCTCACATTGCCAAAAGAAAACGTGGCTGCACTCAAAGAGTTGGTCAACGATTGGAAAGCCGACTTCATCGATGAATACAAGAATATTGAGAGTGGTATCGAATTCTTTGCCGAAGAAGTGGCAACGCCGAAGACAGAGGTTCCTGTTGAAATTCAGGACAATCTGGTGAATGCCATCTATGCATGCCACAACGACGTGGTACGTATGATTCCTTCTTATCCAAATGTAGTTGAGACAAGCTCCAACCTTGCCATCATTGAGATTGGTGAAGGCAAAGCTTTCTTCAAAATCCTTGCCCGCTCAAGCCGCGAAGACATGAAAGACTATATTGTAAACATGCTGCAAAGCTGCTTCAATATGGCAGGCATGAAAGTGGAGACCGATGGAAGCTACGGCGGATGGGACCCCAATCCTGAAAGCGAAATCCTACACCTGCTGCTCAAAGAATACAAGGAACTGTTCAATAAGGATGGTATCATCCAGGTAGATCACGCCGGATTGGAGTGCTCCATCATATTGGGCAAGTATCCTAACCTCGATGTAGTGTCGTTCGGCCCAACCATGAAATCGCCCCACACCACCACTGAGCGTGCCTTCATCCCATCTGTGGAGCCATTCTGGCAGTTGTTGAAGAAGACACTGACCGACGTACCAGAGAAGTAAATTTAGAATTCATACGTTAGTATACAATGCTCACTTAATCAATAACAAAAATTAAGCAATATGAAAAAGTTAATGATGACAATTGCCTTGTTGGTTATTGCTTTTGCCTCACAAGCACAGACCAAATTCCACGACGTGGAGGTCAACGAAGCTACAGGGCCCGTCAAGAAGATGATTGTGAATGTGATGGGAAGGGAACAAACCTACAACTTCACCAAAGAGGGCAAGATGCAAATCGACGGCTTATCAGATGCTGTGTATGATGCTGATGGTTATCTTCAGTCGGTAAAGTTGGCAATGATGGGCCAGGAAGCCACCATCAAGTACAAATGGGAGAACGGCAAAATTGCAAGCCAGTCCACCAGCGTGATGGGACAAGAAATAAAAACCAAACGCACCTACAATGAAAAAGGCGCTCCCTCCTCCGAAATTGTCAACGTTGGTGGTCAAGAAATGAGCATGCCATATACTGACTACAAATACGACGACCACGGCAATTGGATTAGCCGAAAGACTACAATAATGGGACAGGAAATGGAACAGAAACGTACCATTGAATACTACGAATAACGTTGGAACTTTTTAAAAGCAAAGCCAAAAGGGAAAACTCTCTACAAACGTTTTCCCTTTTGGCTTTGCTTTTTTCATATTAAACGTATTTTATAGACACTTAACTTTGAAAAACACAAGCAAAAATTTGGGATTTTGCATATTATTACCTAACTTTGCAGCCGAGATAGTGTCCTCTGCAAACATCGCAGACGGCTTTTTATTCACTAATTAACACCAATATGGACGATTATCCGGCGGAGAAAAACGAGAACTTAACACAAGGCTGAGGGTTACCTTTCCGCTGGGCTAATCCTTTGCCAAAGAGTGATAATCTTATAAGGATTAGCAAAATGAGAACATACTGGAATACCAACAACGGTTTAAAAACAATCCCAGAATGGGAACCGAACTGCTGGATACAAGTGACGTGTCCAACAGACGAGGACCAGCGTATGCTGGAAGAACAATTCAACATACCCGACTATTTTCTTCCCGACATCAGCGATACCGACGAACGGGCACGTTATGAATACGACGATGGTTGGATGCTCATCATACTCCGCATACCTTACGTTAAAGAAATACGTTCACGTACACCTTACACCACTGTCCCACTCGGAATCATCCACAAGCGCGATGTGACAATCACTGTGTGCAACTTCGAAACCAACATGATGATTGACTTTGTGTCATTCCAACAAAAGCGAGGCGAAGGATTCACCGATTATGTGGACATGATATTCCGACTTTTCTTGTCATCAGCAGTGTGGTACTTGAAAAGACTGAAGCAAATCAACGCGCTCATTGAGAAAGCCAAAAGAAATCTTGACCACAACGTCGACAATGAGAGTCTGATTGGCCTGAGCCGTCTGCAAGACTCGCTCACCTATTTCAACACATCTATCCGTGGAAATGAAAACCTGCTACAGAAACTTAAATTTAAGCTGCAGGTAGACGAACTCGATGCAGACCTTATCGAAGATGTGAACATCGAGATGACTCAGGCACGCGAAACAACCAACATCTATTCGAACATCCTCGAATCGACCATGGACACTTATCAAAGCATTATCAACAACAACATGAACAACGTGATGCGCACGCTCACAGTAGTGACCATCATCATGATGTTCCCTACCCTTGTGGCAGGACTGTTCGGAATGAACCTCATCAACGGAATGGAAGAAAGCAAACTCGGATTCTTCACTGCATTAATCATTTCCATTGGAGGCAGCGTGCTCACTTGGCTTTTCTTAAGATACAAACGGCTAATTTAATCATGATTAGCCGTTTTTTTTAATATCTATTGGGGTTCTGACCTGTCCCTATTCAGGATTATCAACTTTTATCTAAGAACGCATGTAAAACCATTATCGCGAACTCTTTACATATCATTTCTCATATTCCACCAATAACATGCATTATTTGTACAAATCATTTTTCAAAAAAATTATTCATGCTCTAACCCTCTCGTAACAAGCACTAAATGTACAATAATGCATATCGATTTGAAGAAAAAGTGAAGTTTTTTCGTTTTTTCTTAGGATTTTACAATTTTTTTTATTAAGTTTGCAGCCTATAACACCATATTGAGATTGTTCAGCCGAACAACACAATTGGATTATTCCATCTGAAAGCTGGCGCTCTGCATGGTTGAGAACTACCCTGTATTACGAACTTAAAATCATTAAAATGATGGACTCTCAAGAAAACGTCCTCCAAAACGAGGAACAGTTAGAAGAAAAGAAAGTAGAAGAAACCGTTGTTAACGACACTTTGGCAAAAGTAGAGGAAGCCGTTGAAGAACCTGCAACCGAAACAGCTGAGCAAGAGCCTGAAACAGACAATGTTGAGTCTATGGAGTCTCTGCCTCAGGAAACTTCAGAAGCTGACAATCAGCCAGTAGCAGAGGTTGAGAATCCTGTCGTCGAAGAAGAGCAACCTGCTGAGATTGCCGCCGAGGAAGAACAATCAGAAGAACCTGCTGACACGGTGGAAGAGAAACCGACAGAGGAACAGAAGATTTACAAGACTAAGGCTGAGGTTATCGAAAGGATCAAGGAACTTGCCCATGGAGAAGAATCCCCAACCAAGGAAGAAGTGGACTTGCTGAAAACCATCTTCTACAAATTGCATTTCGCAGAGCGTGAAGCCGACATGAAAGCATATCTTGACAATGGCGGCGACCCAGAGAAATACCAAGTGTTACCCGATGAGGACGAGAACGTTTTCAAAGCAGAGATGAGTCTTATCAAAGAGAAACGCTCAAAGCTATTCCAGGAACAGGAAACTGAGAAGCAAGAAAACCTGAAGCGCAAGCTGGAAATCATTGAGCAGATAAAAACAATGGTCACATCTCCTGAAGAAGCAAACAAGAACTATCAGGAATTCAAGAAGCTGCAGCAAGAATGGAAAGAAATCAAACTCATACCGGCAGAGAAAGCCAACGAGCTTTGGAGAAACTACCAGTTATACGTTGAGCAGTATTACGATTTGCTCAAGCTCAACAGCGAAGCTCGTGAATATGATTTCCGAAAGAATCTGGAAATAAAGAATCGTCTGTGTGAAGCTGCAGAAAAACTGGCCAATGAAGCCGATGTAATCAGCGCATTCCACCAGTTGCAGAAACTCCATCAGGAATTCCGCGAAACAGGTCCAGTGGCCAAAGATCTTCGCGAAGAAGTTTGGTCACGTTTCAAAGCTGCTTCTACAGTTATCAACAAGAAGCATCAGAAGCATTTCGAAGCACTTCGTTCTAAAGAAGAAGAGAATCTTGTCAAGAAGACCGAATTATGTGAAAAGGTTGAAGAAATTGGCAAGCGTGAGAACAAGGGCGCAGGCGATTGGGAGAAGAACACCAAAGAAATTATAGCCCTCCAGGCTGAATGGAAGACCATCGGCTTTGCTCCGCAGAAAATGAACGTAAAGATATTCGAGCGTTTCCGTGCTGCTTGCGACGATTTCTTCGGGCGCAAGACAGAATATTTCAAGGATTTGAAAAAGAAGTTCGCAGAGAACGCCGAAAAGAAGAGAGCTTTAGTGGAGCAGGCACAAGCTCTGCAAGACAGCACCGACTGGAAATCGACGAGCGACAAATTGATTGCTCTTCAAAAAGAATGGAAGACTATTGGTATGGTTCCCAAGAAATTGGGAGATCAACTTTGGAACGACTTCCTTGGCGCATGCAACAAGTTCTTCGAGGCTCGCAATGCAGCTAACGCAGGAACTCGTAGCACCGAGCGAGAGAATCTTGAAAAGAAACGCAATATCATTGCAGAAATGAAATCGTTGCTTCAGGACGCAGGAGAGGATGTTCAGGAAAAGGTGATGGAGCTGGTAGAAAAGTATCAGGCTGTTGGCCATGTGCCTTTCAAAGAGAAGGACAAGATATACAAAGAGTATCATGAAACGCTTGACAAGCTCTACAAGGAGCTGAACATCTCTACAGCACGTCGTCGTCTTGACAATTTCAAGAGCAATTTGAAGAACATGGCAGAACGTGGCGCTGATGCACTTGACAATGAACGTTCACGACTGATGCGTCGCTATGAAACCATGAAACAGGAAATCCAGACTTACGAGAACAACTTGGGATTCCTTAATGCAGCAAGCAAGAAAGGCAACAGCCTGATAGACGAGATGGTTCGCAAGGTACAAAAACTGAAGGACGACTGCGAACTAGTTCGCCAGAAGATAAAAGCTATTGATGCTGAGAACGTTGAAGAATAAAAACAACAGAGTATACAAAAAGCTGGGATTTAGTTTAATCCCAGCTTTTTCATTTTTAGAATCCAGTCCAAGTCTGTCGCCATAAATACTTCTCCATTTCATCCCATCGGGTAACAGTCGCGCCAAAGAAATCGGCAGTATATCCGTCGAGCATCTGTTGGGCTTTCTTGGGATTTTCTTTGTGAAGCGACTGCCAAGTCTGTTCCACGAAAGGAAGCTCTCGTTGTCCCTTTTCAATAAAATAATCACGCAGCGGCTCCAGCGTTTTACGATAGGTTCCCCAACGCACCGTGGCCAAACGATTCGCTTTCCGGAAATGCCAGAGGGCTGCATCATCCCTATCTACATGCTGACCACAGGTCTGCAACAACCGCGGAAGTTTCTTATTACCACAGAAAATAGGGAACCGAGGACTCTCGCCAGGATTGTCTAAGGCAATCCATGCCACGCCTCCTACCTCATCAGGAAGCCAAGAACGCAATTGAATCACTGTACTATAAGCACACCAGGGCACGCTCACTGTACGAATGTTCTTCATCACCGAGTCACCCATGGCATAATACATATTGATTTCATCCGGTCGCATCCATGGATTCGAAAATGGTGACACGATGCTGTCAGGCTGGCTTTCATCCACCTTGCCGTCCTTTCCCTTGCGCTTGGGATTTGGAATATGATGGCGAAAACTCAGATTTTTGTCCGTCCCCTCATAATAACTGCCAAGCAAACGCATCACATCCTCAACACTCACCTTCTTATCTGGTTTCACACTTAATGGCAAGTTCTCAACTGTATCACATAAGTGTTTTGATGGAGCTAATGTGTTCATGATGAAAAACTCACGTACACTGTAGTTTTTCACTTCCTTCGAATAGTTAGTCCCACTATATGCCTTCCAGAAGCAGAATTCTTCTTTGCCATCCCACAACTTCAATTTCTTGGCAACGTCAAACACATTGTCGGATGCCATATAGTTGTCTTTGTCGTTGATGTCTATTTTCGAAATCCTGCTGATATTGGCCGATACGGCAATCTCGTCATCAGGGATACGCACAGCTGCCCAAACACCTCCTATCTTCTTCGGGCCTTCTCCAAAAATCTCAAATATCCACACTTCGTTCTTGTCTGCAATAGTCAGGCACTCACCGCTATCACCATACCCATATTGCTTTACCAAATCGCCCATCAGGCGGATAGCTTCACGAGCAGTGGAACAGCGTTCCAAAGCGATACGCTGCAATTCCTCAATCTTAAAAAGCCCTTTCTTATTGCGCAGCGTGTCTCTACCTGACACGGTCGTCTCACCAATCCCTAATTGCTTCTCGTTCAAACAAGGATAAGCTGTGTCAAGAAAACGATAGGTATGCCTCACTTGTGGTATCTCCCCTTTCTTATACATCTTTGTGCTGTCTAGTGCTGATTGGGTGTGCATCCTACCATCATAAATGGCAGTGACAGTGTCTTTCTTATAATCTCGAGACGGAACTATTTGCATCCATGTACGATACCAAGAATCACATGTATGCGATGTAATGACAGATCCATCGACAGAAGCTTTCTTTCCAACCATTATACTTGTGCACGACATTCGCGACATTCCGTCTCTGGTCGTCTCGTCTATTTGCGCCTTGCCCTCTAAGCCAAAGTTTAACAATAAAGAGACAATACCGATTTTCAATTTGAATTCTACCATAATTATACTCTTATTAATGCTGCAAATTTACTGTTTTTTTATTGAATTAGTTCCTTTTTTCAAGAATAATTCTTATTTTTGCAGTTATTAAGAACAAACTATTATGTATACCTTACAAATCAAACGACATACTATGCCAATGAAATTGTTTTCTTTCATCCTGATGGGGCTTATATCTAATTGCTGCCTTCTTGCATCAACAAGCAAAACAGTACAAGCTCCTATCAACAGGAAGTTATTGGTAAGCAGGAACAACCCAGTCAACACTACTGCCGACACGCTCGCATCACTTAGCGTGGGAAATGGTAAATTCGCATTCACTACCGATATAACCGGTTTGCAGACATTCCCCGAGCATTACAGCAGGGGTGTTCCTCTCGGCACCCAAAGCGAGTGGGGCTGGCATAGTTTTTCCAACCCAGACCAATTAAGGATAGAAGAGTCGTATCAGAAATTTGATTTCGGTCACGGACACCGTGAACTATATGCTACAGAATTCAAAACCAATGGTAGAGCAAAAGACGCGGCCAACTGGTTCCGTTCCAATCCACACCGCCTTCACCTCGGATGCATTGGCTTGGAGTTTGAAAAGGCTGATCCGTCAGAAATCAAGCAATGCAAACAAACACTGAACATGTGGACGGGCGAAATTTGTTCCAAATTCACCTTCCGCCATTCGCAGTATCTGGTGAAAACCGTATGCCATCCCGAAAAGGATATGATAAGCAGCCACATAGAAAGCAGCAAGTCACCCGTTACCATCAACCTTAGACTACCCTATCCCACAGGTATACACAGTGATGATGGTTGTAATTGGAATGCTAATGACAAGCATGAAACGGTTCTTGTCAGCCATGACTCCAAGAGTGCTGTACTCAAACACACCATCGACCAAACCGTCTATTACATGGCACTCACATGGGAAGACACGGCCACGCTGAAAGAGAAAAGCAAAAACCACTGGGTGCTTGAGGCAGACGGAAAACAATTGTCTTTCTGCTGCGAGTTTAGTAGAACCAACGTTTTTCAAGGCTGCAACAACTTCAGCGACTGCAAGATGGCCAGTGCCTCACACTGGAAGCAATTTTGGACAAGAGGCGCTGCTGTTGACTTTTCTTCCTGCAAAGACATTAGAGCCAAAGAACTGGAGCGAAGAGTTGTCTTGAGTCAATATCTTCTGGCCATTCAATGTGCAGGAAACACGCCACCTCAAGAAACTGGTCTCACCTATAATTCGTGGTTCGGGAAATTCCACATGGAAATGATATGGTGGCATCAGGCATGGCTGCCTCTTTGGGGACATCCAGAAATGCTTGACAGAACCTTAAGGTGGTACGAAACAGTTGAACCTATTGCACGCGAAATTGCCATGCGACAGGGATTCAAGGGAATACGATGGATGAAGATGACTGATCCGTCTGGTGAAGAAGCTCCCTCGAAAGTGGGCAGTTTCCTTATCTGGCAACAACCGCATATCATCTATTTGGCTGAACTGATATATCGCTCTATGAATCATAGACATTCACCAAATGACGACAAGCCAGGCAACTCCAGACAAAACGACTTACTGGAAAGATTTGGCAGGATTATCGACGAGACGGCTGCTTTCATGGCAGATTATACCACATTCGACAAGAAACACAATCGCTATATTATCAAAGGGTTCATTCCCGCTCAGGAAACGCTTAAAGCAGCAGAAACATACAATGCTCCATTCGAACTTGCCTATTGGCATTTTGCTTTACAAATTGCTCAAAATTGGAGAGAGCGAAGAGAATTGAAACGAATACCGCTTTGGGATGATATCATCGCAAAACTGTCACCATTGGCAAAAGATTCAGAAAACCGCTATCTGGCAGCCGAATCAGCCGCTGATACATATAGCACGACGGCACTCATCAGCGACCATCCTGCCGTACTTGGTGCTGTGGGCATTTTCCCAGAAAGCCGCCTAATAAATCCCTCTGTCATGAAACACACGCAGGAGTGGATTTGGGACAACTGGAACTGGGATCACACATGGGGATGGGACTATCCAATGGTTGCCATGAATGCGGCACGGTTGGGTGAGCCAGAGAATGCCGTGGCAGCGCTCTTGATGGATAAGCGCACGAACACCTATTTGCCAAACGGGCACAACTATCAAGACGCCCGTCTGCGATGTTACCTTCCTGGCAATGGCGGTTTGCTCACGGCTATCGCCTTGATGTGTGCCGGATGGGACGGATGCACTGTGAATAATCCTGGATTTCCCAAAGACGGTAATTGGAATGTGCGCTGGGAGGGCTTGCAACCATTACCATAATAGCGGATGACAATTACCACAGGCATTGTGAATGAAAACTGCAACCGTATAACCAACGGTTAGCGAAATCCTTTCATTTAAACAGACTGAATAAAGAAAAAACATTTGCCGGATGTGCGCTTCCAATTGCCATATAGCAACTGCCAGCACACACCCGGCAAACGGTATTTATTCACCAAATGTGATTACTCGGGCAGATTGTCTTCCCATCCCTTGTTCTGAACAACGCCAAAACCGGCATTGATTTCTGCAGCAGGTATAGGATAAACAAACTTGGACATGTCAAAACCTGGAGATGTGCCATTCACCACATCGAGTTTCAAACCTGTACGACGGGCATCAAACCAACGATGTCCCTCCAAATAGAGTTCACGTACACGCTCATCGGCAACAAAGCTAAGCAACTCTTCCTTTGTGGCAGGCAGGTCGTCGACACTTTCAATGTCGAGATCGCGCTTGGCTGTGTAGAACAGTGCTTCTTTAGCTGCATCAAGATTGTTAAGCTGTGCATTGCACTCTGCCAAGATAAGATACATTTCCGACTTGCGGAACACAGGAATGTTGCTTACAGCCTGTGCTGTTGAAGTACCTTGATACTTGTAGGCTTTGACTTCAAGAACAGCGGCACGGATGTCATTCTCGCCAAAGAATTCCTTCAACTTACTAGTAACGGTACCTTTGTATTCACCGTAAAGCGTATTCAAGGCATTAGCTGAGAGGTTGTCATCGTCAGTTTTGCTAATAGAGAAGATAGTCTCATCGTTAGCAGCAATCGACGACCAACTGCTGACATAAATGTCTGGTGATGGCAAATCGTAGCTGTCACCATTCTTCAGCAGTTCGAGCGACATCTCTGCTGCCGCCTTGGCTTCTGAGAACCTACCCATATAAAGGTTGACACGTGCCTCCAATGCATAGATAGCCGATTCGTTCATAAAGAATCCCACCTCACCGAGCAAACAATCGTCACCTTGATAGAACTCCTTTGCTAATGCAATATCGCTGAGCACCTGGGCATAGCACTGCTCAACAGTCTTGCGCTCAGTGTTCACGAACGGCTGCAGTGGTTCGTTGTCGAGCAGGGGCACACCCAGTTGACTGTTGTTTTGTCCTGCCTTATAAGGCAGACCATAGAGATTGGTTAAGGTGAAGGTGGTTAATGCACGCAAGGCGTAGCACTCTGCGATTGACATCTTCACATTGGCAATTTCATCGTCCTCAAGTTTTAGTTCCTCTGCCTTGGCCAGCACTTCCTTGCCACCCTGGATGGTTCGTACACACCTATCAACGGTTTTGTAGCCATAGCTCCAGATATCATTAATATCACCATCTGTATCAGAAAAACTATACTGATAGATTGTCAAAAAGTGACCCGACGATGCACTGGCTTGTGCCAAGTCGCTGGCCATATCGCCCAGAGCAACCACATTACGCCCATAGAATTCATAGTCGCCGAACGAATTGAAAGCACCAATCATACCATTCTGCACATTCTGTGCATTACTGTAGGCCTCTTCGGTTACAATGTTCTGCTCCAAGTCGACATCGAAGTAAGAGTCGCTACAAGAAGCCAACCCCATGGCCATGACAGCACTGATTGCTATTATCTTATTTGTTTTCATACGAAATTTCTTTTTTACTTGGTTTATCGGTTAAAAGCTCACGTTAACACCGAAGACAACATTGCGTGGCTGGGGGAAATTCCACCATTGTACACCATTGGCACCCACACTGGCAGGGTCGAAGCCACGGTACTTCTTATTACCCCATGTATAGAGGTTGTCTGCCTGAACATAAACACGCAGGCGACTTACATAGAATTTCTCTGTGAGAGACGATGGCAGTGTGTAGCCCAAAGTGATGTTGCGCAACTTCACATAGTCACCATTCATCAAGAAGCGGCTGGAATGGCTGTTTGCTTGGGTACCAATAAGAATATATTCAGCATTGACAGCTGGCACATCAGTGATGTCACCAGGTTTCTGCCAGCGATTCTTATAAACATACTCTGAGAATCCCTCACCGAAAGAACCACCTATGTGTTCGTCATAACGTAGGTGATTACCATAAATCTTGCGGCCAAAGCAATAGTTCAACTGGAACGAAAAGTCAAGACCCTTCCAAGTGAAGTTATTGGTAAACGCGCCCTGAATATCAGGGTTGGCATCACCAAGATAACGCTTGGCAGCTTTGTTGTAGTTCTTGGTCGTCTCGTCGCCTTCCTCATTCAGATACCACATGGGCTCACCTGTCTGTGGGTCCACGCCAGCATACTCCTTCATCTTGAACTGATAGATTGGACGGCCTGCTTCTGTAATCTGATAGGTACCCTCGATAGGTTTATCGGTAGACAGTTTGATGACCTTGTTCTTGTTTTTCGACATAGTCAGCGAAACGTTCCACAGCAAGTCCTTGCTCTCCAGAATCTTGGCACCAAGTGTCAACTCAAATCCCTTGTTCTCCAACTCGCCAATGTTCTTATAGTATGAATCCAAACCGGTCACATACGATGTAGGCACTGCAAACACCATGTCCTTCGTACGATGGTTGTAGTAGTCGAACTCAATATTGAAACGTCTCAGGAAAGTGACATCGAAACCGATATTGAATTTGCCGGTGCGCTCCCATTTCAAGTCTTCATTACCAAATTGGTCGTGACCAGAACCTGGTATGCCAGCGTAATTGTAGCCAAACCCGAAAAGATCCTGTGAGGCAAACCAAGAATTGCCCACTTCCGAGTTACCAGATGTACCATATGAAGCACGTAGCGTCAGGTTGTCCAACCACGAAGAAGTACTCTTCATGAACTCCTCTGCAGTCAAGCGGTATTTGGCGCCGACAGAGAAGAATGTACCCCAACGATTGTTCGAGCCAAAGCGAGAGGAACCATCGAAACGAAGACTTCCAGAGAGATAGTACTTATTGTTGTAGTTATACTCCACATTGCTGAACCATGAAGCTAGAGCATTTCGAAGGATTTCAGTGGCAGCACTACCGGGAACAGCCGAATTGGCCACCTGAGGCATATCTTGTACTGGATAGTTAGAACCTGCCAAATAAGCACGCTTATAGTAGGTATACTGACTCTCCTGACCAAGCATCACATTCAGATTGTGAGTATTGTTGAAAGTCTTCAGATAATTCAACGTGTTAGTGATAGACATCAGTGTACGTGTAGTATTCGAATTCTCACCCATACCTCTCATTTCCAAGCCTTGAGGCTGAAGGAACGACCAGAAGCCGAACTCATCGACCATCATTACGTCGGCACCTGCACGTGTTGTCCAGAACAAGTCTGGAGTGAAGTTCAGTGTAACATAGGGAGTTAGCAAGATGCGATATTGCTTAGCCAAGCTTTGGTCACCATCCTTGCTACGCTGAGCTACGGGGTTGTAACCGTTTACTGTGTTGAAGTTCCATTTTCCGTCTTCATCCTTTACACTTTGCAGAGGACTCATCATGAATGCTTGAGTAATAGGGTCGCTGAAATAACCGCCACCGGCACCCATATTAGTCTCGGAGTATACAAAGTTGGTGTTGAAACCATACTTCACAAACTTAGCTGGAGCTTGGTCCATATTGAAACGGAACGAATAGCGTTTCATGTCCTTTCCAATGACAATGGCTTGGTCGTTCAAGAAACTTCCTGACAGATAGTAGTTGACACCACGCGGATCAGAACTACCACCTTGAATATCAACACTGTACTCTTGTGTCAAACCTGTGCGAGTCACCTCATCAAGCCAATTGGTTTTCTGGTTCTTGTCAAACGGCACCTCGTAAAGGATATAGTCCAAGTATTCCATCTGGGTGTCTACACCATAGTTGGGTTGCGCCCCATCAAACAAGTAAGCATCCGTGTAATACTTCGTGTAACTTTCTTCACCCAACGCAATAGCATTCTGATACGACTCGTCAATCAGTTCCAAGTATTTGGCTGCATTCACCGGACCATAGTTGAAATGCTTGTAGTCAGGCATCATTTCCCAACCTACCTTGGCATTGAAGTTGACACGAACATGACCGCCCTTACCTTTCTTGGTGGTAATCACGATAACACCGTTGGCAGCGCGAGCACCATAAATAGAGGTTGCAGTAGCATCTTTCAACACTGTTACCGACTCAATATCATTGGCATTGAGACTGGCCAAAGGAGAAACTTCCTGACCTTCATCAGAACGGATACCAACAGCGTCAGAACTGTAAGGCACGCCATCCACGACATACAGTGGTTGAGTGCTGGAATTCAATGAATTACGACCGCGAATGAACACAGTGGCGGGAGCACCTGGCTGTCCAGACTCGTTGGTGAGTTGTAATCCTGGAACAGTTCCCTCCAACGCCTTGATAGGGTTGGCATCGGTCTTGTTCGCAATAGTTTTGGAATTGACTGTCGTAGCAGAACCAGTGAAAGCAGCCTTGCGCGTCACGCCATAACCTGTAACGACAACCTCGCCGAGGGCGGTTTCATCGTCGGTCAGCAGGATACGCATGTTCGGGCTGGCACTGATTTCTAACGGTTCCATACCAATGTAAGTAATACGGAGGGTGTTCTTGCCAGCTGGAGTGGTCAGCGTGAAGCGACCATTGGCATCGCTGACTGTACCAACGTTGGTGCCTACCACCAAAACGGAAGCACCAACCACAGGCTGATTGTCGGCCTGTGAGACAATGACACCTGTGACTTTTGTCTGAGCAAGTGCTACTCCCAACGTGAGGAAGAGCCCTGCCATTAACATTGTTAGCCTTTTCTTCATAATCTCTTGTTATAGTTAATAAATAAAAATAAAAAACTCTTCACATCAGAACAAAGCACACTATTCAATCTCGTCTAACTAGCAGCGGGACGATATCAACAGCCAAATAGTATTGAGTATGTGCTTCTTAGTAATTATTGCATTCATTTTTATAATACTCTCTTCAACTGCCCCCGAAAAAATTCAACACTTCAAATTACCGAAAATTAAATCAAAAAAAAACGTGTATTATTATATTTTCTCTCTTCAACCACCTACTTCTTCTTGAGGGGACAATTTCACTAATCCTTGTTTTACGAGTGCAAGGGTATAACATTTATTTATAATTTACAAATAATTTTAAACAAAAATAATATATTTGACTAAAATACAATAAAATCAACGCATCCTAAAACACAAAGACTTTTAAAAAACAGCATTTAACGACACATATTACAATAATATATATTAGACAGTAGATTATTTCACACGAATTGTTTCTTTTGTATATTGTCAGTCGTCATTCAAGTATCTGTTTCAGGTGAGATTGATGGCTATAGACAGCATAAAAAAATTGACAATGAGTAACGGCGAGTAAATGCATCATATTGGGATAAAAAAAATGCCAAGCAATCTTTCAATTACTTAGCATTTTTGTTGGGGTACTCGGACTCGAACCAAGAATGACAGGACCAGAATCTGTAGTGTTACCATTACACCATACCCCAATGTCTGCTATCCTTATCACCATGATAACCAAATAGCGGGTGCAAAGGTACTTATTTTTTTTGAACTACCAACTTTTTTCTCAACTTTTTTACATCTTTTCCCTAAAAAAACTCAAATTAACGCTTATTTATAATGATATTCAAAGAAATCAATGTACCTTTGTACCATAATATAAACAACCAAAAAAGAATTATCATTATCTCAATGACAAAAGTAAGAGAACTGACAGACACTATCATCAAAGGTATTCAGGAAAAGAAAGGACAAAAAATCAGTATTGTTGATCTACGCGGCATAGAAGGAGCCATCTGCAGCTATTTCGTCATCTGCCAAGGAAACTCTCCCATGCAAGTAGAGGCCATCACCGATTCTATTGAAGAATTTGCTCGTGTTGAGCAGGGAGAAAAGCCCACTCATGTTGTAGGACGTGAAAACGCCCAGTGGGTAGCTATGGACTTCACCGACGTGATGGTTCACATATTTGTGCCCGATGCACGCAGCTACTACAATCTGGAGAATCTGTGGCAGGATGCACCATTAGAGGAGATTCCCGATCTTGACTGATTCCCATTCTTCGCACAAGCAACAAGCAGTTATCATCAAAAAGTTACATCAAATGGAACAAAACAACAAGATACCAAAGACGCCACAGAATAAGAACAATCCCAAGATGCCTAAGTTCAACATGAACTGGATTTATATCATTGTTCTCGCCTCTTTGGTTATCATGTATTTCTTCGGTGGCGACACCGTGAAGGGAAGTGCCAGCAAGAGCACATCATACAGCCAGTTTCAAGTATATGTCCAAAAAGGATTTGCCAGCAAAATCGTAGCCAACAAGGATGAGAGCAAATTGAGGATGTTCGTTAAGAAAGAGCACATCCGCGAAGTTTTCAGCGCCGGCACCGACAAGACTGGTCCCGACCCCTTTGTCGATGTGGAGTTTGGAAGCGTCGACCAAGTAGAACAATTTGTTCAGTCCCAGCGTAAAACAGGTAAATTCACTGGTGAATTCAGCTACGAGAACAAGCATGGCAACGATTTTGTCAATCTTCTCATAGGCATAGCACCTTTTGCACTGCTCATCCTTTTCTGGATTTTTATCATGAACAGAATGGGGGGCGGCGGTGCCAACGGGGCTAGCGGCATCTTCTCTGTTGGAAAGAGCAAGGCCAAGATGTACGAGAAGGGCAGCGAAGTCAATGTCACATTCAAAGACGTAGCCGGCCAAGAAGGTGCAAAACAGGAAGTACAGGAAATTGTTGAATTCCTGAAGAATCCTCAAAAATACACCGAGCTGGGAGGTAAGATTCCCAAGGGAGCTTTGTTGGTAGGTCCTCCGGGAACAGGTAAGACGCTTCTTGCCAAGGCTGTAGCCGGTGAAGCGGGTGTACCCTTCTTCTCCATGAGCGGTAGCGATTTTGTGGAAATGTTCGTTGGTGTTGGCGCCAGCCGCGTACGCGACTTGTTCCGCCAAGCCAAAGAGAAAGCACCATGCATCATCTTCATCGACGAGATTGATGCTGTGGGGCGTGCCCGTAGCAAGAATCCATCCATGGGTGGAAACGATGAGCGCGAGAACACACTCAACGCTTTACTCACCGAAATGGACGGTTTCGGAACGAATAGTGGTGTCATCATCTTGGCTGCCACCAACCGTGCCGACATGCTCGACAGCGCCTTGCTTCGCGCCGGACGTTTTGACCGCCAAATCAATGTTGACCTGCCCGACCTAAGCGAGCGCAAAGCCATTTTCGAGGTACATATGAAACCTGTCAAGATAGATAACACTGTTGACATCGATTTTCTGTCACGCCAAACGCCAGGTTTCTCAGGTGCCGACATCGCGAATGTTTGTAACGAAGCAGCACTGATAGCAGCCCGCAGAAATGCAAAAGCTGTAGGAAAACAAGATTTCCTCGATGCCGTCGACAGAATCATTGGTGGTTTGGAGAAGAAGACCAAGGTGATGACTGCCGACGAGAAACGCTCCATTGCTCTCCATGAGGCTGGCCATGCCACCATCTCTTGGTTCTGTGAGCATGCAGCACCTCTGGTGAAAGTCACCATAGTACCAAGAGGAAGGGCGTTAGGAGCTGCGTGGTATCTTCCCGAAGAGCGGCAAATCACCACCAAGGAGCAGATGCTCGACGAGATGTGCTCACTGCTGGGCGGACGTGCCGCAGAGGAATTGTTCACCGGACACATCTCCACAGGTGCTATCAACGACTTGGAGCGCGCCACAAAGAGTGCCTATGGCATGGTTGCATTTGCGGGAATGAGCGAGAAACTGCCCAACATCTGCTATTACAACAACAACGAATACAGTTTCCAAAAGCCTTATTCAGAGACAACAGCCAAGGTAATGGACGAGGAAGTGCTCAAGATGATCAACGAACAATATGAGCGTGCCAAGCAAATCCTGATAGAGCACAAGGAAGGACACAACCGATTGGCAGAATTGCTCATTAGCCGCGAGGTCATCTACACCAGCGATGTAGAGGATATATTCGGCAAGCGTCCTTGGGTGAGCCGTTCTCAAGAAATCATAGAGGAGAACGAGCGCGCCATAGCAGAACGCATGGCAGAGGAACGCGCCAAACAACTTGAGCAAGAGAAGCAGCTTGAGAACAAGAATCAACTCGAGCAGAACGAAGAGCCAAAAGAGAACCAAGAAGAAAACAAAGTATGAAGAATTTCATTGTAAGAACCATTACTGGCATTTTCTATGTAGCAGCTATCGTTGTCAGTTTCTCTGACCCCTTTGCCATGCTATTTCTCTTTGCCCTTGTCACAGGTCTTACCGCCTGGGAGTTTTGTGGTTTGGTGAACGACCACGTACCACACACGCAGGTGAACCGTTTCATCTGTACTGTGGCAGCCGTCTATTTCTTCCTCGCTATGAGCGGATATGTTGGTGGCATTACCCCCTCGTCGGGCGTGTTCATTCCCTATCTGCTCACCATCATTTATCTTTTCATCAGCGAACTCTATCTGAAGCAAGAGAATCCCATCAACAATTGGGCCTATACCATGCTGT
This sequence comes from uncultured Prevotellaceae bacterium, assembly GCA_902783165.1. Taxonomy (GTDB): domain Bacteria; phylum Bacteroidota; class Bacteroidia; order Bacteroidales; family Bacteroidaceae; genus Prevotella. The sequence goes on from CACZPU010000021.1 coordinate 61,556, forward strand.
CGCAAATGTATATCGCCCTACCTATCTCGATGATACCCGTGCTGGCTTTCAATGGGGTTGACGATGGCGAGGTTCATTTCAACGCCCTGCTCCCCCTGTCGGTATTCATCTTCCTATGGGTGAGCGATACGGGTGCCTATTGCTGCGGTTCATTGTTTGGCAAGCATAAACTGTTCCCACGCATATCCCCGGGAAAGAGCTGGGAAGGAAGCATCGGTGGCGGTGTGTTGGTCATTGCCGCAGCCGCCATCGTCGGATGGATAGACAATTCCCAAGCTGCCAACATACAGGATTCCAGTATACAGGCTGCCTCATCCATGTCCATCTGGAAATGGATAGGCTTAGGACTGGTGGTTTGCATCTTCGGCACCTGGGGCGACTTGGTGGAGAGTCTCTTCAAGCGCACCATCGGCATCAAGGACAGTGGCAACATTCTACCCGGCCATGGCGGTATGCTCGACCGTTTCGACTCTTCACTTTTAGCGTTCCCCGCAGCCGTTGTTTACATGTATATCTTATTATTATTTGAACTATAATAATGCGAACAAAGATGAAAAAGTCAATCATTCTGCTGCTCTTTGCCCTTTGCGTCAGCAGCGCATTTGCCCAAAAACCCGTCAAGAAATGGGGACAACTGCAAGTTATCTCAACCCAACTTTGCGACCAATATGGAAGACCTGTTGTTCTTCGCGGCGTCAGCTTTGGCTGGCATAACATTTGGCCACGCTTTTACAACAAGGGGGCAGTGAAGACCCTTGTCAACGATTGGCATGCCAGTGTGATTCGTGCTGCCATGGGAATCAAGATAGAGGACAACTATTTGGAGAACCCCTCGTTTGCAAAAGAATGCATTGAGACTGTTGTCAAAGCAGCCATCAAGAACGATGTGTATGTCATCATGGACTGGCATGCCCACGAAACATATACAAAGGAAGCGAAAGAATGGTTTGGCTATTTTGCAAAGAAATATGGCAAATATCCCCATATCATCTACGAGATTTTCAATGAGCCTGTTGACCAGTCGTGGGACAGTTTGAAAGACTATGCACGCGAGGTGATTACCGAAATCCGCAAATACGACCCCGACAATGTGGTGCTCGTTGGATGCCCCCACTGGGACCAGGATATCGATGTGGTTGCAGCCGCCCCACTGACAGGTTTCGACAACATCATGTACACTGTCCACTTCTATGCTGCCACACACGGTTCATACCTGCGCAACAAGATGGTGGAAGCCCACAAGACACTACCCATCTTCGTGTCGGAATGTGCTGGAATGGAAGCATCGGGCAATGGTCCGCTCAACGAGGAAGAATGGCAGAAATGGACTGATGTGATGGAGCAAGAGCGCATCAGCTGGGTAAACTGGTCGCTTTCCGACAAGGACGAGACCTGCTCCATGCTACTTCCCCGTGCCAAAGCCGATGGCAACTGGCCCGATGATGTCATCAAGATTTATGGAAAGAAGGTGAAGAACAACCTCTTGAAATACAACAAATAGCACGACAGCTCTTTCTGCGGAAATCGCGAAAGAACATTTCATCCGCTGGCTATCGAACAGACACTTCCCAATCGATACCCAGCGGATTTTTTTGCATCTTTACGACAAGGGGAACGCCTTGTCTGCCACCTTGCTCCGTGCCAATCCATCTAATCCACATCTCTGTGCCGTCAATATCGGCACGCACATGGTAGATACCGTTGTTCATGCCTATCTTTCTCCATGTTATAGCATCGTACACAAAGCTGCCGTTCAACTCCAATTGGTGCATGGCGCGATATGAAACAAAGCCGAAGGTGCCCTCCACATTATTATATATGGCATGGTCGGCTGGTATCAGCCAGCAGAAACGGTCGGATTGTTCCACCACCTTACGAGGTATTCTATAGAGGGTCTGCTTGCAACTGAGCATCAGCGTGTCGCCCTCCCACCCTATGGCAACGGGCCAGGTGCGGAATTGCCGGTTCAAAGTGAAATGGAACTGGCAGTTGGCAAACGACTGCAACGGCTTCCATTCGTCATTCACCACCTCCACAGACTGCCCAGAGCGTGTTCTTTCCACTTGCTTTACCTTCATCATTTCGAACACCATCTCTCCGCCTTCCATCAATTGGCTATGCTCTACGCGTGCGTCTTTCATCTCCTCGCCATTCAGCACGATGCGCTTTACACGGTTGCCCTTGCCTTTCTTCACCACATGAAGAACCCGTCCATTGCACAACTGCAAGGTATACTCAGGCACCATTGGAGCCAGCAACAGATAATGCGACTGCCCTGCATTGGGATAGAAGCCCATCATGTGAAAGGCAAGCCACGATGACATGGCACCCGAATCATCATTGCCAGGCAAGCCGTTGGGCTGGTCGCTATAATGCTCTCTCACTATCTGATGCACTCTTTCCACACTCAGGTCGGGCCTGCCAATCCAATGGTAGAGGCAAGGTGTAAGAAACGATGGCTCGTTCTGCACATTATAATGTCCCTCGTCGAAGAACGTATCCAGCCGCTTGCGAAAAGCGTCGCTGCCTCCACATGCCTCTATCAGTGCCGGAACATCGTGGGGGATACTCAGCGAATATTCCGCCGACAAAGCCTCGTAGAAGAATGTCGACCACCAAGGCAGATACCATGGAGCCACCTTTGTAATGGGCGTATATGAAATGAGTGGACGGAACACCTTTGACCGCCCCCATGGCACACTGTCCAACCATTGGCCATCGGCATCTTTCGGCAGAATGAAGCCACGCATTCCCTGCCATTCGTAGTCGCCACGCCACAGGTTCTTCCAGTTTTCTGACCGCCGCATATATTGCTCATAGACATCCGTCCTGCCCAGTCCGCGAGCCACCTGTGCGATACAATAGTCATCATAGGCATATTCAATGGTGCGCGTGCCGGCTCGGTCGATGCCGTAGGGCACATAGCCCAGCTTCAAATACTCGTTCAAACCACCACGACCGTGCTTCTCATGGTCGGCACCTGGGTCTGTTTCGCCATCTTTCAACATGGCTTCCAGAGCCAGTTCGTAGTCAATCTTATCCTTGCCAACGCCCTTGACAAACGCATCGGCCACTACAATGTCGGCATTCGAGCCGCCTTGAGTCCGACCATTGCAATCGCCGCTTCGTGCATCGCACATATATCCCTCACGCTTGTAGATATTCAACAACGAATTCACTATGTCCACTTCCCGTTGCTCATCAAGCAGTGTTATCAGTGGGGTGCTGGTTCTATAGGTGTCCCAAATGGCATAATAATCGTCATAGTAGGGAGCGTCGGTCCACTTCGGGTTCTCTCCAGTTTTGTCCACAGGCATCAGCATAGTGTGGTAGAGTGCTGTATAGAACATACGTTTCTGCTGTTCCGTCCCTTGGATGGCTATCCGCGACAAATACCTCTCCCAGCTGTCTCGCAAAAGTATCAACTGAGCATCAAAATTGCAAGCGGGAATATTCCGCTTTGCTTGTTGTGTACTGACGTATGAGATGCCCATCTTGATATTGAGAAGCGTATCGTTCACACCAAAGCATAAGTTTGCATTGGGGTTGTCAACAGTCTGAGCAACATCCTTGAACAGCGGCTTGTCGCTCAACAAATGGAAATACACCGTGTATGCATCACCATTGTTCCACCCGCCTCTCACTCTCGAGAATCCACGCAGTTCACAGCTGTTTACTATCTCCACCTCCCCACCTACAAACTGCTGGCGCTCACGCAAGTCAGGGACAGAGTCCTTGCCGAGGAAATGTGTGGCATCTATCTGCAGCCCCGCATTGGCCACATGTCGCCCCCCATTGCCTTGTGGATAGTGAATTCTATAGAAGGCGCAACATTCCGAAGCCGTTATCTCCGTGCGGATACCATTCTCGAACATCGTGGAATAACTGCCGAGAGCAATATCCTCCGACACCCTGCGCTGTGCCGTTGGCTTATTGAGATAGGGAAGCAATAGTATATTGCCATATTTCTGTCCGCCGCCCGTCCCGCTGACATGAGTTTGAGAGAATCCTGTTACTTTCTCAGGTAGGGGTGCCCATCCTGCATTGGGCAGTACGCCACAATCAGGACCGGGTTTTGCCATACCGAATGGCATACAAGGACCAGGGAATGTGCGCCCAACCCCCACGCTGCCAATACGCGGATCCACATATTGCCAGACGTTATTCTCGGCTAAGCGTTGTCCATATTTCTTATTCCCAGCCTTCAACTGTAACGACAAGCACAGTAAGAAACATGCCAAAATTGTAAAGATTACCTTTATTTTCATTCCCCAAGTTTTTCTTTGGCTACAAAAGTAACAATTTTCACACAAACGACCATGTATTGTTAGCATGTTTTTTGCCCATAACTATAGGCAACACACATGTATACTCATGATTGATAAGGTTTCACCTTGTGAAAGATAAGGTTTTGCCTTGTGAAAGATAAGGTTTCACCTTGTAAAAGATAAGGTTTCACCTTGTAAAAGATAAGGTTTTGCCTTGTGAAAGATATGGTTTTGCCTTGTGAAAGATATGGTTTTGCAAGGTGAAAGAT
>CACZPU010000022.1 GCA_902783165.1 uncultured Prevotellaceae bacterium
GAGGGAACTTGGGAACACGAAAGACAACAGGAGGGCGGGCCGAAAGGGACACGCGGAAACACAGGCGAAGGGCTGAAGGAACATTACAGATGCTCTGTAGAAACATTACAAGGCATCTGTAGAAGCATTACAAGGCATCTGTAGAGACATTACAAGGCATCTGTAAAAACAAAGAAGATGGAACGTGACCACATCACGTATCATCTTCTATGGTTCAGCAGGGAACTGAACGCGGACGACATGCACGCCCAATAAGCTAAGGGTAATGATAAAGGCAACTATATTTTTGTGCCATCCCGGGAATTGGGATTAACAAGCGAACAACGGCGGGAGTAATCCTCATAGTTGGAAAGCCACGCCGTGAGAAATCCACATAGTGGAAAGCCACGGCATGAGTAATCCTCATAGTTGAAAAAAAACACTTCCAATTTGGATTCGCCCAAATGTAATTGAGAAAACCCTATTGGAGGAATAGTCTAAAAAAGCATTAATTGGATACAGAAGAGACTATTCGTAGACCTCTTCAATACCATTCAATCCATCGCCTACCGATACGGACGCACAAGGGTCATAGCCTTCTGGAATATCAAATTTCTCTTCGGGGTCATAGCCTAAAGACTTGTCTGCAAAAACCTTCTTCATATAATATGCCCAAATGGGTAATGCCATACTTGCACCCTGTCCCATTTGCATAGAGTCGAAATGAATGTCACGGTCTTCCCCACCAACCCAACATCCGCTTACGAGTGACGGTGTGAATCCCATGAACCAAGCATCAGAATGACGGTTGGTAGTTCCTGTTTTGGCTCCCATTTCGCAATTGATATCATACTTGAAACGAATACGGCTACCGGTTCCGCCATCAACCACGCCTTTAAGCATAACGAGCATTTTGTTGCAACTCTCATCACTAATCACTTCATTGACACGCGGCTGGAATACAGCTAAAACATTTCCTTCGTTATCTTCTATCTTGGTGACAAACATTGGAGCGCATCTGATTCCATGGTTAGCAAAAGTCGTATACGCACTTACCATTTCCCCGACACATGCCTCGTATGGTCCTAGGCAAAGAACAATAGAAGGATAGATATTAGGGGTGCTAATTCCGAATTCGTGAAGGAATCTCACAAAATCATGCGGGTCGATTCGGTTCATGAGATAAGCAGAAATCCAGTTATTGGATTGGGCAAGTCCCCATTTGAGTGTAACCATCTGACCATAACGTGAACGGCTACCGTTTCTTGGTGTCCAATTGCCATAAGAGCGTTGAACATTTGGTGCCATATCGCACGGACTGAGACCGTTTTCCATGGAAAGCGCATAGAGATATGGTTTTGTTGTCGACCCCACCTGTCTTCTTCCCATGAACGCCATATCGTAAGAGAAATGCTCGTAGTCCAATCCTCCCACATAGGCTTTCACAGCACCCGTATGAGCATCCATACTGACAAATCCGGCACGTAGGAATTTCTTGATGTACCGTATTGAATCCATTGGAGTCATCACGGTATCGATATCTCCATGATAGGTGAATACGCTCATTTCCGTTGGAGTACGGAAATTCTTCCTAATTTCCTCATCAGAGAGCCCATTTAACTTCAACACCCTATATCTTTCGCTTTGGAGCATGCTTCGGTTGAGAATCTGCTTAACTTCAGTTGGGGTAAGCGCACTGGAGAAAGGCGCATTGGCTTTACGAAGATTTTCCTTGTTGAACTCAGGCTGCAAATACTTGGCCACGTGGTTGTAGACAGCCTCTTCTGCATATTTTTGCATCTTGGAGTCAATGGTTGTATAAATCTTCAAACCGTCGGTATATATATTATAATACTCGCCGTTCTTCTTTTTGTTTTTATGGCACCATCCATACAAGGGGTCGGTCTCCCAGTAAAGAGAATCGACAGAGTACTGTGCATGATTCCATGAAGGATAGTTCTTCAGCTGAGGTTTATCCGCCATCAGATACTGTCGCATAAACTCTCTGAAATAAGTGGCTATACCATCCTTATGGGTAGTTCGATGAAAATTCAGTGCAATAGGTTTGGCTTGCGCCGAATCGCACTCAGCTTTTGTCAGGAATCCTTGTTGAAGCATCAAAGCCAACACGACATTGCGGCGTTCGCGACATCTTTCCTGATACCTCACCGGATTGTAATAAGAAGGATTCTTGCACATTCCAATTAGCATGGCCGACTCCTCGAGAGTAAGGTCTTTGGGTTCTTTGACGAAATAAGTGTTGGCGGCAGTCTTAATACCAACAGCATTGTGAAGGAAATCGAAATAATTAAGATACATGGAAATGATTTCCTCCTTGGTAAAATTCCTTTCTAGCTTGATGGCAATAACCCATTCTATTGGTTTTTGCAGCAATCTCTCGATAGAACTCTTGGCAGTTTCTGAATAGAGCTGTTTGGCAAGCTGCTGTGTGATGGTACTACCTCCACCAGCATTGGCATTGCCCATTATTCCGCGCTTGACAATGGCTCGTCCCAAGGCAATGTAGTCAATTCCGGAATGCTCATAGAAGCGTTGGTCCTCGGTTGCTATAAGCGCCCTGACAAGATGCGGCGACAACTTGTTATAGTCAACCATCACCCTGTTTTCACGATTGGAGTTCCATGTACCGATAACCTTGCCATCGGAAGAATATATTTGCGATGCGAATCTGCTGATAGGGTTCTGTAAATCGGTCATATCAGGCATATATCCTATCCATCCGTTCCAAATAGCGATGAATGCTATTACCACTAACATGATAATACCGAGCAACAGACTCCACAGGAATTTTATGAATGCTTTTCTCATCTTAATTGATAATTTTCTGCAAAATTACAAATAATCTTTGATTTTTTCTATTTTATACCAAAAATAATGTGTAACTTAGCACACGAAATCAACAAAAAAGATTCTTCAACAATGGAAAAACGTAATTTTGTTAATATCGACCATCTGTCAAAAGAGAAGATTCTATATATGATTCAGATGGCTCAAGAATTTGAAAAACACCCCAACCGGGAAATACTGAAGGGGAAAGTGGTTGCCACACTATTCTTTGAACCTTCCACACGAACACGCCTTAGCTTTGAGACAGCAGCCAACCGCCTTGGCGCTCGTGTAATTGGCTTTGCCGACCCAAAGATTACCAGCGGCACAAAAGGTGAAACGTTAAAAGACACAATACTGATGGTGAGCAACTATGCCGATGTCATCGCCATGCGTCATTATATAGAAGGAGCTGCCCAATACGCAAGTGAGATAGCCCCTATCCCCATTATCAATGCCGGCGACGGAGCCCACCAACACCCATCACAATGCATGCTCGATCTATATACCATCTACCAGACGCAAGGCACACTTGAAAACCTAAACATCTATCTTGTAGGAGACCTTAAATACGGCCGAACTGTTCATTCGCTGATTATGGCCATGCGCCACTTCAACCCGACATTCCATTTCATTGCCCCAAAGGAGCTTGCCATGCCTGCTGAATACAAAGAGTACTGCCGCAAGCATGGTATCAAATTTATTGAGCATACAGCTTTCAATGAGAAAATTATCGCAGATGCGGATATCATTTATATGACACGTGTGCAAAAAGAACGTTTCTCCGACCTGATGGAATATGAACGCGTGAAAAACGTGTACATTCTGAAAGCCGACATGCTGAATAGTGCCCGCGAGAACATGAAGATACTCCATCCGCTGCCACGTGTGAATGAAATAGCATACGATGTGGACGACAACCCGCATGCATACTATATACAACAGGCACGAAACGGTCTCTATGCCCGCGAGGCCATTATCTGTGACGTTCTAGGCATTACACTTGAAGGAGTGAAGAATGACAAGACCATCCTCTAATAAACCATCCGGAAGCAAATATCTTTATTATGAATAACAAAAAAGAAAGGCTCGTAGCAGCCATCGAAAACGGCACAGTGATTGACCATATTCCTGCCGACAAGACATTCCAGGTGGTCAACCTCTTAGGATTGCAAGACATCAAGTCGCCCGTTACTATTGGTTTCAATTACACATCCAATAAAGTGGGCAAAAAAGGAATTATCAAAGTCACAGACAAATTCTTCACTAACGATGAAATATCGCGACTCTCTGTCGTTGCTCCCAAAGTGGTGCTCAACATTATTCGCGACTATGATGTGGTGGAAAAAAAGACAGTAGACACTCCTGACGAGTTGCGCGGTATAGTAAAATGTAACAATCCCAAATGCATTACCAACAACGAGCCCATGGAAACTGTTTTCCACGTTGTGGATAAAGAACAGGGAACATTAAAATGCCACTATTGCGACAAAGAACAAGATATTAATAAGGTGGAGCTTGTATAAAGGCCATCCTTTTTGATTAATGAAGATATCACATGTTTTTGGGAAAACATTTTCCTAATTCGGCTTAAATTCGTACCTTTGCACCCGATACACTAAAATAACAAATATGGCAGAGAACATAATAGACAACAAAGCGGAAGAGAAAAAAAGCCTTAGCTTTGTAGAGCAAATAGTTGAGAAAGACTTAGAAGAAGGTAAAAACAACAAAAGGATACAAACACGTTTCCCACCAGAACCAAACGGATATCTTCACATCGGACATGCAAAAGCCATCTGCATGGACTTCGGTGTTGCAGAAAACTATCACGGAATCTGCAACCTTCGTTTTGACGATACAAATCCGAGCAAGGAAGACACCGAGTATGTAGACTCCATCCTGAACGATATCAGCTGGCTGGGATTCAAATGGGGTAATGTCTATTATGCCTCCGACTACTTCCAACAATTATGGGATTTCGCCATCTGGCTTATCAAACAGGGTAAAGCCTACGTTGACGAACAGAGCAGCGAAACAATTGCTGCGCAGAAAGGAACCCCCACACAAGCCGGCGTCGCATCTCCATTCAGAGATCGTCCGATTGAAGAGAATCTGGAACTTTTCAAGAAGATGAATACTCCTGAGGCTGTTGAGGGATCCATGGTGCTGCGTGCAAAACTCGATATGGCGAATTCAAACATGCATTTCCGCGACCCTATCATTTATCGCATCATCCATACTCCTCACCATCGGACAGGCACAAAATGGCATGCCTACCCTATGTATGATTTCGCCCATGGACAGAGCGACTATTTTGAAGGTGTCACGCATTCTATTTGCACATTGGAATTTGTTCCTCACCGTCCACTGTACGACCATTTCATCGACGAGTTGCAAGCCATGCAACAACAGACAGAGTATAGGCCAAGGCAGATAGAGTTCAATCGTCTGAACATGACCTATACGGTAATGAGTAAAAGAAAGCTGAAAGCTCTTGTCGACGAACATCTCGTATCGGGATGGGACGACCCACGTATGCCAACCCTATGCGGAATGCGCCGCAGAGGCTATTCACCAGAAAGCATACGTAAGTTCATTGACAGCATTGGCTATACTAAATTCGATGCATTGAACGATGTAGCTCTTCTTGAAGCTGCTGTTCGTGAAGACTTGAACGCCCGCTCCATCCGTGTAAGCGCGGTATTGAATCCAGTAAAGCTGGTCATCACAAATTATCCTGAAGAAAAGGTAGAGATGATGACCGCTATCAACAACCCAGAGAACGAGCTAGACGGAACACACGAAATAGCTTTCAGCCGCAACCTTTGGATAGAACGCGACGATTTCATGGAAGATGCACCGAAGAAATTCTTCCGTATGACACCAGGCAAAGAGGTTCGACTCAAGAATGCCTATATCGTAAAGTGTACAGGATGTACAAAAGACGAGAATGGGAATATTATTGAGATACAAGCTGAATACGACCCTGAAAGCAAAAGCGGAATGGAAGGTGCCAACAGGAAAGTAAAAGGCACACTTCACTGGGTAAGCGCCGACCATTGCAAGAAAGCAAAGGTGCGAATCTACGACCGTTTATTTAATGTTGAGAACCCATCTGCTGATGAAAGGGATTTCAGAGAATTGCTCAATCCCACATCATTGCAAGTTGTGGACAACTGTTTTGTGGAAGAATATGCTGCATTGCGTAAACCAGGTGAATACTTGCAGTTCCAAAGAATTGGCTATTTCATTAAGGACCCGGATAGCAATGCAGACCAACTGATATTCAACAAGACCGTTGGTTTGAAGGACACATGGGCAAAGGTTCAAGTAAAGAATTAAACTCAGATATTCAAAATTGTCAAACAATAACGACTATTTTAAGAGCAAAGAATTTCTCGCAATCCTCCAAGAATATGAGGATTGCGAGGAAAAAGGCATGCCCTGTATCATCAGCACAGACGACTATGCGAACATCACAGAGTACTATCATACGAAAGGACTCCTGGATAAAGCTTGCCGTGCTGCCGATGAAGCTCTGCGCCTTTATCCTGGGATGGCTGTTCCACTCTCATGCCGTGCCCGTCTTTGCTTGATTATGAACAATAATATAGCTGAGGCAGAATATTACGCCAACCAGATAGAAGAAATATACGACCCAGAATATATTTATATCAAGGCAGAAATCATGATTGCTGACAATCAGGCAGAAAAGGCAGACGAATATCTGGAAGAGGCTGTGAAAGAAACGGACGAAGAAGAACATGATGACTTTTGTTTCGACATTGCATGCCTGTTTGCCGATTACGAGCATTATGACATTGCATGGAAATGGATAAAAAGAGTAGTCGATGTATCTGACGATGACTATCTCGAACTCTACGGAAGGATTCTGATAGGAACGGGGAAATATGCTGAAGGAGAGAAGATTTTCAACAATCTTCTTGATAAGAATCCATTTTCCACCATCTATTGGAATAATCTTGCCACTTCACAATTAAAACAGAATAACATCAAAGACTCTATCCAGAGCAGCGAATACTCCATTGCATTAGACCCTACGGACGAAAATGCCCTCATCAACAAGGCAAATGGTTTGTATACGTTAGGCAATTTTGAAGAGGCTCTAATCTACTATCATCGATATAGCACACTGCTACCGGATGACGATTACGGGGAAATGTTCCAAGGCATATGCCACTTATGCCTGAATCAATACGAAGAGGCATTGAACCATCTGCTAAAAGCAGAAAGCAATGCCCTACCCTCATCACCCAACCTTCTCGACATTTATCAAGAGATAGCATTCACCAAAAGTAAACTGAATGACCTGCAAGGAGCCATCCAATATTTAGAGAAAACCGATGCTCTGGAATGCAATCATGCAGAGATAAGTGTGATAAAAGGTCATATTTATTTGGAACATGGTGTGTCTGATATGGCACAGAAATATTTTGATGAGGCTTTCATGCAAAGCAAATCTGACCCTGAGATTTTTTTCAGAATCGCCGTTTCCTTCTATGATAACAACCTCTTCTATCAAGCAATCCAAATGTTCCAATTGCTTCAGAGCCGTGTTAACTGGCCGGAACTTCACATCTACATGGCCGCATGCTACAAAGAACTTGGCATGAAAGAACCATTCCTGGAGCATCTCCAGATAGCCGTGGAACAGGATCCAGAAGAATCCAGACAGGTTTTGTCCTATATGTTTCCTCAAGGAATGGACCCGTCTGACTATTATTCATATATACAAAACAGCAAATAACAATGAACTGGATATCATCTCTTCTTGGTAATCTCAATTATCCAACCATTTTCTTCCTCATGATGCTGGAAAGCACTGTCGTTCCTGTTCCGTCCGAACTTGTAGTTAGCCCTGCCGCCTATCATGCTGCATCAGGAAGCATCAACATTTGGTTGGTTATCTTGTTCTCTACTTTGGGAGCCGATTTAGGTGCAACTATCAACTATGTCGTTGCCTATTTTGTCGGCCGTCCTGTCATCTATCGATTTGCCAATAGCAAATGGGGGCACATGTGCCTGCTCAATCAGGAAAAAGTGGTGAAGAGCGAGAAATATTTCTACAAGCATGGAATGGTTGCAACAATAACAGGAAGACTGATACCCGGCATTCGCCACTTGATTTCCATTCCCGCAGGATTATCAAAAATGAACTACGGCTGGTTCTTGCTTTACACCACCTTGGGCGCGGGAGTGTGGAATTGCATTTTGGCAGCATTAGGATGGTATTTATACAGAATTGTTCCCGAAAGCCAGTTAAACGACAAGATTGAGGAATATGGTGATTACATCAAATATTTCATTATAGGCATTGTCTGTTTATTCATTATCTATTTTATCATTAAGCAATACTCAAAGAAAAAGTGAATTAATTATGAGCAGAAAAAAGAAACCTTTGCCACTTCTTGAGAATATTAAGATAGAATCTTGCGCAGCTGAAGGCAAGTCACTTTTTCATTGGAACGATTTGGTGGTATTCATACCCTATTGCGTTCCTGGAGATATTGTAGATGTGCAGATTAAGAGGAAGAAACATAGTTATGCTGAGGGGGAAGTAGTTAGATTTGTTCAGTATAGCGAGACACGTTCTGTACCCCGATGCCAACACTTTGGTATTTGTGGCGGATGCAAATGGCAGAACCTTCCTTACGAAGAGCAATTGAAAATGAAGCAACAACAAGTCACCGACCAGCTTTCCCGCATCGGAAAAATTCCTCTTCCCCCAACAAGAACCATACTGGGATCGGAAAAGCAATGGGCATATAGAAACAAGTTGGATTTCGGAGCATCCAATCGTCGCTACCTTACCAAAGAAGAAATCCAAAGCGGTAGCGAGTTTCAGCGAGATGCTCTTGGCCTTCACATCACAGGTGCATTCGACAAAATACTTCCCATCACAAAGTGCCATCTCATGGACGACTTGCATAACCAAATTCGAAATGACATTTTCAGTTATGCTGTGGAACACGGTTTCAGTTTTTTTGACCTTAGAGCACAGACTGGATTCCTTCGCGATGTCATTATAAGGAATTCCAATTCGGGCGAATGGATGGTTATCGTCATGTTCCATTATAACAGAGATGAGAATGGTGTAATCCTTGGAAGCGAAGAAGAGAAAGCAAAAAATATGCTTCAATACATTGCTGACAAATATCATCAAATCAGTTCTTTATTGTATCTTGACAATCAGAAATGTAATGATACGATTGGCGACCAAGACATCCTCGTTTTTAAAGGCAATGACCACATCATCGAACAGATGGAAGACCTCAAGTTCAAGGTTGGTCCCAAGAGTTTTTACCAAACCAATACAGAGCAAGCACACATCCTTTATTCAGTGGTAAGGGATTTCGCATTCAAGCCTATCGAAGGAGAACAAGCCTTTGAAGACAAACCTTTGGTATACGACTTATACACGGGTACGGGAACCATTGCGTGTTTTGTGTCCAAACGAGCCAAACAGGTTATTGGTATTGAATACGTCCCCGAAGCCATTCAAGACGCAAAGGTCAATGCTTCCATCAACAACATCCACAATACACTCTTTTATGCAGGTGATATGAAAGATGTGCTTACCGATGACTTTGTCAAGGAACATGGACAACCAGACATCATTATTACCGACCCTCCTCGTGCCGGCATGCACCCTGATGTTATCAACACAATCATTGAGACGGCTCCCAAACGAATTGTGTATGTTAGTTGTAATCCAGCTACACAAGCTCGCGACCTACAATTGCTTGGCAATCATTATCAAGTTTTGGAGGTACAACCCGTAGATATGTTCCCACATACACCACATGTCGAGAACGTGGTGCTACTGAAGAAGATTACAAAAACGGAGGTAACTGAACAATAACAAGCCTTTAAATGTCCGAGTCGGCATCTTGAGGTTCTTCCGAATCAAGATGCGAATCGCGTGCAATGCTCACATTGCCCATTCGGCTGATGGTGATGAGTAAAGGAATATATTCGTCGCTCAGTATGTCTGGCGAGCCGACACTTGCACCTAAAATGAGATTATCACCTTCCGCCTTGTCCAAGACAACACCTAGGAGAACACCGTGATTACGGGTATTGTCATCGATATAGTCTTTAAATGCAGCTTTCGAGAACAAACGATTGAAGAACTCTGTTCCATCAGGACGAATGACTTTCACACGTATCATATTGTCGAAATACTTCATTCCCTGGTCATCTTTTACCATTGGAAGACTATCTGCAACTGACCTAATTACCTCCACTTTATACGTTTTGCCCAACCATTCAACATTGTCGGAATGAGTATACTCACTCATTCTGACAGGAGCAGAAGGTTTTACCACCTCAGGCTTTGGAGCGATAATCACATTGGAAGATTTCTTTCTTCCACACGAAGAGGCAATGGCCACTATTATTGTCAACAATAATGAAAACGCGATGACATTTTTCAAATAATTCATCCTACTTCTTTTTTTATTGCACAAAATTAATCATTTTTAGTCGATTTCGTATTACCTAGCCAAAGAAAAATCAAAAAAAAACACATTTATAAACAAAATGACTTTTTTTTTGCTATCTTTGTAGACAAAATACAAATCATTATGATGAATAGTTTACCTCAAAATAGCTTGAAGAAGAATAAGCTCTATGGGCTGAGGATTTCTGTTTATGTGTTTCTTCTTTTCTTCCTTTTCTCCCCTATCCTGCTCCTTTCGTGTACGAATGAATCACCGAAGGAAAACCAAGCAGAACCAATTGACACCATCCCCATGATGGTAATGCAAATACAAAAATGTGCTAAACTGTATACAGCAGAGTATCATGTGCACAAAATTGTCACCCACGATGATCAAATGAAATTGAAGGGCAGCATTTTTGCACAAGATTTCAACATCACTCTCCCTATAGGAAACCGAAAGATTGCCATTCCAATGGATGCCACATTAAAGGCGTACGTCGACTTTGCCAACTTCTCTGAAAAGAACATCCAACGGAAAGGACAGAGAATCGAGATTATACTGCCAGACCCAAAAGTGGAGTTGACCAGTAGCAAAATAAACCATTCTGAGATCAAGAAACAAGTATCAATACTTCGTTCGAACTTCAGCGATGAGGAGATGGCCAATTACGAAAACCAGGGACGAGCTGCCATCGTTAACGACATCCCTAAGATGGGCATCATCGCCATGGCACAAGAGAGTGCCGCCAATACCATCATCCCTCTTATTGTATCGTTAGGCTACTCAGAAAATAATATTACAGTAACTTTCAGGAAACAATATACACTCGACGATATACGAACATTGTTTGACGCAAAATCCATTGCAAAATGACAAAGAAAAAAACTACAAGGAAGTCTCATCAGAGGAAACCTGTCGAACAACAGCAGAGTGGCATCGATGTAATAATGTCAGCCATTTTACAGGCAGTTGGCAAATTGGGCAAATGGACATTCATTACCATTTTGGCCATTTGTCTGCTTATTGCTGTCGTCGGCTATATCACCATGCAAAAGATAACAGACAACAACGCAAACATTGAAATTGACCAACGTATCGGCATCACACCCACACAGATAGAATCAATGAAAGCTATTGGCCAATGGGAATTCCTTTCTATAGCAGATGAGGAATTAATAGACACAGTGCGCAATGGCTTCTTTAAAGACGATGAGCTCATCCGTATATATTATGGTACACTTCGTTTAGGAGTCGACATGAAGGATGTGGAAGAGAACTGGATAACAACCGATAAGGACACAATAGACGTGCTTCTGCCCAACATCAAGTTACTAGACAACAATTTCATTGACGAAGCACGCACTAAATCCTTTTTCGAATCTGGGAAATGGAGCGACCTAGACAGAGAGAAGATGTATCAAATGGCATACAAACGAATGAAACAACGCTGTCTCACCAAAGAGAACATTGCTAGTGCTGAACAGAATGCTGTAAAACAGTTCTATCAACTGATGCGTTCGATGGGATTTTCTAATGTTAGAGTAAGAATGAAAGACGTTTCCCAAGATGAATAGTATTACCGAATTTCTTTCTGATGTCAGTTCACTTCTATGGGGCTGGCCAATGATTATTCTATTGTTAGGGACACATATCTTCCTAACCATCCGACTTCGTTTTCCACAAAGATTCCTCCTCAAAGCCATAAAACTAAGCATAAGCAAGGACAAGAACGCCCATGGTGAAGTGTCACAGTTTGGTGCATTGGCCACCGCCTTGGCTGCCACCATTGGAACTGGCAATATTATTGGTGTTGCAACAGCTGTGTCGCTGGGTGGACCAGGAGCGGTGTTATGGTGCTGGCTCACAGGCCTTTTCGGTATCTCTACCAAATATGCTGAGGGTCTGCTTGCCGTAAAATATCGCATTAAGGCAGAAAACGGAAGAGTATTGGGCGGTCCCATGTATGCCTTAGAACGTGGCCTTGGTTGGAAATGGATGGCTGTCTTATTTGCTGTCTTCACCGCCATAGCTTCATTTGGAATAGGCAATACCGTGCAAGCCAATGCCATTGCCACCCTAACATCCGAAACCTACCACATCTCTCCCTACATTACTGGCGTTGTCATTATGCTGATGGCTGGCGCGGTGGTGCTTGGTGGAATCAAAAGCATTGCCAAAGTCTGTACAATGCTCGTTCCTTTTATGGCAGTATTTTATGTCATTGGCTGTATCGTCATTCTATTTTTGAATGGCAGTTATGTATGGCCGGCATTAAAACTGATATGCGAAGCGGCGTTCTCACCCGAAGCTGCCGGAGGTGGATTTGTTGGTAGCACGGTCATGATGGCAGCACGTTTTGGTATTGCACGCGGACTGTTCTCCAACGAATCGGGAATGGGCAGCGCGCCTATTGTAGCATCTGCAGCCCAGACACGCAATCCCGTACGACAGGCACTGGTTTCAAGCAGTGGCACCTTTTGGGACACTGTTGTCATTTGCGCCCTCACCGGATTGGTTATAGTAAGTAGTGTTCTCGCTTATCCAGACATCACTTACGACAATGGGGCGACTCTTACCAAAATGGCATTCAGCAAAATACCCTACATTGGAGCACCACTGCTTACATTCGGACTCCTCACATTTGCATTCTCAACCATATTAGGATGGGAACTATATGGAGAAAGAGCTGTTGAATACTTGAACAGTCGCATGCGTTTACCCTATCGCATGTTATACATCGTTGCATTATTTATTGGTTCGGTGATGAATCTTGGAATGGTATGGAATCTAGCGGACTGCATGAATGCACTGATGGCCATTCCTAATCTTATAGCTCTTCTCTTCTTGAGTGGAGTCCTTGTCAACGAAACTCGCAAGTACCTGTGGAACAATCAAATAGAGAAAGACATGGAAGAATTACAATAAGAGGTTATTTATCTATAGTATTATCAAATGATAACAACAGAAAAGGAAGTATGATGAAAAAAACACTTTATATTACATTGTTTGCAACAGCAATTTCTATTGTTTCTTGTCACGAGAACATAGAGGAAAAGGTGGCAAGAGAATGCAAAGAGTACACCGAGAAATACTGCCCCGCCCCCATTTCAAATGAGGTAATCAACGACAGCATGGTATACGAGGCAGGAACTCGAACCGTTCACTACTATTATTCTTTAAGAGGTGTTGCCGACACAGCGGCAATCGACCCGAAACAGGCACGAGAGGAAATGCTCGAAGCAGTGAGGAATGCAACAAATTTGAAATCATACAAAGAGGCAGGCTTCAACCTCCAATACACCTACTACTCCACCAAGCATCCAGGAAAGAAGATGTTCGACTTGCTTTTCACCCCCAAGGACTATTAGGCAAGTCGACTTTTCCTATCCTTCCACTGGAGCCATTTTCAACTTCTCCAATGCTCTTGCCAGCTGGTCGGGACAACTTGTTCGCTTTGTTCCGCACCTGATGCCGTCAATCTTAGCTATCACGTCATCTATTTTCATGCCGCGAATCAGTTGGCATATGCCTTGAAGGTTGCCGTTACAACCACCGATGAAGAACACTTGTTGAATAACATCATTCTCATCGGCAGTCACATCTATCAACTGTGAACATGTTCCCTGAGGCTGATATTGTATATGTTTTGTCATCTTTTCAATTCTTTATATGAATAAAAAAAGAAGCCTGGGTTATTCCTCAGGCTTCATATTGGTGTAGACTGTCTGTACATCGTCGAAATCTTCAAGCCGTTCAACCATCTTGTCGATAGTCTCACGCTGTTCTGGCGTAACCTCTTTCAAGTCGTTTGGAATACGAGTGAATTCCGCTCCAGTCACCTCAAACCCATTCTCTTCCAAGTGTTTCTGAATGGCACTGAAACTTTGTGGGTCACCGTAGATGGTGATGCTGTTCTCCTCTTCATCCTCATCAAACTCATCTTCTACTCCGTAGTCAATCAAGTCAAGAATCATCTCGTCCATATCCAGGCCGTCCTTCTTCTTGAATGTGAATACTGCTTTGTGGTCGAAGAGGAAAGCAAGGCTTCCTTGTGTTCCCAGATTACCGTTGAACTTGTTGAAAACCGAGCGAACATCTCCAACAGTACGTGTTGTGTTGTCTGTAAGAGTTTCCACGAAGATGGCGATGCCATGAGGTCCATATCCCTCATAGTTCACTTCCTTGTAATCGCTCTGGTCTTTACCCATAGCATTTTTGATGGCACGCTCAATGTTGTCCTTCGGCATGTTTTCGCGTTTTGCATTGGCAATGATAGCACGCAATGCAGGATTCATGTCTGGATCGGGACCGCCCGCCTTTACGGCAATAGCAATCTGCTTACCTATTTTGGTAAACGTCTTAGCCATGTGTCCCCATCTCTTTAGCTTTGCAGCCTTACGATATTCAAATGCTCTTCCCATTTTATGAATTGTTATTTTTGATTATTGTAATTTTATTTTTATCGCAGTTCAGCATTCAACTGCTTCTTCAAATTGGCTATCAACTTCTGCATAATAGCATCAATTTGCTTGTCGTTCAACGTCTTCTGCTCATCCTGCAGAATAAAGTTCACAGCGTAGCTCTTCTTTCCTGCCGGAAGGTTCTTGCCTTCGTATACATCAAAGAGTTCCACCTTCTTCAGCAGTTTGTGCTCACTCTGATATGCAATCTGCTCAATGGTCGAGAACTCCACAGACTTGTCAATGAGCAAAGCTAAGTCGCGACTCACTGCGGGATATTTGCTTATTTCTTGGTATTCCACCTTGTTCTTGCGAACAGCCTTCATCAACGCAGTCCAATTCAAGTCAGCAAAATACACATCGTTATCGATTCCTGCCTGTTTCAGCAGTTTCTGGTTGACAACACCTAGTTCGCCAAGCAGTTTGCCACCACGATTTTCGATGGCCAACGCCTTTGAGAATATATTGTTTTCGCTATTCTTGAAAACAATGCTGCCAAACGACAGTCCAATTCTTCGAAGGGCGTTCACCACATATGCTTTTAACTCATAGAATGAACTTTGCTCTTCGGCATGTGCCCACGAACCAGTTACTCTTTTTCCTGTCAGCCACATACCCAGATGATACTCTTCCTTGTATGCATTCATCGGGTTTTCTGTATCTGCTTTTTCTGGGAAATGGCAATATACATTTCCAAATTCAAAGAATCTCAGGTTGGGATTCTTGCGGTTAGCATTATGGGCAATGCTCTCCAAACCACCAAAGAGTAAAGTCTCACGCATCACATTCAAGTCTGAACTGAGTGGATTCATGATACGCACCAAATTCTCCTCTTTGTAGCTGTTCAAGCCCTGATAGTAAGCGCCTTTGGTGAGCGAGTTGTTCAGAATCTCATTGAAGCCACAACCAACAAGTTGTTCGCCAACCAGATTTTCCAGCTGGTGCTTCACATCCTCGTCGCCCTTAATCACGAGCGATGATTTCAACTGTGTGGGGATTTCCACATTATTATATCCATAGATGCGAAGAATATCTTCAACCACATCGCAGGGACGCTGCACATCCACACGATATGCCGGTACAATCAACTTCACACCATCGGCATTCTCTTCCACAATCTTCATCTCGAGCGATGTGACAATGCTCTTGATAGTCTCAACTGGAATTTCCTTGCCTATCAGTTGATGAACATAGTCGTACTTCAACTCCACTGTGAAATCAGGGAGAGGATCAGGATAAACATCCATAATCTGCATGCTTACCTTACCGCCAGCCAATTCCTTACACAAAATGGCTGCTTGCTTCAAGGCATAAATCACGCCATTGGGGTCTACACCACGCTCGAAACGGAAACTGGCATCGGTGCTCAAGCCATGGCGGCGAGCACTCTTGCGAATCCATGTCGGATGGAAATAGGCACTCTCCAGCACCACGTCCTTAGTGGTCTCATAGGTTCCACTACCTTTTCCGCCGAAAACACCTGCTATACACATGGGGTCTTCAGCATTGCAAATGGCAAGGTCGCGGTCGCTAAGTTTATGCTCCACGCCATCCAATGTTATAAACGGCGTACCTTCGGGCATGGTCTTCACCACAATCTTATGGCCTTTCACCATATCAGCGTCGAACGTGTGGAGAGGTTGTCCATAGGCCATCATCACATAGTTGGTGATGTCAACAATATTATTAATTGGACGTAGACCAACAGCATTGAGCCTGTTCTTCAACCATTCCGGACTCTCTTTCACTACACAGCCGGTAACACTCACGCATGCATAGCGCTTACATGCCTCTTGGTTTTCTATCACCACATCAATGTTCAAATCCTCGTTGTCTACGGCGAAAGCGTCGCACGAAGGACGGTGTAGGCTGGTTTCATATCCGTTCTGCTTCAGCCATGCATACAAGTCGCGAGCCACTCCCCAATGTGAAAGGGCATCAGCACGGTTGGCTGTAATGTCCACCTCAATGAGCCAGTCGCTCTCCAAGTGGTAATATTCCGCTGCAGGCATACCGACAGGTGCATCCTCTGGCAATACGATGATACCATCGTGACTGTTGCCGATGCCTATTTCGTCCTCGGCACAAATCATTCCGCAACTGTCCACACCACGAAGTTTCGATTTCTTGATGACAAATTCCTTGTCACCATCATACAGCACGCAACCCAAATCGGCAACAATCACCTTTTGTCCAGCAGCCACATTGGGGGCACCGCAAACAATCTGCGACACTTCATCCCTTCCAAGGTCAACGGTTGTCACATGTAGGTGATCCGAATTGGGATGCATCTCACAAGTTACCACTTTACCGACATAAAGTCCCTTCAGTCCGCCTCGAATGCTCTGCACTTCTTCCAAGGCATCCACTTCCAGTCCTTCGGAAGTAAGAGCGTCACACACCTCCTGCGGAGTGAGGCTGAAGTCCACATATTCTTTAAGCCATTTATAAGATATATTCATTGCAATGTAAATTTTGTCTTTAAAAACGGTTGCAAAATTACAAAAAAAACAGCACCCGTACAAGTATAGTGCTGTTTTTTTCACATATCCACCAACTAATTTCCAATCTGCCGGTGGTTCACATCATTCTTGAAAGGAATAAATGTCACAACAGGTTGATATGCCTACATGAGAGAGATTATACACTTGTAAACTAAAAATCACAAATGATACAATTATAATACTTTCAGTACTCCAGTTTTGAACGGATCTTTGTAGCTGTCCGTTATCGTCGAGTATATGACCGTCAGGGTTGGGGGTAAACAACAAAGGCCTGCTTAGATATAAAACAGCTATTGAGCCGATGCCATCCTGTCGAGATAGAACTGGCGGAAATCTGACCATTTATAGTAAGGAGCCATCGTTGTTGGGACAGGCAGAACGGCCTCTTCTCCATTGAGCAGACACTTGAGGAGTACTTCCCCAGGAGCCCTTTCGCATCGGTAGAACACCAACTGGATATTAGAAGCCATGCAGGTTTCCCAATTTTGGTAGCAGTTTTTCACCTCGTTAGGGTCTTCCGGATCAAGGTCGGCGCCATTGATTCCCATCAGCACTGTCATCGGACCAATGTAGCTGTCGTGCCCGAAGCGCAGGTCTGCCAGACGGTCGCTCTTTCCAGCCAACACAGCATCGGCTTTTTCGATGATGTCCTCAAGAATGGGAATCACCTCATACCGAGGCTTAAACACCCATGAATAGGAGCCTAAATTGGACAACTCCCAGCGGGTGGCTATCTCTTCGTCGGTAAGAATACCGTCCATCATGCCATCGTAGCCGATATTGGGTAGCGATGTGTAGAGGTTGGCAAGCATGCTGCCTATACGGTTCTTGCTATATTTCAATCCTTCTGTAGAAGTGAACACACGCGACACTATGGCATCAGATTCCACACGATTGGCCTTGAATTTATCCCTGTTTTTCTCATAGCGCGGTTTGCTTTGGGGGAATGTGCGTCTGAGAGGATTCTGCTTGTCATCTGGGACAACACTATGAAGCGTGAATCGAGATGATTGTTCACGAATCTCTATCATCGGATTGCATTGCACCAGTTCCTGGCAGAATGCCGACATGCTGATGACACAACGTCCCACGAGCGATGCCACTGCCATCACATTGCCACCCTTGCAGAACACCTCTGGGAAGTTATAGTACATGGTGCGGGCTATACGTTGATGCTGTTCCCACCCAAGTTGGGTGAGTTCGCCCCACCCTGTCATCAGTTCTTTTTTCACAGCCATGTAGCTGTCGTAGAATTGTTCTCCCCTATTGGTCAGCTGTTGTCGTTCGTGAGCTACAGTCAACAGCGTGTCTAGTTCTTTGTAGAGTCTGTCACTCCAATAATAGCGCGAGCCGTGTCGGCCATAATGACTGATATAGAATGGACTGTAGCCTGCCGGTGCAGGTGTCAGTCTGACATCCGTGAAACGATACGGATAGTCGGTGCCGTACGACTTTCGAGGGTCGGCTTTCAATTGTTCGAGTGGAGAAATGCGTTGGGCTCCCACTGTCAGTGACATGAACAACAGGATAAAACTGGTGGTCAATATCTTTCTCATATTCTTAATTATTTGATAATGTAAACTAAACAATGTCGCTATTAACTGAAAAAAGGTATCAAAAACTATCATGCGAAGAAAAATCACTGTTTTGTTGAGGATTACATCCCGACGCTGATTTCCTGTCCATTATAGTCCACTGTCTGCACTTTGCCATTAGGCAACACAATGGTGAAAGTGCGTTGCGACAACATGCCTGGGTACTGACCTTGTCGTTGACCGATGGTGAGTGTCTGCGTCTTGTCGTTCCACGTCATCGGAATGAGAGTATAGACACCTTTCTCATAGTTGTAATTGTCGCCCTCATCTTCATAAAGCGAGAATGCACCGTTTGCTCCTGTGTAGACACGCAGTTCGAGATTTTTCCACGATTTCTCGCCTACATACTGCATCTCAGGTCCCAAAGGCAAGATGCTTCCAGCCCGAACAAACATGGGTACACGGTCGAAAGAAGACTGTATGGGCACCGTCTGTCCGCCTTTGAATGATTGGCCTGTCCAGAAATCGTACCATGTGGCACCTTTGGGCAGGTACTTGTAGACCGTCTTGCTTGCATTCCAGTCGGGAACACCATAGCGGGCATTCTCCTCGCCCACATTTTTTCTATCCCAACCGGTCATGGCATCCTCGCGAATCACTTTCTCCTCGGTATATAAGGGGTCGACAATAGGTGCGGCCAAAATGTTGTGGCCAAACATAAACTCGTCGGTTATGTCCCACACATGTTTGTCTGTAGCAAAATCGCTGAACAAGGGTCGCATGTAGCTATCGTTGTTGTTTGTGACCTGCCATGCCATACTGTAGAGATAAGGCAGCAGACGATAGCGCAAACGAATCTGCTTCTCTATGGCATCATAGACAGGTTCCCCCTTCTTTCCGAAGTTCCAAATCTCGCGCGGAGCATCGGCGCCATGACTGCGGAACACAGGACAGAACAAGGCGTATTGCATCCAACGTACATATAGTTCCTGAAATTGCGGATTACTGGGAGCAGAACCAGAGCCACGGGTGTTATAGGAGCCACAGAAGAATCCACCGATATCAGTGTTGAAGTTGGGATTGCCAGTCAGCGAGAAGCTGAGTCCTGCAGGCACTTGCTTGCGCAGCATGTCCCACGAGGAAGCCACGTCGCCGCTCCACATATTTGAGCCATAGTGCTGCTGGCCGGCAAAAGCCGAACGAGTCATGATGAAGACCCGCTTTGAGTCGTCGCCATCAGTGCGCTGCGACTGGTAGATGCCGCGAACGGTTTCCAGTGGGAACGCGTTGCGAAGCGAGCGCCAAGTGCCTCCATAAACGGGATGTTCATAGTCGGACTCTTTCGGATTGAAGAAGTCTGGGTCTGTTGAATCCATCCACCATGCATCGGTTCCAGCATCGAACAATCGCTTCAGATGTTTCCAGTAAATGGCTCTGGCCTCTGGGCTAAAAGCATCATACACCTTGACACCCGACGGATAATCCATGCGAGGAGGCCAGATATGCGACAGTCCGCTCTGCGGCCATGTTTCGATAGGCAGCAACAAACCTTTCTCGTTCAGTTCGCGAAACTGCTGGGTTTGAGGCCCGAAACTGGCCCAGATGGAAATCATGAAATGGGCATGCTTTCGGTGCACGTTCTCAATCATTTTGGCGCCGCTACTGAACTCCTCAGCAAGGAAGTCCATGGCATTCCAGAGATAGTTGCTTCCCCAGTATTGCCAGTCTTGGATAATACCATCCAATGGCACCTCCAACTCACGATACTTATCCACAATGCCTTCTGTCTCGCGGGCACTCTTGTAACGTTCTTTCGACTGCCAGTAGCCATAGGTCCATAGGGGGAACATGGGAACATCGCCCGTCAGGTGGCGCATCTGCGCTATCACCCCATCGGCCGAACCACCATACATGAAATAATAGTCGATGCCTTGTCCAACCTCGGAGGTGAATGTCATGCCTCGTGCGTTGTCTTCAAACACAGTCGGTGAATAATTCTCCCAATAGATGCCATAGCCCTTGATGCTCTGCAACACATTCTGAAAATCCTCAAGGTTCGACTGTTCCATACGTTTTTGCTCGCCCCGACGGTTCATCTTGCCATTCTGAAAGGTACCTAATCCATAGATGGCTTCCTCTTTGTCAAGAGAAAAAGTCTGACTGACACGGAAAACGCTATCCGATTGTTGGCACACGCTCCACTCTTTCTCCTTCAGAAGCACCTTTCCCTTCGGTGTCATGAAGGTAACACACTTCGTGGTTGGATTACACACCACCGTCAGTTGACTGCTCGACAGTGCGTTTCCCTTCCTCACAACAGCGACTTGCTCTGGTTTTGCAGTCACCACGAGGCTCGCAGTGGGCTTGCCTTTCACTACATGCACTATCGATGGCGTAACAAACTCCACCTTTATGTCTTGCGCTACGACTGCCATGCAGACCAACAGCCATACACCGACCAACAATATCCTCTTCATTCTCGCTAAAACAAAAAAATAAAAAAACAACATCAACACACGACACAATCACTGCAACGGGACATGGGGCACTGACTATCAGTGGTTTATGGCAATTGAGAGAAACTCCTTACACCTTTGGCATAATACTGCCAAAGTATGCTGTAGGGCTTGCGACCATCCACCTTTACGGCCTGCTGCATGGTCTGAATACGCTCTCTGTCTTTTTGGAATTGGGGCAGCCAACGCTTGAAATCACGCCGGGCACGGAATATTGCCTTGCAGTCGCCCCAATGGCGGTTGAGCACCAATGTCTGAACAGCTGCCAGATAGTCGAGAAACCAACGGCGCCGCATCACGCTTTTCAACTCCTTTTCCGGCAGGTTCTTGTACAGCATGGTAAGGTTGTTCCTGAAGTTCAGGTATGTTTTCATGGGGTTGTCCTTAGGCAGTGTTCCGCCTCCCACATGATAGACACAACTTCTTGGCACACAACACACCTTTCGTCCAGACAAATTCAACCGCCAGCACATGTCTATTTCCTCATTGTGAGCAAAGAACCGGCCGTCGAGTCCGCCAATGGCAAAATAATCAGCTGCACGAATCATCAGGCATGCGCCTGTTGCCCAAAGCACTTCCACGGCATCGTCATACTGTCCTTTGTCATCTTCCACGGCTTCAAAGATTCTTCCGCGACAGAAAGGATAGCCGTCCCTGTCAATGAATCCACCCGATGCACCAGCATACTCAAAAGCCTTCTTGTTCCTCACTGAGAGTAGCTTTGGCTGGCAGGCTGCCACCTCGGGATGGCCGTCCATGAAGTCCATCAAGGGAGCAAGCCAATTGTCTGTAACTTCAACATCGCTATTCAGCAGTACAAAATACTCAGCATCAATCTGTTTCAGTGCCTTGTTATACCCATCCGCGAACCCCCAGTTCTTATCGAACAATATGAGTTTCACCTCTGGAAAATCAGACTTCAGGTAATCCACTGAGCCATCTGTAGAGGCATTGTCTGCCACATAGACAACAGCATCTTCACCCAAATGCTCCAGCACTGTGGGCAAATAGGTATGCAGCATTTTCTTGCCGTTCCAGTTCAATATGACTATTGCTATCTTGTCCATCTGTTCTCCTTTCAGATTAATTCTGCCATCAGTGCGCTCTTGTCGTAATTAAATCCTCCCAGTCTGACTTTGACAAGTTGGTTGTCAAGGTCAGCAGCAGCTTTCGATGCCGGCAGCTCCACCCTGATATAGTTGCGAGTGAAACCGTGCATCGCCCTTCCTCGGATGCTCTTCTCGAACAACACCTCGGCCTCACTACCGATATGGCTCTGATAGAAGGCATGCGTTTTTTCATCAGACAGCTGCAACAAACGCGCCGAACGCGCTTTCTTGTCCTTGTCGCTAACCACGTAAGGAATTTTCAATGCTGCTGTCCCAGGGCGCTCGGAATATGGAAAAACATGCAACTGGGTGACATCCAACGATTTCAGGAAATCGTAGCATGCCTCAAAATACTCAGGCGTTTCGCCCCTCGTCCCCACCATCACATCAACGCCAATGAAGGCATCGGGCATCATCTCCTTGATAAGATGAATTTTGTGGGCAAACAAGGCACTGTCATATCTTCGGTGCATGAGTTTCAACACTTCATCGCTGCCACTCTGCAACGGTATGTGGAAATGAGGCATAAAGGCACGACTATGTGCACAATAGGCAATCAGCTCATCGTCAAGCAAATCGGGTTCAAGACTGCTGATGCGGTATCTGCTGATGCCTTCCACCTGATCGAGAGCCCTCACCAGATCGATGAACCTCTCGCCTGTAGTAACGCCAAAGTCGCCAATATTGACACCCGTCAGCACAATCTCCTTCCCACCTTCATGCGCAGCCTGTTCGGCCTGGGCCACAAGCGATGCAATGGAGGGATTTCTTGAGAAGCCTCGGGCGTATGGAATGGTGCAATAAGTGCAGAAATAGCTGCATCCGTCCTGCACTTTCAGGAAGAAACGGGTGCGGTTTCCACGCGAACAACTTGGCGCGAAGGAGGTGATGGCCTTCGTCTTGACAGAATAATGCCGGTGCAACGAACTGTCAAGGGGCTTTCCTGAAGTCTCTCCGTCTTCCGTTTCCGACATATTGCTTTGTTTCTCCACCCACGCATTGGAGAGATATTGAATGAGTTCGGCCTTCTCGTTACTGCCCAAGACCAAGTCTACCCCATCTATTCTACTGACACGCTCCGCTTCCAACTGCGCATAACATCCGGTCACCACAACAAAGGCACCAGGATTCTGCCTAATCATTCTGCGAATCACCTGGCGGCATTTATGGTCTGCCACCTCTGTCACGCTACAAGTGTTAATCAAACAGATGTCTGCCTTTTCTCCTTTCTTCACTGTACGGACACCCAACTCCTGCAACATCCTACCGAAAGTAGATGTCTCAGAAAAGTTCAATTTGCATCCTAAAGTGTAATATGCAGCGGTCTTGCCTTGGAAAGCCGAGCTATCAATCATATAATATTATATATAAGGTGTAATCACTTTCTTGTTTTCATTGGCAAAGATAAGGAATAATGCTGAAGTGACAAAGCGATTTGGGAAGATTAACGCAGACAAATGGCTCTTGGAAAGTCAATAATTCAGAAAGAAATAAAAGATATTATTGTTTTAACTGAAATTAACAATTTGTATCTATCTGATAATCAACGTCTTACAAAAAAGTTACAAAAACACCTAAAAAAAATCATAAAAAAAAGAACGTCGTATCAAAAAAATGTTTACCTTTGCATCGTTTTAATAAACAATGATTGTTTTACAGATTTAAAAAAGCAAAGAAAATGAAGAAATTAGTTTTAATGTTCGTAGCTGTTGCAGCTATCTCTTTCGCATCTTGTGGTAACAAAGCAGCTCAGGCTCCTGAAGAGGAAGTTGTTGATACCGTTGCTGTTGATACAGTTGCTGCTGATACTGCTGCTGTTGACACTGCTGCTGCTCAATAATTTACAGCTTGAACAGAAACAGAGAGAAATGCCGCTGAGCCTCAGGTTCAGCGGTTTTTTTATTGTATCAATTGAAAGGAGTAAGCCGATTCATCATCGGAAGAAATTGGAGAAAGCCTGCTATGCCAGGTGTTTCTTGGCCATGCAAAGTCAGACAATGGTTTTCTGGTAAGCGAGCCGTGGGTCGCCATTGGCAAGGTGAATGATGCCGCAATAGACAAAGTCCAACTTCTTCATCAAGTTGCGCATGGCAATGTTGTCCTCATGGGTGTCGATACGCACGGTCTTTGTCTTTGTAAAGGCATATTCAACAACTCTTTGCAGGATGCCATGAACACCCGAACACGAGGCAATGCGATGAATGACATAATAGGGAGAATCATCGAGCCAAGCTCCGTTGTAGACCACCGAATAGGTGGGATCGGGACCTTCTATCAACGCAAAGGTGGCAATAGCCCTGCCTTCGTCCTCCACCAAATAGCTATTCCCGCCCGCAATGTCTTTCTCTATCTGCTCTAAAGTAGGATGACCATTGCTCCATTGCTTCAGGTTTCCCTGGGCAACCATCTTCTTTCTGCCCTCGTCGATAAGCCAAAGAATTGTCTCAAGGTCGTGAGAAGTGGATTTTCTTATTTCCATAACCTTTCTACCGACTGACGACAATCACTGCACAATCTTAAAGCGGATACGGAAACTCTTCTGCCCCTCATCCCAATTGGTGCCAAGCATTTCGAATCTTCCTATTTGGGAAGTGGAACGAACATGCTTTCCTATGCACGGACAAACATCGTAGTCGCCTATGCGAACCAGACGAATAGTCTCAGAAGCATCGTCGGGAAGACGTTCGAGCGAGATGCGACTGTCGGGAGAATCTTCATCGGCAGACATGATGATGCCTTCGAGTTCGGCCCTTGTCACAAACTCAAAAGTCACTGGCAGGTCTTGCTCTATCAGCTCATTCATCTGATTCTCAATCATTCGTTCCACCTTCCGATCGGGCTTCTGCTGAAGCAGAAAACTAATCTTGCTCTTCTTCCTTTCAATATGAGCATTGCTCGAGCGTTCACATCCGAACATCCTGGTCATCAGTTGATTAAGAAGATGTTCTGCGGTATGAGCGGGCGGAAATTCCTCTTTGTTATGCTCATTCAGAATATATTCGTCCATAGGGTTACTGTATGTTTATGATAACTGTTGCTTCATCATACGTTTATTCGGTGCAGACAATCTTCCAAACCGCCCCACCCCACGCAGGCACTTGTACGTGGACAGGACAGTCAGCACGAAGTGCCGTCTGGAAAGTTGTGCCCGAGAGCAAGTCTTCTGCTGCATAGACTCCTTCGGGTATGTGAAGATAGTCAAAGGCATGAGCAGGTATATTCACATCGATGCAGGCTGTGAAATCGTCGAAATTGGCCACCACGAGAAGCATCTCATTGTCCTTTTTCCGGAGGAAAGCATACGAATGGTCACCCATGTGACTATTGGCATACATCAGGTCGAACATCTCCCCTTCGCCAACAGCCTTTTCGTTGCGGGCGATGAGCATCACCTTCCGGTATTCTGACTCCAATAGCCGTTCACCTTTTGTCAATCGCCGACGGTCGAAGTAACCCCTGCGCAATGACTCCACGCACCAATAATCGAAAATGGTTGTTCGTCCGTCCTTGCCGCTAAACCCTTCGCTATCCATGCCGCGCTCGCCATATTCCTGACCAGCATACAACATATAAGGGTTCCTGTTGAGTAGCAGGCTGACCAGATGGCCCGGAAAACCTTTTGTGGCATCTCCTGCAAAGAAAGAGCTTGCAATGCGTTGCTCATCGTGATTCTCCAGAAAATAGAGCATATGACTGCGAATATCGTCGGTCGACTGCCACTGAATGGTGATGTCGGAAGCAGGACGGTTGCCGCAAATCACGTCGCGCATGCAGTCGTACATGCCCACTTTGTCGTAAAGATAATCAAAGCCCGCACCGATATAATGGCGATATTCCGACGGATTATACACCTCGCCGACAAAAAAGATGTCGGGATGACAGAACTTCACCTTGTCGATGGCCCACAGCCAAAACGCAGCAGGCACCATCTCCGCCATGTCGCAGCGGAACCCGTCAACACCTTTCGACGCCCAAAACAGCAGGATATCGGTCATTTTCCCCCATGTGTTCGGTATGGGATTGAAATGCTCCGAGCGGCCTCCGGCATCGCAATAGTCTATGCCATAGTTGAGTTTTACCGTCTCGTACCAGTCGTTCTTTGAAGGTGCAGACGAGAAACGGTCGTTGCCTGTTGCCTTGGCAGGAGATTCCTGATATGACAGGGTATCGTCGTGCTTTATGTTCGACAGGTTGAGCGGTTGCCCCCAACAATAGTAGAAATTGTTATCGGTAGAGAAATGCATGTCCGGACGGTCGTCCTCGCCGAGGTCTTTCACGCCATCAGGTTTGCAGATGCTTTTGTATTCACGTGCCACATGGTTGGGAACGAAGTCGATAATCACCTTCATTCCCGCCTTGTGAGTACGTTCTACCAGGGCTTCGAACTCGCTCATACGATGGTTCACATCGTCGGCCAGGTCGGGGTCCACGTCATAATAGTCGGCAATGGCATAGGGCGAACCCGCCTTTCCTTTCACCACCTCTGCATGCTGGCGTGGTATGCCATAAGCTGTATAGTCAGTTTGTGTGGCATGCCGGATGATGCCAGTATACCAAATATGCGTAACACCCATATCGGAGATGCGCTTCAACGTGGGCATATCGAAATGGTTCATCTTTCCACAACCATTCTCCGCCAACGTTCCGTTCTCCTTACGGGTGGTGTTACGATTACCAAACAGTCGGGTAAAAACCTGATAAACGATGATTTTGGAACTACGCGATGCCATGAACGGAAACCTCGCGATTAATTTTCACGATCATACCCTGCAGAGCCTTGCCTGGTCCGCACTCGGTGAAGTCGTCAGCGCCATCGGCAATCATGTTCTGAACACACTGAGTCCAACGCACAGGACTTGTAAGCTGGGCAATCAGGTTCTGCTTGATTTCGGCTGGGTCGGTGTGAGGCTTGCCGTCAACATTCTGATAGACGGGGCATACGGGAGCCTTCACCTCGGTCTTTTCGATGGCTTCCTGCAACTCGTCCTTGGCTGGCTGCATAAGTGGCGAATGGAATGCTCCACCCACTTTCAGCGGCAAAGCACGCTTGGCACCAGCCTCTTTCAACTTGGCACATGCCTCATTGATGGCATCGATATTGCCGCTGATGACCAATTGTCCGGGATTGTTATAGTTGGCAGGAATCACCACATTACCCTCGCGGTTCACCTCGGCGCAAATCTCCTCCACCTTTTCGTCGGGAAGACCGATGATAGCAGCCATGGTCGACGGTGCAGCCTCGCACGCCTTCTGCATAGCCATGGCACGCGCATAAACCAGACGAAGACCGTCTTCGAAGCTCAAAGCGCCGGCAGCTACCAAGGCAGAGAACTCGCCCAAAGAGTGTCCGGCAGTCATTTCGGGCTTGAAATCCTCGCCCATACACATGGCTGAAATCACACTATGCAGAAAAACAGCGGGCTGAGTGACCTTTGTCTGACGCAAATCCTCGTCGGTTCCGTCGAACATGATGTCTGTGATGCGATAGCCCAAGATATCGTTTGCCTTTTCGAAATACTCTTTTGCCAATGGGTTGTTGTCATAGAGGTCCTTACCCATTCCTACAAACTGTGCTCCTTGTCCAGGAAATACAAATGCTTTCATTGTTCTATTCTTTTGAATAATAATTTGTTATTGAGGGCACAAAGGTACGAATAAACGAGCGAAAAGCCAAAATAAATTCACCTTTTCTGATTGGCTGGCGTCACGGCGAGTGATTATTTGCACAAAGTGACACGACATCTGCTCCACGCATTTCCTTGTTCGTTCATGATGTTGTGTACAAAAAAATTCAAGTTTATGGCTCTTGAAACTCGGTTCGTGACAACGAAACGAACGAAAGCACATAGAAATGTGCAAATCAAGAGGGTATCCATAAAGCACTGACAATCAATAATATACATCTATATTACAACATTTAAAAGCATAACAGACAAGGTGTGGTTCGACGAAAGATAATCTTTCGCACTTCAAAACCATATCTTTTGCCTTGCAAAACATTATCTATTGAACTTCAAAACCTAATCTCCGGTTCATCAAAAAGCTCTTTTAGGATAGAAAGAAGACATGATTTTAGTGAAAAAATGTTATTTCCCGACCATTCAAGTCGATGAAGCTAGTTTTTCAGATTCTATTTCGCATTTTTCCCGGAATAATGATTTGTCAAACAATTTGGCAAATAACAGATGGCACCTTCACGCGAAAAAAGCGAAAAAAATAATGACATGGCAAGCACCTGACAAAGGAAGAACGGGAGAAAAACCATGAAAGCGGCATGTAAGAACTGCTAGTATTTGGATGTTCGGACATTATTTTGTATATTTGCATGGCAAAAGGAATCGTATTGGAAATGAACACAAACCAATAGAGAACAAACAATGAAAACAAAACTCATACTAGTGGGAAAGACCGTGAACAAGCATTTCGTAGCCTGCATCGACGATTATGTGGAACGCATCGGGCACTACATGCCCTTTGAAATAACGGTGATTCCCGACCTGAAAAACACGAAAAGCCTCTCGGAGAGCCAGCAGAAGGAACGCGAAGGCGAACTGATACTGAAGCAGTTGCAGCCGCAAGACTTGTTGGTGCTGCTCGATGAGCACGGCAAAGAACTGAGGAGCATCGAATTGGCGCAATGGCTCCAGAAGCGACAAGCCACAGGGAAGCGGATTGTGTTTGCCATCGGGGGTGCCTACGGATTCTCATCCGCCGTCTACGAAAGGGCTGACGAGCAGTTGTCGCTATCGAAAATGACATTCTCGCACCAGATGGTGAGGTTGATTTTCACCGAACAACTCTATAGAGCGTGCACCATCATCAAAGGCGAACCGTATCACCATGAATGAGCAGGGTGATGATTGGGATTGTATTTCATACAATTGCATTTGCACGATTATTTCAAAAAATGAAGCCACTACGTTGGCAGATAAAAATAAAAACACTATCTTTGCAACACAAACTATTAATAAAACAACAACTTTATGGAAAGAACTTGGAGATGGTTTGGCAAAAACGACAAGATAACATTGTCGATGCTCAAACAAATTGGCGTTGAAGGTATCGTGACTGCACTCCATGACGTGCCTCTCGGAGAGGTGTGGACACGCGAGAAAATACGCGACCTGCGCGAATACATTGAAAGCTATGGAATGAGATGGAGTGTGGTGGAAAGCCTGCCTGTGGTGGAAACCATCAAATACGGAGGCGAAGACCGCGACCATCAGATTGAGGTATATAAGGAGAGTCTGCGAAATCTGGCCGCCGAAGACATACATTGTATCTGCTACAATTTCATGCCTGTGCTCGACTGGGCGCGCACCGACCTGCTACACTCCAACCCCAACGGCTCGTCGAATCTATATTTCTCGTATGCGGAATTTGCCTATTTCGACATCTACATTCTGAAACGCGAAGGCGCGCGAGAGGATTGGGCGAAATTCAAGATGCCCGACGAGCTGCCCTCTGCAGCAGCCAGAAACGTGTTGGCAGAAGCCGACGAACTGGCCAAGACCATGACTCCCGAGAAGGACCACCAGTTGGTGGAGAACATTGTTATCAAGACCCAAGGTTTCGTGAGCGGCAATTTCAAGGAGGGCGACGCCCACCCGCTGAGACTGTTCCACCAGCTTCTCGACAAATACAAGGGCATTGACAAAGACCAGCTTCGCGCAAACATGAAATATTTCTTGGAGGCAATCATGCCCACTTGCGAAGAATACGGTATGAACATGTGTGTGCATCCCGACGACCCGCCTATCGAAATACTCGGACTGCCACGCATCGTCAGGACTCAGGAAGATATTGAATGGTTCTTGAACGCCGTACCCAACAAACACAACGGACTGACATTCTGCGCCGGTTCGCTCAGCGCCGGAGCCTACAACAACGTAGTGGAAATGGCAAGAAAATTCGCCAGCAGAACCCATTTCGTTCACCTGCGCTCATGCCACATCTTCCCCAACGGCGACTTCACAGAAGCCAGCCATCTGGGAGGAAGAGCCGACATCATAGAGTTGGCACGCATCTTCGAGAAAGAGAATCCCAATTTGCCCATGCGCGTTGACCACGGTATGACCATGTTGGGCGATGAGGAACGTGGATACAATGCCGGCTACAGCTTCCTTGGCCGCATGTTCGCTCTTGGACAAGTGCAGGGCATCTTGGCCACCGTAGACCGTGAGTTAGGCATCAAATACCAACAGCCGGGATTCTTCGACTAACCCCGACAGACCTCAAACGGTTATCTAACAGCAATAGGAATCATCAAGCAATTTCATTATAAAACAAAAACAAAAATGAACAATTTATTCAACATCAAAGACTACGTGGTAGTCATCACTGGTGGTTGTGGTGTGTTGGGCAGCACCATTGGTAAGTATCTGGCAAAAGAAGGGGCAACCGTTATCTTCCTTGACCGTGTTGAAGAACTGGGCAAAAAGCTCGTTGCAGAGATTGAGGCAGAAGGTGGCAAGGCCGACTTCTTCATCACAGATGTTCTCAACAAAGAGGTGGTAGAGAAGAATGTGGAAGACATCGTTGCCAAATATGGTCGTGTTGATACACTTCTCAATGCTGCAGGCGGCAACATGCCCGGTGCAACAATTGGTCCAGACCAGACTATCTTCGACCTGCAACCAGAGGCTTTCCAAAAGGTGCTCAACCTGAACCTGACAGGAACCGTCATTCCTACGCAGGCATTCCTCAAGCCAATGGTAAAGCAGAAGAAGGGTTCTATCATCAACTTCTCATCCATGGCTTCGTTCCGCCCAATGACTCGTGTTTGCGGTTATGCAGCAGCCAAGGCCGGTATCAGCAATTTCACCGCTTATATGGCAGCTGAGGCCGCACGCAAATTTGGTGACGGCATCCGCGTGAACGCCATTGCTCCCGGATTCTTTGTGACAAACCAGAACCGCGCACTGCTCACCAATCCTGACGGAAGCTGGACAGAGCGTGGCAAGGACGTGATTCGTCAGACGCCATTTGGCAGAATGGGCGATCCCGAAGAACTGTGCGGAACCATCCACTATCTGATGTCTGACGCTGCAAAATTTGTGACAGGTGTTGTGGCAAAGGTAGACGGCGGTTTCGACGTGTTTGCCATGTAATCGGGATAATTGGATACAAAACAAATGCTTTCGCATTTTTCCTCCAGCCATTGCGAGGATATTGCGAAAGCATTTTCTATTTGTTGCCGTCCCAAATAGCAAGGAGCACATCGCCTTTTGACGAAGGGACAATCTTGATGGTGCCGCCAAGCCACTCTGTCATGGCCAATTCTTCAGTCAAAGGATAGTAAGCGACGACCTCGCCATCAAGAACAATGCCATCTTCTGATGGCTGCTGATTCTTAGATGGGCATGAACCGAACTGTGGGCACACCATTTCAACCACGCAGGGCGCGATAGTCTGCCCGTCGACCAACACCTCATGAACCGCCACTCGCCTCTTTCTCATTCTTGCTGAACAAACCAGGTTTTCACATTAATAATATATAAAAGCTGGAAAAAAGCCTGCCAAGGCGTCGCTACCTCTTCTCGGGCTCAGGTTTCATATGCGCATCATTGTTCATATTGGCTTTGCCGGGTAATGGTGGCATGTTCTTTGGAACATCATTGTGTGTCTTGACTGGACCGTCGGAAGCCGAAGAATTGGGCTGCAGACTGTCTCTCGTTTGTGTTTGCACACTGTCTGTGGGGGTTGCCGTTTTTTCCTGTTTCTTCGCGTGGAACCTCATCATGCTGATTTGATTGACCACCATGAGTTTGAATGTTGTGGTTGTTGAATTGGCCTCTCTTGTAAGGAAGAAGAAACCTTTTATTTCCTTGATGCCACGATTGCCGTTGTCGAAAATCTCCATATTATAACGTGACGACGACGACATGTGCATTACGCGTGAGCCGATACTGTCGTTCTTGAACTTGACAACAAGCATAGCCAGGCCATCGCGCATACCATCCTGATACAGGAAAAGTGTATTGAAACGGAGGATAATCCTGTCGCCTGCATGGAAAGAAGAGTCTGCTTCAACTTTGAACGAGTACTTGTTGTATGGAGGGTTGGTAATGAGAGAGATAGAAGATTCGCCACGCCAAATTCGTGTGGTGTCACCAATCATCATCTGACCTTCGTCCATACTGGAGACATCGGCTCCCATGGCAACCGCCTGATTGCTTATTTTCTCGGAAACCCTCTTCATGATTTCATGAATGCGCTCAGTATGCCTCATGTAGTAAACCATTGAAGAATCAAACTCGGCCTCGCTGACACCATGCTTCTTGAGGACAGCCAGCTTGTAGAGCCTGTCGTTGTATGCACGTTCGTTGTATTCGGTTGTTTCGGCCGCGCCACCAGCAAGATGATAGTCATAAAGAATATCTTCCATCTTGGAAGGCTGGATGTACTGCCGGGGCACACCCGGTTTACATGAAGCCAATGCGGCTAAAAGGACAAGGCAAAGTAGAAGACTACGAATGATTTTCATCGTCGGAATCCGATTGAACTGGAGTACGCTTGAACGATATGGCTGAAAGTTCTTTCCTGAAGAACAGCAACAAAAGGATGACACCACAGGTGATGCTTGCATCTGCGAAATTGAACACCGGACTAAAGAAGACATAAGGCCTTCCTCCCCATATGGGCAACCAGTCGGGCAATGTTGTCTGTATAATCGGGAAATAGAACATATCCACTACTTTTCCCATCAAGAAAGGTGCATAGCCCTCGCCAAATGGAACGAAATAAGAGACATAGGAAGGTGATGAAGCATTGAAGACAAGACCATAGAACATGGAATCCAGTATATTGCCAGCAGCGCCCGCCAACACCATGGATACACAGATAATGTAGCCAGTACGTGCCTTCTTCTTGACTTCAAGCCAGATGTAATAGCCAAGAACAGCTACTGCAACGACGCGGAACAGGCTCAGCACGAACTTGTTGATAAAGGTCATGCCATATGCCATTCCGTTGTTTTCTATAAAATTAATATAGAACCAAGGGGTGACTTCAATACTTTCGTGGAGACACATATTGGTTTTGACCAAGATTTTGATAACCTGATCAATAACCAATATGAGTACAATGATAAGAACAGCCAAATGGCCATTGTTGAATTTCTTCATCAGTGTTTCCTTGCTTCTTTGCTCTGAACGCTAAGAGTTGCATGTGGCACGATGCGCAAGCGCTCCTTAGGGATGAGCTCGCCCGTCATACGGTCGATGCCATAGGTCTTGTTCTGAATCCTGACCAATGCGGCCTCAAGCCCCTGGATGAATTTCTGCATGCGAGAAACCTGCAGCATCAGTTCCTCTTTTGTTTGAGTGGCACTGCCTTCTTCAAGTATCTTGTATGTAGGCGATGTATCGTCAACATCATTTCCATCAGCATTCATCAACTGACGCATCATTTGATTGTAGTCATGACGCGCTGTAGCAAGTTTCTCATTAATGATGCCCTTGAACTCCTCAAGTTCTTCATCACTATAGCGTACTTTCTCTGACATAGCGGTAAAAACTATCTATTAAAATATAATATTGTTTACATTAACTCTTCACTACTATCATGTTCAGGTCGAAATCGTCAAATTCGACAGCATCGCCATCGTTCTCTGCGATTTTTATATGGTCGGCAAGTACCTGCGCCTTGATATAGTCGGCGAAGGCATTGATAGCTGCATCGGTCTGCTCGTTGGGAGAAACCACAATGTTTATTCTGTCTGTGATATCCAATCCGTGGTCTTTGCGGATGTTCTGGATGCGATTTATCAACTCACGAGCCATTCCCTCACGTCTGAGTTCATCGGTCATTTCTATTTCAAGTGCAACGGTAAGGTTGCCTTCATTGGAAACAAGCCACCCGGGAATATCCTCGCTGATGATTTCAACATCTGCCAATTCAACAACAGCTTCATCACCATCGACATTCAAGGTGATGGAACCATTTTCCTCAAAAAGGGCAATATCTTCTTGTGAGAGAGTTGTCATCTGAGCAGCAATGCCCTTCATCAGCTTACCGAACTTCTTGCCCATGGTGCGGAAATTACACTTCACCTTCTTGACAAGGATACCAGAACCTTCGACAAACTTCAGTTCCTTGACATTCACCTCGTTCATAATCAGTTCTTTCACAGCGTCAATGTGCTGCTTCTGCTCTTGGTCAATGGCAGGAATCATAACACTCTGTAATGGCTGACGGACTTTGATATTCACCTTGCGACGCAAAGCGAGAACCATAGATGTTATCTTCTGAGCAATGTCCATACGTGCCTCAAGGTCGGTGTCGATAACAGACTCGTCACAAACAGGGAACAAATCAAGATGCACACTGTCGAGAGTTCCGCCCAAATCCTTATAGAGCTGATCGGAATAAAACGGAGCGAAAGGTGCGAGAAGTTTAGAAACAGTCATCAGACAGGTATACAAAGTCTGATAAGCGCTCAACTTATCGTCGCTCATCTCCTTACCCCAGAAACGTTTACGGTTGAGTCGTACATACCAGTTGCTCAAATCGTCATTGACAAATGTGTCAATAAGACGGCCAGCCCTGGTAGGTTCGAAATCGGCCAATGCAGAATCTACACCCTTGATAAGGGTATTGACCTTTGACAATATCCAACGGTCGATTTCTGGTCGTTTGTCTATTGCCAGTTGCTCTGTTGACGGGTCGAAACCATCAACATTTGCATACAAGGCAAGGAAGCTGTATGTATTATACAATGTGCCGAAGAACTTGCGGCGAATCTCATCTACACCGGCCGGGTCGTATTTCAAGTTGTCCCAAGGCTGTGTATTGGTAAGCATGTAGAAACGTACCGCATCAGCACCATTGCGCTCGATTTCAGAGAAAGGATTAACAACATTGCCCAAATGCTTAGACATTTTAATTCCCTTTGCATCCAAAACCAATCCGGTGGAAATCACATTTTTAAACGCCACACTATCGAAAACCATTGTGGCAATAGCGTGAAGAGTGAAGAACCAACCACGAGTCTGGTCGACTCCTTCATTGATGAAATCGGCAGGATAAGCTACGCCCTTGTCGATGGCATCCTTGTTCTCAAATGGATAATGTGCCTGAGCATAAGGCATAGAACCAGAATCAAACCACACGTCAATAAGGTCGCTCTCACGGTGCAATGGCTTTCCGCTCTCACCAACAAGAACAATTTCATCGACATACGGACGGTGGACATCTATCTTGTCATAATTTTCCTGAGAATAATCACCAGGAACAAATCCTTTGTCTTTCAATGGATTTGTCTTCATGATGCCAGCGGCAACACTCTTCTCAATCTCATTGTACAGTTCCTCCAGTGAACCAATACAAATTTCCTCGCGAGTATCTTTATTCCGCCAAATTGGAAGTGGAGTTCCCCAGAAACGGGAACGAGAAAGATTCCAGTCGTTCAGATTCTCCAGCCAATTACCGAATCGGCCAACACCAGTGCTCTCAGGTTTCCAATTGATAGTCTTATTAAGTTCCACCATTCGGTCCTTGCAAGCTGTTGAACGGATAAACCATGAATCAAGAGGATAGTAAAGAACCGGTTTGTCGGTACGCCAACAGTGAGGATAATTGTGAATATGCTTTCCAATCTTATATGCACTGCCCTCTTGCTTCATCTCCATGCAAAGCACGATGTTCAGGTCTTCGTCTTTCATGGCGGCCTTCTCGTCGTATCCGTTCACATTGTATTTCGGGTCATAGGCATTCTTCACATAATCGCCTGCATGACGAGAATATGCATCTACATTGACACATTGGGCGATAAATGCATCAGAAAGCTCGTTCATCAGATAATATTTGCCCTGCAGGTCAACCATTGGACGGGTTTCGCCATTCTTATTAATAAGGAACAAAGAAGGAACTCCTGCGTCCTTTGCAACCTTGGCGTCGTCAGCACCAAATGTAGGCGCGATGTGCACGATACCCGTACCGTCTTCGGTAGTAACATAATCGCCAGGAATCACACGGAATGCCGTTTCTTCCATTTCCACAAAAGCATCCTTGCCAACACGGAAAATCTTGTCTTCGTGAGATTCGGCATAGTCTTTCACAAACGCTCCAGAAGTGTCGTCAAGTCTCTCACACGGCTTCACCCAAGGCATTAACTGAGCATATTTCATGCCGAGCAAGTCGGAACCTTTGTAATTGCAAACAATTCTATAGGGAATAATCTTGTCGCCAGGCTTATAGCTGTCCATAGGAGCGAACTCGCCTTCAGGCTTCAAGTAAGCATCCAAACGAGTTCCTGCCATGATTGCACTGATTTTCTCTCCGTTATAAGGATTGAAAGTCTGCACACAAACATAATCGATATTGGGGCCAAC
This sequence comes from uncultured Prevotellaceae bacterium, assembly GCA_902783165.1. Lineage (GTDB taxonomy): Bacteria > Bacteroidota > Bacteroidia > Bacteroidales > Bacteroidaceae > Prevotella. The sequence continues at coordinate 36,753 of CACZPU010000022.1, forward strand.
GCACAATGCAGTATTGGAAGGCAATGTCCAAGGAGTTGTTGTCCATGCCAGGAAAACAGGAGTTCCCCATTCGTTCATCTCAGGACGAGGATCTACAATTCTGAATTGAGCAGTAGCTGTAGTGTCCTTCACATCGCGATAACAACCGGGCTGATTCAGCTCGTGACTTGAGAGGCCAGTTCCTGCTGCAGGAGAATAAGGCTGAATGGTGTAGCCTTTATAGAGCAGGCCTTTCTGATAGAACTGCTTAAGCAGCCACCAAAGCGTCTCAATATATTTATTATCGTATGTGATATAGGGGTTGTCCAAGTCAACAAAATAGCCCATCTTTTCTGTAAGATCACGCCATTCCTGGGTAAACTTCATGACATTCTCCCTACACTTTTGGTTGTATTCCTCAGTGGAAATATAACGAGGACTATCGTGATTGTCAATATCAGCCTTTGTAATACCAAGGTCTTTCTCTACGCCCAATTCAACTGGCAAGCCATGAGTGTCCCATCCGGCTTTACGTAAAACCTGGTATCCCTTCATTGTTTTATATCTATTGAAGGTGTCTTTCAAGGCACGGCCAAGAACATGATGGATTCCGGGGTGACCGTTTGCCGATGGAGGACCCTCATAGAATACAAATTGCGGGTAGCCATCTCTTTCGGTAATAGAACGGTGGAACACGTCTTTCCTTCCCCATTCCTCTAACACTTGCTGATTAACCTCTGTCAGATTTAGACCATTATGCTCTGCAAACTTCTTTGCCATATTTTTGTATATTTTTCAAATGGTTATTATTGTACTTTTATATAGGGCGCAAAGGTAATTAAAAAAATTCTTTTAGCAAAAAAGTTTGTGGAATAATTTCATTAATTATTTGGACAAATCGCTCAAAAACGCTACCTTTGTCAACGTAAATACCAAAATTATGAAAATAGAAACATGTGCTAAAATAAATCTCGGTCTTAATATCGTCAGAAAACGAGCTGACGGATATCACGACCTTGAAACAGTTTTCTATCCAGTGAAGATACACGATGAAATAGAGATTGAGCAAAAGAACAGTCAAGCTGAAGCCTGCACATTATGCATTCAAGGGCATAAAATTGAGGGCAATCCCCAAGATAATCTAATAGTCAAAGCATATCTTCTGCTTGCAGAAAAATACAACATCCCACCGATACATGTTACATTAGACAAGCAAATACCCATGCAAGCAGGGATGGGCGGTGGGTCAGCCGACTGTGGTTATACCATCCGGCTGTTGAACGATATGTTCCATTTGGGTTTGTCTATAGAAGAGATGCAAAGACATGCCGCAAAATTAGGGGCCGACTGCGCCTTTTTCATCACAGCACAACCATCTTACGCAGAAGGCATTGGAGATATACTCACTCCGGTAGACCTGAACTTGAATGATTATTATATTGCCATTGTGAAACCGCCAATAGCCATATCCACCAAAGAAGCCTTTGCCGGTATCCATGCAAAAGCGCCAAAAATGAATTGTAAGGAAATCATAAAACTTCCTATCGAACAATGGAAGAATCTGCTGGTCAACGATTTTGAGGAAAGCATATTACCCCAACACCCCATCATAGGACAAATCAAGCAGAGTCTTTATGATGAAGGAGCCCTCTATGCTGCAATGAGTGGCAGCGGCAGTGCATTGTTTGGAATATTCAAAAATGCCCCGCATGCCATCTCCGAATTATTCCCAGACTGCTATACAAAGATAGTGAAGGGTTGAGATACAGCGCTGTAATAACTACTTCCTATGAGGTTTTCCGACACGCTCCGTAAACTTCCTAATAGACTGTTTATGAAATCTGTCTTCGGCTTTCAGTATATCATATAATTTACTTGCACTCACCACTTTAAGGAATTTCTGGTGATATTGCTTTTGAAGCTTCTTAATTTGAAGATCGATGTTGTCGTGCTCCTCTATCGCACTGCGGCATTCTTGTTCTGTAGCAGGCTTCACCCATCTCGCCTTGCTTCCTTTTTGGAATAAGGCTCTTTGCTCACTTTGCAACTTTTTGTATAACGGAAAGAAAGCTGCAGCTTCCTTTTGAGTAAGTTTTGCTTCGCGAGTGATATATGATTCCAAAGCCATTTGGAATTTTTGTGGGTCAAAGCGATTTTGCTGATGCTGCGGCTGCTGGGCTTTGGCAACCATCATTATCGAACTTAAAAAAAGGATAATAAAATATTTCTTCATGATTAATATTCATTTGATGACATATAACTATACAAATCTTCATTATCAAGCATGGCATATTCGGTCATCTGGTCAAGCGCATCGCCGTTGTTATACAATGAAGCTGTCTGTGCCTGAGCAGATTGTGTAGTATCATCATTCTGTGAAGGAATGAAATAGAGCGCAGCTCCAAACAGCACGCCAACAATAGCAGCAGCAACTGAATATGGTAGCAATCTTCTGAAAATAGTAGGTTTATTCACAGGAGTCTTCTCCGCAGTGAATGTTTCTGTTCTGTTATCATCATTTTCTTCGATTCTTTTCATGATATTATTAGAAAAATCATCGAAGAACCCTTCTGGTACTCGAAAATGATTTTCTTTTCCAATACTATGCATCAATAAATCTTCTTCGGTCATGGTTTGTATTTTTTTATTTGGACGTTTTCAACAAAAAAAAGTTTAATGGTAATTTAAGTTATCTTGTGTTTTTTCTAACATATTCAGTTATTTTTTTTACAGCTATATGATATGAAGCCTTCAAAGCTCCCTCAGAAGTTCCCAATATCTGGGATATTTCATTGTATTTCATTTCATCGAAATAACGGAGCGTAAACACTGTTCGCTGGACATCAGGCAAGGTGTCGATAGCCTCATAAAGAAGAGCATGTGTACGATCGCCATCGAAATACTCATCTGCCATCAAACGATTGGCGACACTCAAATCGGCATCGGTGCTTATTTTGTTCTTCTGTTTTCTCAGGAAATCAAGACTCTCGTTGATGGCAATACGATAAAGCCATGTAGAAACTTGCGACTTGTTTTGAAAATCGTCCAGATTACTCCAAGCTTTCAGGAACACATTCTGCAACACATCGCTTGCATCTTCATGATTAAGCACAATCCGCCTTATTTTCCAATACAATGTTTCGCTAAACTGCTTCACAACAATTGAAAAAGCTGCTTTCTTGCGCGCTGGATCGGATAACATATCCTCTATTTTCTCATTGTATGTTGTCGACATAATTATTCAATTCGTTATAAAGTGCTTTATCATACCCGTAAACGTCTTTGTAAAAAAACAATTGTCCACTACTATTGGGATATGCCGTAAAATATGTAATAAAAAGAGGTATCTCGGGATTCACCTCAACATGCTTGATTAGTTTTTCCTGGTCAATCTGGCTATTGTCCACACCATCGCTTTCATCATAATTGTTGACATCAGTCGTCATGCTGTATTTGATTTTTTCCACAACCTCTTCATTTTTCTCCTTCAGTAGGAACACAGCCAACTCAAATGGTTTTTGAACTCTGACACATCCATGGCTTACAGCACGATGCTCGCGCTCAAAGAACCACGGGGTTGAGGTGTCGTGCAAATACACTGCGTGGTTGTTGGGGAATCTGAAGATGATTCTCCCGAGCGAATTGCCCGCCCCACCCTCTTGTACAATATATTGTTCGCCAGACATAACTTTATCATATGAGGCATAATCAACATCCAGTTTCCCACGCTTTCTATCCATAATGTACATGTGCTCTTTACGGAGATACCCCTGACGATAGACGATGTTCTTTGCAATGCTTTTGGGAACCACCCACACAGGATTAATCTCCATGCGATTGATACGGCTTGTAAGAAGTGGTGTCTTGGTATCATTCGTACCACAGCCGATTCTCATAGTCAGAACACTATCATGGTCGACGGCATATAGTCTGAATGCCGGAACATTGACAAGAACATATTTCTTGTGATTTTCAGGATAGTCACGGAGCCGCCACCTGCATCGTTCTATATTACAAAGCACCGTTTTCCGTTCGGTTTGGCTGATTGTCGGGTCGTTCAGCTTCTCACACAACAAGCCAAACATCTTTCCTACAGGCTGCACTTCGTGAAGAAACTGGCATATACTGTCGTTTCTCAATTTTGACAAAGCCTTCTTATAAAAATCCACTGAAGCATGTTTCATTGGAACATCAAACAAATGGAAATAAGTGACATGCAACGAATCAGAATCCTTCACACAAAGCTTGTTGAGCAAATGGTTGGGATTCACATAACCGTAATATTGCCCAGAGGTGTATTTTAGATATGCTCTAGTCAAGTTGTATTCAAGCCTGGCTATCACCTTGTTAACCTCAGATACGCTGTCAACGCCTAATTCAAGGTTCCTTATACGTTTCAAGTCTCTCACTATCTGGTCGTATCGGAACATTTCCCTTGAAAGACCTGAGTTTTTGGCCAAATCAATATAAACGAGCAGAGTGTCGGCACGATAGTCTACACCATTCCTTCCAACCCACAGCAACGGACTTCTGTTGCCATAATAGCTCTTCACGAACTTGTCTGTCCCCATAGTCCCTTTATCAGACGCAACAAGTTTGTTCAAACATCTGTTTACCAACCGGGAGTCGATAGTTATATTATCATCCTTCAAGTCGGAAAAAGAGTCAATGGTAATAAGGAGATTAGGATTCACATATTCTTCCCTACAACTCTGGAAGAACAGCAAAGCCATTATGAAAAAACAGAATACCTGAGAAGAAGCTTTCACATGTACTTACTTGACTGATATTTTTCGCACAGTATTGCCAACCTTCACGATGTAGCATCCTTTTGGAAGATTGAGCTCAATGCTTCGGTCTGAACCTTCTACTTTAATGCTCATCATTCTCACCCCTGTCACGTTGTAAACATAAAGCATTTGCCCATTGGCATTTGCAATGTGCAGAACGTTGCCTTTTACAGAGATAGTGACCGTTGCAACCTCCTGGTCAATGATTTCGATAGCCTCAGCGGCATTCATTGTCATTGGGGCTGCCATAGCCAATAAACATGCGAAAAAAATATTGCGTAGATATTTAAACATATGATTCACCTTTAATTTTTTGCAAAAATACAATAATCTTTCAAACTCTCCAAATTTTTTTCAATATTTTATATTGAGAAGGTGCCATTTTCCTCCGTCAGGTAGCTTTCCTGGAAGATTTCGCGTGCTTCTTTCAGAATCATTTGCTCATCATTGTATCGTGCAGAATAATGGCCGAGCAATAGCTTCCCCACTCCAGCATCCCTTGCCACTTGGGCTGCCTGTGCTGCCGTAGAATGATAATAGAGCCTTGCCTTCTCCATGTTGTCACTGCAATAAGTGCTCTCATGATAGAGAACATCCACGCCACGCAGCATCTCGTGCAGCTGTGGCATGTAGCGGGTGTCGCTACAATAGGCATAGGCTCGAGGCGGGTCTGCCGGTGTTACAAGCCGGTTGTTTGGAAAGACACGCCCGTCTTCGGTAACCCAATCTTTCCCGAGTTTGATATTGTTTATTTGACTAATGGGAATATTCAGAAAGTCAATCATGTCGCGACGGATATGAGGAAGTCCCGGTTTTTCTCGGAAAAGAAAACCGCAACATGCTATTCGATGCTCAAGTGGAATGGACGCTACACTAATGGAAGAATCTTCATAAATAACTTGATGAACGGTCGTGTCAACAGCATGGAATACTACTTCGAAGCCCAAGCCGTTGCAAAACAATTCCATTTGCATCATCAGCATTGGTTCCAATGCCACAGGGGCATAAACATGTAAAGGCGCTTCACGACCAAGCATGCCAAAGGTACTGATTAAGCCTATCAATCCAAAGCAATGGTCACCATGAAGATGGGATATGAAAACCGACTGTATGCGTGTGAAGCCAATGCGCGAGCGCCTCAACTGAATTTGCGTGCCTTCTCCACAATCCACAAGAAACATCTTTCCACGCAGTTCCACCACTTGAGCCGATGCTCCATGTTTGGGGGTGGGCAATGCACTTCCGCACCCCAAGATGTGTATTTGAAAAGGCTGCATAGACTATTTCAATCGCTTATAGGCAAAAATACCCTTCTCGTTTTCAAGCATCAGGGTGTCCACGCCCAATTCGAACACTTTGAAGGTGTCGGCAGAAAGCACCAACTGGCCATTTAAAATTTTCCACTCCACATAAGGTTTGGGCTCTTTCACATTCGAGATGACGACGCCACCCTCCTGCAATTCGAACGACTTGTCGAGACTCACCCATTTTCCCAACAAGGTGGTTAGATTGATAACCTCCAAAGCACGTTGGGCATCTTCGTCAGACGAATCAGGGTCAACCATCACAGCCATGCGGTCGCCGGCAGCCATTCCACCCTTCACATTCGACACGCTGTCATCGTTCACCACGAAATACAACGTATCGCCTGCATCGGTAATCAGTTCCAACGTATGCATGGCAGAGCCGTCGCCACAACGCCCATACAAGGTTTGGTCACTAATCTCCTCCACGTTGTAAACGATTGAATCTTGTTCAATAATTTCAGCTTGTTTTTTTGTATCTTTACATCCAACAAAGAATGATGCAAAAACGATAAACAGTATGCAAAAATACAGATTTTTCATATTCTATCCTATGATATTTCTTATTGCAAGATTATATGGTTCAGTCTTTATCTATTCTTGTTTTTTGGCTTCATTCCACAGTTCATCCATTTCTGATAAACTCATTTCTGTCAATGACTTACCGATTCTTATTGAATGGTTTTCAACGTAATTGAATCTACGAATGAATTTTTGGTTTGTATGCTCAAGAGCATTGTCAGGATTCAACTTGTAGAGACGTGCTGCATTAATGACAGAGAACAGAAAATCACCTAGTTCGCGAGTAGACTTTTCTTTGTCTTCTTTTTTCAACTCTTCTTCCAGTTCTTCAAGCTCTTCATGAACTTTCTCCCACACATCCTCTTTTTTAGCCCAATCGAACCCTACATTGCGGGCCTTGTCCTGGATGCGATAAGCTTTGATAAGACTAGGCAACGAATCGGGGACACCCGAAAGTACGCTCTTGTTGCCATCTTTCTCTTTCAGCTTTATCTGCTCCCAATTCTTCAACACCTGCTCGCTGGTCTTTGCATTCTGAAATTCTGAATTATCGTCTGGTGAGGCTACAAATCGAGGATCGTCCAAAGGTAGCGGTTCCTTTTTCCCCACCTGCGAAGGATGATAAATATGAGGATGGCGGAAAATGAGTTTGTCAGCCTCCTTGTTGCAAACATCAGCAATATCAAAATCGTGGTTTTCTGCACCAATTCTCGAATAGAACATCACATGCATGATAACGTCACCAAGCTCCTTGCATATGTTGTGCGTATCGTTTTTAATCAGCGCGTCGCACAACTCAAATGTTTCCTCTATTGTATTTGGACGCAGACTCTCATTTGTTTGTTTCTTGTCCCAAGGACATTTATCCCGCAATTGGTCAAGCACGTCGAGCAGTCTTCCGAACGCCTCCAGTTTCTCTTCTCTTGAATGCATTTTATTTTCCATGAGTTGCAAATACTATTTTATCTTAGTATTCATTTTGTTGCCGCAAAGGTAGCATATTTATCTGAAATAGACAAATCTTTAACCAATTACTTTAGCGAAGCATACGGCATAGAATTCACCAGCATTCTGAATGAGAACAATAGGCTATGTTGTTTTCCATAGATGGCGCTTGTCTTTCGTCAACATCGACAAGATAATGTGCCTATGGGCTGTAGACCTTTTTGAAAGCATCTGATTTGCAGAAGTACATATGTCGAGCATTTCTCTTTCCCATTTGTTATCCTCATCGAATAATAGTAGTAAACACACCGACGGTTTCCTATTTTATGTTAAATAGTGAGTTCAAATCAGTGAAATATATTAATAAAAGAAAAATAATTTTTACCTTTGCACCTAATATTGCCTAAAGGCAAAGCATATAAGTGATAACAAAACGTATTTTCAATAAACATGGAATTAGCAAGCAAGTATGATCCACGCGAAGTGGAAGGTAAATGGTATCAGTATTGGATAGACAACAAATTGTTCAGTTCGAAACCCGATGGACGCGAACCATATACAATAGTTATTCCCCCACCCAACGTTACTGGTGTACTTCACATGGGGCACATGCTTAACAACACTATACAGGACATTCTCGTGCGCAGAGCTCGCATGGAAGGCAAAAACGCCTGTTGGGTACCAGGCACCGACCACGCCTCTATAGCCACCGAGGCTAAAGTGGTGAAGAAACTCGCTTCCGAGGGTATCAAGAAACACGACCTCAGTCGCGACGAGTTCTTGAAACACGCCTGGGATTGGACGGATGAGCATGGTGGCATCATTCTAAAGCAACTACGCCGTTTGGGTGCCAGTTGTGACTGGGACCGCACTGCCTTTACAATGGACGAGAAGCGCTCTAAGAGTGTTATCAAAGTATTCGTAGACCTCTATAACAAGGGACTCATTTATCGTGGACTCCGCATGGTGAACTGGGATCCGAAGGCACTCACCGCACTCTCTACTGAAGAGGTGATTTATCGTGAGGAGAAGAGTCACCTGTTTCATCTGAAGTATTATGTAGACGGTCTGACGGCTCTTGACAACGAGGAGGCACTCAAGGCAGATGGCAATGTCATCCATAAGGATGAGAAAGGCTATTTTGCTGTTGTGGCAACCACACGTCCTGAGACCATCATGGGTGATACCGCCATGTGTATCAATCCCAAGGACCCGAAGAATCAGTGGCTGAAGGGTCGCAAGGTGATCGTGCCACTGGTGGGCCGCGTGATTCCCGTCATCGAGGACCGATATGTGGATATCGAATTCGGTACGGGTTGCCTGAAGGTGACCCCTGCCCACGACACCAACGACTATATGCTGGGGAAGACCCACAACTTGGAGACCATCGACATCTTCAACGCCGACGGTACCATTTCCGAGCAATCGCCGCTCTACATTGGCATGGACCGTATGGACTGCCGCAAGCAGATTGCCAAGGACTTGCAGGAAGCTGGGCTGATGGAGCACATTGAGGACTATACTAATAAGGTGGGTTACTCAGAGCGTAACCCAGACACCGCTATCGAGCCCCGTCTGTCACTGCAGTGGTTCCTGAAGATGAAGCACTTTGCTGATATCGCCCTGCCACCAGTGCTCAACGGAGAAATGAAATTCTATCCTCAGAAATACGTGAACACTTATAAGAACTGGTTGGAGAATATTCAAGACTGGTGCATATCGCGTCAGTTGTGGTGGGGACATCGTATCCCCGCTTACTATTACAATGAGGAAGGCGACTTCGTGGTAGCCGAAACGCGCGAGGAAGCTTTGATGTTGGCTCAGCAGAAGAATCCGAAGGTAACAGATGCCGACCTGCATCAGGATGAAGATGCTCTCGATACTTGGTTCTCTTCTTGGCTCTGGCCTATCTCACTATTCGACGGCATCAACAATCCCGGCAATAAGGAGATAAACTACTACTACCCCACTTCCGACCTCGTGACGGCTCCTGACATCATATTCTTCTGGGTGGCCCGTATGATCATGGCTGGTGAGGAGTATATGGGTAAGTACCCCTTCAAGAATGTCTACTTCACTGGTATTGTTCGCGACAAGCTTGGACGCAAGATGTCGAAGAGTCTTGGCAACAGTCCCGACCCTATAGAGCTCATCGAAAAGTTTGGAGCCGATGGCGTGCGCATGGGAATGATGCTCTCTGCCCCCGCCGGTAATGACATTCTGTTTGATGAGAGCCTCTGCGAACAAGGCCGCAACTTCAACAACAAGATATGGAATGCTTTCAGACTCGTAAAGGGATGGTACACCGCCGATATTGAGCAGCCTGAAGCTTGCAAGACTGCCACCAAATGGTTTGAAGCTAAAATGAAGCAGGTGAATGCAGAAGTTGACGATTTGTTCACCAAATACAGAATTTCAGAAGCTCTAATGGCTGTTTACAAGCTGTTCTGGGACGAATTCTCAAGTTGGTATCTTGAAATGGTGAAGCCTGCATACGTCAACGGGCAACCCCAGCCTATTGACAAGCTTACGTACGAGTGCACGCTCCAATTCTTCAACAACCTGCTGAAAATGCTCCATCCTTTCATGCCTTTCATCACAGAGGAACTTTGGCAGCATCTCTACGACCGCAAGGAGGGAGAAAGCATTATGCACGACTGCCTGAGCATTGAAGCGCCAACCGCAGAAGAAAACAAATTGTCCGCCGACATCGAATTGGTGAAGCAAATCGTGTCGGGTGTCAGAATGGTTCGCAACCAGAAGAACATTGCTCCAAAAGAGCAGCTTGAACTTCTTTCCGTGGGCACTAATCATTATGAGCAATACAACGATGTGATTTCTAAGATGGCCAATCTGAAAGACATCAAAGTTGTTATAGAGAAAACAGCCGATGCAAGCGCTTTCATGGTTGGCACCGATGAGTTTGCCGTACCTTTGGGAGACATGATTGACGTTAGTGCAGAGATTGAAAAAGCAGAAGCTCAACTGAAACACCTCGAAGGATTCTTGGCAGGCGTCATGAAGAAACTCTCGAACGAAAAATTCGTGGCCAATGCCCCAGAGGCAGTGGTGGCTTTGGAAAGAAAAAAACAAAGCGACTCGGAAGAGAAGATAGCTGCCTTGAAAGAATCAATAGCCGAACTTAAAAGTAAGCTGTAATAGATGAAGAAGTTTTTCTTTGTTCTAATCGTCTCGTGTTTTCTTGTGGCGTGCGACCACGAATCGGAAGAGCCGGAGATTCAATTCGTTCCAGAGCAGACCATATTGATGTATTTCCCATGGTCTCAGGATTCGAACGACATCTACCTGCACCTTCTCAACAACATCAGTGCCATGCAAATGGCCGTGGAGAACAACAGAGGGTTAGGGCAAAGGAAAATCATGGTTTTTATAGCTCAAAGCTCAACAAGAGCTGCCCTTCTAGATTTCCGATATATAGCCGATAACAAGGATCAGCAGGATGGGCGTTGCGTTGCAGATACCATCAAACGATACACCCATTTATCTGGGAAGGACTTCACTACTGCAGCAGGTATGACAAGCATATTTAAAGATGTGATGCAAGCATCACGAGGTACGAAATGCTATTCGCTCATTATCGGTTGCCATGGCATGGGATGGCTGCCTGCAGGCACAGACATTTTCCCTAACCCATCAACTACGTGGGCAAAGAGAGAGTTGTCTGCAAACAACGCAGCAGCAGCCAACAATGGGAAGAACATTGTTTTGACGCGTTATTTTGGTCACTCTCTTCTCAAATCCTACCAAACAGAAGTCTCCGAATTGTCGGCTGCCGTTAAGAATACTTTCGGGAAAACCAAGTTCATCGTGTTCGACGATTGTTATATGTCAAACATCGAAGTGGCATACGAATTGAAGGAGGTTACAGAGAATTACATCGCCTCACCCATCGAGATGATGATTGCCGGACTTCCATACAGGACATTAGGTATGGACCTTATAAACGAAAACTACCAAAACGTTTGCGACAAGTTCCACGCCTACTATTCCAGTGATGCCTATAATCAATATGGTGCACTTGCGGTTACAAAGACAAGCGAAATTGACGCTATGGCTAACATCATAAAGCGCATCAATGCGAAATATCCAGAAGGGAGTATGTCTGCTGAAGAATTGAAGGCTATTCAGAATTACGACCTGTTGGATAATCCTGTATTCCTTGACATGAGCGACTATGTTATGACGCTCTGCAAAGAAAAAGATGTGGCATTGTACCAAGAATTCGTCAACCAAATGGATAAGATGATTCCATATAAATGTCATACCACCGATTTTGTGGTGACCACTCATCAAGACGATATGGGCCACCCTCTTTATGGAAAAATAAAAACGTATAGCGGCATCTCCATCTCAGACCCAAGCATGCATCCGGGCATACAGGAAGCAAAGAAGCTTACAGGCTGGTGGAAGGCAACTCATTAATAAGACTACCATGAGAAAGAGTATTTTGTATATAATCATAATGACAGCATTGCTGGCCTCTTGTTCAGCCAGCAAAGAGAAGCATCGCATAGGAATTTCTCAATGCTCCGATGACATTTGGCGCGACAAGCAAAATGCCGAACTGAAAATGGGAGCATATTTCCATGACAATGTGGAATTAAAGTTTGCCGCGGCATACGATAGCGACGAACGACAAGTGCAACAAATAGACAGTTTGGTGAACGAAGGTATCGACCTGCTTATTGTAGCACCCAATCAGGTTTCCACCATCTCGACAGCCATCGACCGTGCCTACGACAAGGGCGTTCCCGTCATTGTGTTTGAGCGCAAGACCAACTCGCAGAAATATACAGCCTTCATCAGTGCCGACAACTATGAGATGGGGCATGTGATGGGCGAGTATATCGTCTCGCAGCTTCACGGACATGGCACTGTGCTGGAGATAAAAGGCTTGGATGGTTCGTCGCCAGCCATTGAGCGACACAACGGTTTCATGGATGCCGTCAAGAAAGTTCCGGGCATCAATGTGATAGCCTCGCTCCAGGGCGACTGGACAGAACAGAAAGCCTACGAGGCTACCAAGCAATGGCTTACCAATCATCAAGATGTACACATAGATTTGGTGTTTGGAGCAAACGATCGTACGGCAATGGGAGCCCGCAAAGCATTAACAGATACCCAACACCTGTCACCCAACACCTTCTTTTGTGGTATCGACGGCTTACCAGGTAAGGAAGGTGGCATACAATTGGTCCGCGACTCGCTACTCAATGCTTCGTATATCTACCCCACTCATGGCGACCAGATTCTCGACTTAGCCGTACGTATACTGGAAGGCAAGCCTTACGACAAGGAGACCATGCTGATGTCGGCCCTTGTGACAAGTGATAATGCTAAGGTGTTACAGATGGAAAGCGAAGAGATTATGCGTCAAGCCGTCTATCTCGACCAACTTCACGAAAAGGCTGACAATTATCTTCAGCAACTCGGCACTCAGCGCATCGTCAATTGGCTGGCTATAGGTATTATCACCCTGTTGCTTGCCGCCATCTTGCTCTTTTATCTTTACCATGTCGGTAAGATGACTCTCCGCAAGGAGCGCGTGGTCAATACCCTATGGAACATCAAACCCGAGGATATTCCCGTGATTGAAGGAGCCACCGAACCCTCAAAACCATCAGGCGAAACAGCAGCCGTTGAACATGCTGAAGAATCGGAGCCCATTGCCAACACCTTCTTCATCACACGTTTCAAGGAGGCCGTAGAGTCTCGTCTCGAAGATAGCGAACTC
>CACZPU010000023.1 GCA_902783165.1 uncultured Prevotellaceae bacterium
GCGCTTCAGGATGGGCTTGAACCAACGACCCCCTGATTAACAGTCAGGTGCTCTAACCAACTGAGCTACTGAAGCAGTATATTGAATCGGTTAACAGAATTGCTGTTCTCGATTGCGGATGCAAAAGTACGGCGATTTTTTGAAACCACCAAACTTTTTCAGAAATTTTTTTCGTTTTCTCTAAAAATACAATAATTTTTTATTAAAAATGGGTGTAATCCGACAGGAAAGATGTATTTTTGCATCCGCAATCAAGTTATGATTTTGCATTCATTCTGTTTTTGATTATCATCAATCGACCGGGCTATTGTAATGCCATAGTTTTAATTATGAAGAAAATATTGTCCTTGCTTGTAGCGTTGATTTCATTTTTCCCCTCGTATTCGCAGGAAAAGGAAGATCACAATTTTGAGGTTGCTAAAAATTTGGAGATATTCAATGTTCTTTTTAAGAACCTTGACATGATGTATGTTGACACCATTGATGCCAATCGGTTGATTGGAACTGGTATCAATGCAATGCTTCAGCAACTGGACCCCTATACGGTTTATTATCCTGAATCGAATGACCTGAAGGCATTTATCACCGGAAAGTATGCAGGAATTGGTGCAGTCATCCGCTACCATATGAAACGGAAGAATGCAGTTATCGACGAACCATACTTTAACACCCCATCGCAAGAAGCGGGACTAAAGAAGGGGGACGTCATACTAAGTATCGACGATTCAACAATGGCAGGAAAGGACACAAAATATGTGAGTGAGCACCTGCGCGGCGATGCCGGAACATCGTTCATGTTGAAGATACTTAGACCAAGTACCAACAAAATCATGCAAATGAAAATAACGCGCAGAACCATCCAGCAGATGCCAACAATTCCGTATTATGGTATGCGCGAAGACAGTATCGGATATATTTATTTAACGCAATTTGTTGAGGGATGCGCCAAAGAAGTGCGCAGGGCATTTATCGACTTGAAGAAGCAAGGCATGAAAAAACTTGTGCTTGATTTGCGCAACAACGGCGGCGGAAGCGAGCAAGAAGCTGCCAACTTAGTGAATCTGTTTGTTCCTCGTGGCATCACAGTTGTTTCTAACCGCGGAAAACTTCCTCGCAGCAATCATGAATACAAGACGACCGTGGAGCCTCTCGACTCGGTGATGCCTGTCGTGGTGCTTGTAAATGACGCGACAGCCTCTTCGAGCGAAATAACAAGTGGAGCACTACAAGACCTCGACCGTGCTGTTATTTTAGGAACACGCACATACGGGAAAGGACTCGTACAACTTCCAATGGACCTCCCCTACAACACCCAGATGAAACTGACCACTGGAAAATATTATATCCCGAGCGGGCGCTGCATTCAGGCCATTAATTACAAGCGCGGTGTTGGTGAGGTGGCCGACCACATCCCAGACTCTCTCACTCATGTTTTTTATACTTGCAATGGCCGCGAAGTGCGAGATGGATGCGGCATCATGCCCGATGTGGAAGTGCGACCAGACTCCCTGCCCAACATTGCTTATTACCTAAGTGCAAGCGGTCATGACAGCACAGAAGTGATGTTTGACTATGTGGTTGATTATATATCAAGCCATCCCACCATCCCCCATCCTTCTGAATTCTCCATATCAGACGCCGAATATGAGGATTTTTGCCAACGTGTGATAAAAAGTGGTTTCACATACGACCCAGAAAGTGAAAAGGCTATGAAAAGTTTGAAGAAGCTTATGGAGTTTGAGGGATACTATGAAGATGCTCGTCCTGAGTTTGAGGCCTTAGCCAAGAAGCTTGAACACAATCTGGAACGTGACCTGAAACGTCACCAAGATGTTATCAGAAACATACTTGCCGACGATATCATTTCTGCTTATTACTATCAAAGCGGTGCCGTGGAATATAGTCTAAAGCATGACAAGCAGATGAAAGAGGCATGTCGATTGTTAAACCATCTGGACGAGTATCACCGTCTGCTACATCCAGCAAAGCCGTAATACATTACTTTTCAACTTGCAAATAATAGTTTTTTGAGTTTCAAAACATCATCTTTTGAATTGCTAAAGATGAGGTTTCGTCAGCTAGTTGTAACACTCCACTTGCACCACCTACAAAATTGAAACAACAACATCCCACACGAACTATTATGTTCCTATAAACCAGTTTGTTACGCAATATCAACCTGCGCAGCCCTCCCTGCTACCCAAACAGGAGTTCTAACCTTTGTTTCATTTATTGTTGTACGGGGAAGACAAGTTTCGATTCCAAACAGTTTCAATATTTATTCGCGATTACAACAGCAAAGATTTAGCAAACATTTCCTTTCCATATTTTGGCATTATTCTGCCGCAACCTCAGACACATTGATAAGTTCTTGGAACACAAAGAACACATGAACATAGAAGCAGAAGACCGCAACTCCTGCAGAAATTACACCAATAACAGTAGTGATTAAAATAATCCGTGAACGCTATGTCTTTTGTGGTCCAATTATAAACATATGTAAGGAATCCAACGGGTTCCTGTATGGGATACATCTAAGAAAAGCATTGATGGACAACAAAATATGTTTCTTTGCGGATTCTTTTATATGAATTTTCCAAGTCGATGATAGGCTGTGTTTTAGCAATACCAAGGAGTATACAAACTGAATTTAAGAAAAAAATGTAATAAGATGCTAAAATATTTGGCTGTTCGGCAAAAAAATAGTAATTTTGCAACCGTTCAGAGGAATGAGGGGCTTGACAAAGCTCCTCATTTTAATTTATATGACATTTATATGATTGACAAAAACATTGTAAAAAGTTTGGTAGAGGAATGGCTTGAAGGCAAGGATTATTTCCTCGTAGATGTAGAAATTAGTAGCGACAACAAGATTGTGGTGGAAATTGACCATGCTGACGGAGTATGGATTGAGGACTGCGTAGAGTTGAGTCGTTTCATCGAGGACAGGCTCAACAGAGATGAGGAGGATTATGAACTGGAAGTTGGCTCGGCAGGTCTAGGCCAGCCATTTAAAGTTCCACAGCAATACCGCAACTTCATCGGGAAAGAGGTAGAAGTGCTCACAGATGAAGGCAAGAAGGTAAAAGGAGTTCTGACAAGCGTCGACGGCAACGACTTTACTGTGACGGTGGAGGAGAAAGTTCGTATCGAAGGCAAGAAACGCCCTGAACTTCAGACTGTGGAGAAGACCTTCCAGATGGACAAAGTGAAATATACAAAATATCTAATAAGTTTCAAATAAGCAATGGCAGCAAAAAAGAATGCGGTGGATACCGTAAGTTTGGTAGACACCTTCAATCAGTTTACGGCTGACAAGAACATCGACCGTACAACACTGGTGAGCGTACTGGAAGAAAGTTTCCGCAATGTGATTGCCAAGATTTTTGGCAGTGACGAGAATTTCGACGTGATTGTGAACCCAGAAAAGGGCGATTTTGAAATTTACCGCAACCGTGTAGTAGTAGCCGACGGTGAGGTGGAGGACGAGAACAAGGAGATATCTCTGAGCGATGCGCAAAAGATTGAGAGCGATTACGAAGAGGGCGAGGAAGTTTCTGAGCGTGTAGATTTCGCCAAGTTCGGCCGCCGTGCCATTCTGAATCTTCGCCAGACTTTGGCATCGAAGATTCTTGAACTAGAGCACGACAGTCTGTACAACAAGTACAAAGATCGAGTTGGCCAAGTTATTAGCGCCGAGGTTTATCAGGTGTGGAAGCGCGAGGTACTTCTTGTTGACGATGAGAACAACGAACTGATACTGCCTAAGAGTGAACAGATCCCCAACGACCAGTATCGCAAAGGCGAGACTGTTCGCGCCGTCATCCATCAAGTGAACAACGAGAACAACAATCCAAAGATTATCCTCAGTCGAACAAGTCCAGAATTCCTAAAGAGGCTGTTGGAGGCTGAGGTTCCCGAAATCAACGATGGACTGATTACCATTCGCCGTGTTGCCCGCATGCCGGGAGAACGTGCAAAGATTGCCGTGGAAAGCTACGACGAGCGTATCGATCCTGTTGGAGCTTGCGTGGGCGTAAAGGGAAGTCGTATTCACGGCATCGTTCGTGAATTGAACAACGAAAACATTGATGTGATTAATTACACATCCAACATCAAGCTGTTCATCCAGCGCGCACTGAGCCCAGCCAAGGTATCGAGCATCATCGTGAACGAGGAAGAACACAAGGCAGAAGTTTACCTTCGCCCCGAGGAAGTGTCATTGGCCATCGGCCGTAGTGGTATGAATATCAAACTCGCCTCTATGCTCACAGAATACACCATAGACGTATTCCGCGAGATAGACGAGAGCGAAGCCGATGAAGATATCTATCTGGACGAGTTCGCTGACGAAGTAGACCAGTGGGTGATTGACGCCATCAAAGCTATTGGTCTCGACACAGCAAAGGCTGTGCTCAACGCACCACGCGAAATGTTGGTGGAGAAAGCAGATCTTGAAGAGGAGACGGTTGACAACCTGATTAAAGTATTAAAAGCAGAATTTGAACAATAAGGAGTGATTAATGAGCATCCGATTAAACAAAGCAATACGCGAATTGAACATAGGACTTCAAACGGCAGTTGAATTCCTGGAAAAGAAAAGCGACCTGGGTGAAGTGAGAAGTGACCTGAACTTCAAGCTCAATGATGAACAATACGCCGCCCTGGTCAACCAGTTCAAGAAAGACAAGGAAGTGAAAGGCCTTGTAGACAAGCTCTTCCCCAAAAAGGAAAAGAAGCAACATGTCGCTGAACCGGTAAAGGAAGTGGCAAACATCCTTCCCGAGCAGAAACAACAGTTTAAACCGCTTGGGAAAATCGATCTGGACAATTTAGGAAAAAAGACAGAACCTACTAAGCCAGAACCCGCCGCTCCTGCTCCGAAAGCAGAACCGAAGACTACTACTGCCGATAGTCCGAAGCCAGAAGTAAAGCCGACAGAAGAACCGAAGAGACCGGTTTCTGTTGTCGAGCCTGTTCAGCCACAGCCACAGGCTCCTGTTGAGAATCATCAAAAAAAGAAAGAGGCGCCAAAGCCTCAACAGCCAAAGGTGGAAAAGCCACAGCCAGTCGCTGAGCCAAAAGAAGAGAAGGAACCGACAGCCACAGAAGTGTTTACTCTGAAGAGTGAGAAGAAACTTGCTCCGAAAGTGAACGTGCTGGGGAAAATCGACCTCGACTCCATTAATCAAAGCACACGACCGAAGAAGAAGTCAAAGGAAGAAAAGCGCCGCGAACGCGAGGAAAAGACCCAACAATCATTTGGGAATGGCGAGAAGAAGAAACGTGCTCGTATTAACAACAAAGAACGCGTGGACATTGAGGCCGAAGTGAAAAAACCTCAAGGCGGAAAGCACAACAACAATGCCAATGCTGGCGATAACAAGAAAAAGAACAAGAACAAGAAACGCATCCAGAAACCTCTGGAAGTAAACGAAGAAGACGTTGCACGCCAAGTAAAAGAAACGCTGGCACGACTTACTAGCAAGCAAAACCAGAACAAGAAAGGTGCAAAATATCGTAAGGAGAAGCGCGATGCTGTTCAAGAGAAACTTCAAGAGCAGATGGCTGAGGAGCAAGCAGGAAGCAAGACATTGAAGCTTACCGAATTTGTTACAGTCAGCGAACTTGCCACCATGATGAACGTTGGTGTCAACCAAGTTATCGGAACCTGTATGAGCATCGGCATCATGGTAAGTATCAACCAGCGTTTGGATGCAGAGACTATCAACATTGTGGCTGACGAATTCGGATTCAAGACCGAATACGTGAGTGCTGAGGTGCAAAACGCCATCACCGAAGAAGAGGATGACGAGAATGACCTCGTCAGTAGAGCCCCAATCGTTACTGTGATGGGCCATGTAGACCATGGTAAAACCTCCCTACTCGACCACATCCGCAACACCAATGTGATTGCTGGTGAAGCCGGTGGTATCACCCAGCACATAGGAGCATATAACGTGGAATTGAAAGACGGCCGCAAGATAACGTTCCTAGACACTCCAGGA
This sequence comes from uncultured Prevotellaceae bacterium, assembly GCA_902783165.1. Taxonomy (GTDB): domain Bacteria; phylum Bacteroidota; class Bacteroidia; order Bacteroidales; family Bacteroidaceae; genus Prevotella. The sequence goes on from CACZPU010000023.1 coordinate 6,009, forward strand.
CATGAAGCTTTTACCGCAATGCGTGCCCGTGGTGCCCAAGTGACCGACATCGCGATTATCATTGTAGCCGCCGATGACAGTGTGATGCCTACCACAAAGGAGGCCATCGCTCATGCTCAGGCTGCCAATGTGCCGATGGTGTTTGCCATCAACAAGATTGACAAGCCTGGCGCAAATCCAGACAAAATACGTGAGGATTTGGCCAACATGAACCTGCTTGTTGAAGAATGGGGCGGTAAGTATCAGTGTCAGGAAATCAGCGCCAAGAAAGGCATCGGTGTTGACGACTTGCTCGAGAAAGTACTTCTTGAGGCAGAGATGCTTGACTTGAAGGCAAATCCAAACCGTAAAGCAACTGGTTCTATCATTGAAAGCTCACTCGACAAAGGGCGAGGCTATGTGTCAACAGTTCTCGTTTCAAACGGAACTTTAAAGGTGGGCGACATCGTGGTGGCAGGAACAAGCTATGGCCGCATCAAGGCTATGTTCAACGAACGCAACCAGCGAATCGAGAAAGCCGGGCCTGCTGAGCCCGCCATCATTCTGGGATTGAATGGTGCTCCTACCGCTGGCGACACCTTCCACATCATGGAAACTGAGCAAGAGGCACGTGAAATCTCCAATAAGCGTCTGCAACTTCAACGTGAGCAATCTCTCCGAACCACCAAGACAGTGGGTCTCGACGAAATCTCTCACCGCATTGCTTTGGGCGAGTTCCACGAACTGAACATCATCGTGAAAGGTGACACCGATGGTTCTATTGAGGCTTTGAGCGACTCGTTCATCAAGCTCTCCACAGAAAAGGTGCAAGTAAATGTCATCAACAAAGCAGTGGGACAGATTTCCGAAAACGACGTTATGTTGGCTTCTGCAGCTGAAAACTGTATCATTATTGGCTTCCAAGTACGTCCAAGCGCCGATGCCCGCAAACTTGCAGAGCGCGAAGGTGTGGAAATCAATACCTACAGTATCATCTATGATGCTATCGACGAGGTGAAATCCACCATGGAAGGCATGCTCGACAAGGTGAAGAAAGAGATTGTCTCTGGTGAGATTGAAGTAAAGCAAGTGTTCAAGATTTCCAAGGTGGGTACTGTTGCCGGTGGCTTAGTTATAGATGGCAAGGTGCATAACAAGGACAAGGCTCGCGTCATTCGCGACGGTATAGTCATCCACACTGCTCCTATCGACGCCCTGAAGCGTTACAAAGACGACGCGAAAGAGGTGGCAACCGGTCTGGAATGCGGAATCTCGCTTGTTAATTTCAATGATATCCAGGTTGGTGATACCATCGAGACATTCACAGAAATTGAAGTAGACCAGAAGCTTTGATTATTGAATACAAAGACTGATGAAGAAGGGATATAAAAAGCGTTCCTTTGCAAGGAGACTAACGAGGAGGCTGGTGTTCACACTGCTCATAGTCATGGGCATTGCCTCCTCTCTCATCTTCCTGACGGGTGGTGTCTTTGTCATTATCAATGAATGCATGCGACATGAGACAATGCTCAAAGCTTTGGAAGAATACGTTGAACATGTGGCATCTGATGTTTATGTTGGAACCATCAACCAAGTTCCAGAGGTTGAAGAGAACATCGACCGTCCTGAACAACTGATGAAAATCGCAGAACGTGTCGTTCTTCAAAATCCCCGCATTCACAGTTGTGGCATCAGCTTCGTTGAAAACTACTATCCTCAGAAAGGACGCAGTTATATGCCCTACGCCGTCAGACGCGACAGCACGACTATTGAAGTGGTAGATTCCGGCCCCCAGTATCAGGATTATCTCCGTGAAGAATGGTTCCTGCAAGCACTGAAAGCAAATAAAGGTTATTGGTCAGAACCTTTCTTTGAGGGGAAAGACACTTTATCCCCCCTTGTAGCCTACATCCACCCAATCCACGACAAGCAGGGCCGTACAGTAGCTATTATTGGTGCAGACATATCACTTCACTGGCTCCAAGAAAAAATGGGGCGTAAGGACATGAAAGTTTATTCCTACGAGTGGACTGGAACTAGCGAAGGAGAAATTTTAGAGAAAGAAAAGGCTGGTAAAAGCTTACGCTGGAAACCCTACTGTATTCTAATCTCAAGCAAAGGCACTTTCATTGTACATCCAGACAAGAAGCGCATCATACGCGATAATATCAGCAGTATCGTCAAGGCCTCTACTGACACCATCACCGCCACCATATGCCGTCAGATGATGGAAGGCAAAAGTAGTGCAGATTGTTTTAAGGACTCCTATTGCGAAAGCGGAGATTTCGATGGACACGATTGCTATGTATTCTTTATGCCCATCGAACACACTAACTGGTCTCTTGCTCTTGTCGTGCCATATATGACAATCGATCTAATCGCTTACATCGTGGGTGGTATGTTGGTTTTCCTCATCATCACTGCATTGATCGTGGTTTGGCTAGTTAGCCGATTTACAATCCGTCGTACAGTCAAACCTCTAAAACAGTTGGCGTCTTCTGCACATGAAGTGGCCAAGGGAAACTTCAACACACCCCTCCCAACCATCAAGCACAACGACGAGATACGCCAATTGCGCGACTCGTTTGAAGACATGCAGCATTCTCTTACAAATTACATCGAAGAGCTTAAGGATACCACTGCTTCGAAAGCAGCCATTGAGAAAGAACTGAAAGTGGCTCATGATATTCAAATGGCCATGCTGCCAAAGGTATTTCCACCATATCCAGAAAGGAACGACTTAGACATCTATGGACAATTGACTCCTGCCAAGGATGTGGGTGGCGACTTATTCGATTTCTATATTCGCGATAATCACTTGTTTTTTTGCATCGGTGATGTATCTGGAAAGGGTGTCCCAGCTTCGTTGGTAATGGCAGTTACACGTTCTTTGTTCCGTAACATCTCTGCACATACATCAGAACCTGAGATAATTATCACAGCACTGAATGAGGCATTGACAGAAGGAAACGACACGAACATGTTTGTTACGATTTTTGTTGGAGTACTCAACTTAGCCAATGGACATCTTCTCTACTGCAATGCAGGTCACAACGCCCCATTCCTTATTGGTCAAGGAGTAGGTATGGTGCCCTGTGATTCAAACCTACCAATTGGTATCATGTCTGATTGGAAATACTCCCTTCAAGAGTTGACCATTGAACACCAGACTACCATTTTTCTATATACGGATGGATTGAATGAGGCTGAAAACAGTGAACATATACAGTTTGGTATTCAAAGAATTAGAATTATAGCAGAGAAACTTTTGGCAACAGGAAACAACCAACCCGCTAAGATTCTTAACAATATGACAGTAGCCGTTCATACTTTTGTAAGCGATGCCGAGCAAAGCGACGATCTAACTATGCTCGCCATCAAATACTTATAAATTTTCTGTAGGTAAAGAACAATGTGGCAATGAAGAAAAAAAATAAGAGACGTTCTTTTGCCCGTCGGTTGACACGATGGATAGCAATCACTCAATTTATTGTGATGGCTCTAGCCTCTTATTTTATCTATTCTTTCTCCAAAGGCTTTGTAACTGTAGAAGAAGCCAGCCTCTACATGAGTTCTCTTTCGACTGCCAATGCAAATGTGGAACGTGTGCTTACAGAAGTTTCTGTCGGCACACTTAACCATATAGGAGAAATTGAAGAAAACATAGGTAACCCCGACAAGATGGCATCCATTATGGAGAAGATTGTCGCCAAGAATTCTTATATTCGCAGTTGTGGCATTAGTTTCATTGCCGACTATTATCCTCAGAAAGGCCATTGGTTCTGCCCCTATGCTGTTAGAGATGAGAATGAGAAAATAGAGAAACGAATAATCGGTGATGCCAATAACAACTACCTTCAGGCGGAATGGTTTACCGAAGCATTGAAGACAGATAGCAGCTATTGGTCAAAACCATTTTTCGAAAGAAACGACACCACCACCCCACTGGTTTCTTTCATGACTCCGATTCGAGACAAACAAAAAAAGACAGTTGCTGTTCTTGGAGCAGACTTGTCATTGGATTGGATTGGCGAAATAACATCAAAAGGCTTGTTTTTAGATGAAGATTCCGTCAATATCCGATTGTCTGATAATATTGATATGGACTTCGACAGTGGTTTTGGATATACAAGTTTTATTAACTTAGATTGGCGAAGCATCACTAAGAAGTTCATCATTGACAATGATGGAACCTTCATAGCTCATTCAAACAAAGATTATATAATCCACAAAAATTATTTCGACTTAGCGAAAGAGACGCCAGACACCATAGACGATCAAGTTGGCAAAAACATGGTAGCAGGCAAAACAGGAGCCTATTATAAAAAAAATGGCCTTGTAGTAAAACCATTAAAGTTCTTTGATAGCGATTTTTGGTCAGTCTACATATTTTATGAGCCTATAGAAAACACTAATTGGAGTATGGCTACCGTTGTACCTAGATACATGATCGACATGTTTGGTATTTTTATAGGAGTAGTCATGCTTATCTTGATAGGCATTGCTATGCTTGTAACACGCATCGCCGGACGATATATCATTAAGCGCGCCACAAAGCCTCTTAAACAACTGGCTGTTTCGGCCAACGAGGTGGCTAAAGGCAACTTTGATGCCTCACTGCCTATTATTAAGCATAATGACGAAATTCATTTATTGCGTGATTCGTTCGAGGGTATGCAACACTCCCTGTCTGCATATATTGAGGAACTGAAACTAACCACAGCATCAAAAGCCGCTATCGAAAATGAACTGAAAGTGGCCCATGACATACAGATGTCCATGTTGCCAAAAAAATTCCCGCCATATCCGGAACGCCACGATATTGACATCTATGGTATGCTGACACCTGCAAAAGATGTCGGCGGTGATCTATTCGACTTTTACATTCACAACGAGAAACTGTTTTTCTGTATTGGCGATGTATCAGGCAAGGGGGTGCCCGCTTCATTGTTGATGGCTGTCACACGCTCATTGTTCCGCAACATATCTGCCCATATAGAAGAACCCGACAAAATTGTTTCAGCACTAAACAATGCAATAGTCGAGGGAAACGACACCAATATGTTTGTGACACTTTTCATGGGGGTACTTGACCTAACCAATGGACAGTTGAACTATTGCAACGCCGGACATAATGCACCAATGCTCATAGACCAGGGAATAAGTTTGATGCCTTGCAATCCAAACCTTCCTCTTGGAATCATGCAAGATTGGGAATATACGCTTCAAAAGGTGGAGTTGAAATCTCCGACAACCCTTTTCCTTTATACAGACGGTCTTAACGAGGCTGAAAATATTCATCATGACCAGTTTGGCACTGAAAGAGTTATACAATTGGCAGAGGAGATGTTTGCAAAAGGAACGCCCCATCCAATCGCCATTGTAGAACAGATGGCAGAAACTGTACATTCTTTCGTGGGCAATGCAGAGCAGAGCGACGATTTAACTATGCTGGCCATTAATTATATAAAAGCAAATGGAAAATAAGAGAAACGATATAATTCCAAAACAACAAAACGACGGAAACGAATTGGTTCGCCGCATTGCCGAACAGAAATATGAGTTCGGCTTTACGACAGACATCCATACGGAAATTATCGAGAAGGGTTTGAACGAGGATATCATCCGACTCATTTCAGCCAAGAAAGGCGAACCCGAATGGATGCTTGAATTCCGCCTAAAGGCTTTCCGTTACTGGAAAGAACAGGAAGAACCAAAATGGGGACATGTACATGTTCCGCCAATTGACTATCAAGCCATTTCATACTATGCCAATCCCTTGGCAAAGAAACCGCAGGGGGAAGGAAAAATAGATCCAGAATTAGAGAAAACTTTCGACAAACTGGGCATTCCACTCGAAGAACGGCTTGCCCTAAGTGGCAATACGGCTGTTGATGCCATCATGGATTCCGTTTCTGTGAAAACCACTTTCAAGGAGAAACTACGTGAAAAAGGTGTCATATTCTGCTCCATTGGCGAAGCCATCAAAGAACACGGTGAACTCGTCAAAGAGTATTTAGGAACAGTTGTCCCCTATCGCGACAACTTCTTCGCAGCATTGAATAGTGCAGTGTTCAGCGACGGCTCATTTGTCTATATTCCCAAAGAAGTGCGTTGCCCTATGGAACTGAGCAGCTATTTCCGTATAAATGCAAGAAACACCGGACAGTTTGAGCGAACATTGATTATTGCCGACGACGATTCATATGTGAGTTATCTTGAAGGATGTACTGCTCCCATGCGTGACGAGAACCAGCTTCATGCAGCCGTTGTGGAAATCGTGGTCAACAATCGTGCAGAAGTGAAATACTCCACAGTACAAAATTGGTATCCTGGCGATGAGCAAGGACGTGGAGGTGTGCTGAATCTCGTAACCAAACGAGGTGACCTACGTGGAGAAGGCTCCAAATTGTCATGGACGCAAGTGGAGACAGGAAGTGCCATCACATGGAAATACCCGTCGTGCGTGCTCCGTGGAGACAACAGCGTGGCCGAGTTCTACAGCGTGGCAGTCACCAACAATTACCAAGAGGCCGACACTGGCACCAAAATGGTACACATTGGCAAGAACACCCGTTCAACCATCATCTCGAAAGGTATTTCAGCTGGGCACTCCCAAAATTCCTATCGCGGACTAGTCAGGGCGACAAGCAACGCAGACAATGCCCGTAACTATTCATCGTGTGACTCACTACTTCTCGGTAGCCAGTGTGGTGCACACACGTTCCCATACATGGATGTTCACAACGACACGGCAGTTTTCGAACACGAAGCAACCACATCGAAAATCAGCGAAGACCAATTGTTCTACTGCAATCAGCGGGGCATTCCTACAGAACATGCCGTCGGCCTCATTGTCAATGGCTATGCCAAAGAAGTTCTCAACAAGCTACCCATGGAATTTGCCGTAGAAGCGCAGAAACTACTAAGTGTGTCTTTGGAGGGAACTGTAGGGTGACATAATCTGACCATACCAAATAACATATTACAATAATTTGTATCACAATAGCAAAAACATGTTAGAAGTAAGAAACCTACACGCCCGTATCGGCGACAAAGAAATATTAAGAGGTATAAACCTTACCATCAACGATGGTGAAACCCATGCCATTATGGGACCTAACGGCTCTGGAAAATCAACACTGAGTGCTGTTCTCGTTGGCAACCCACTCTATGAGGTAACTCAGGGTGAAGCTTGGTTCAACGGCAAGAACCTGCTGGAGATGAAACCTGAGGACCGCGCCCACGAAGGATTGTTCCTATCGTTCCAATATCCTGTTGAAATTCCTGGCGTATCGATGACAAACTTCATGCGCTCTGCCATCAACGAAAAAAGGAAATACCAAGGTCTGGAGCCGATGAATGCTGCCGAGTTCCTCAAACTGATGCGCGAAAAGCGTAAGATAGTGGAACTAGACTCGAAGTTAGCCAACCGGTCTGTCAACGAAGGATTCAGCGGAGGAGAGAAGAAACGCAACGAAATATTCCAAATGGCGATGCTAGAACCATCTTTGTCGATTCTTGACGAGACCGACTCTGGATTGGATGTAGATGCCATGCGTATTGTAGCTGAAGGAGTCAACAAGTTGCAACGTCCTGATACGAGTTGCATAGTCATCACCCACTACGACCGTTTGCTGGAAATGATTAAGCCACAATATGTACATGTTCTCTACAAAGGACTTATCGTAAAGACTGGCGGTCCTGAACTTGCCAATCAAATACAAGAACATGGTTACGACTGGATTAAAGAAGAAATCGGGGAGGAATAATACACAGCATTCATTAAAAGAGTAAGGAAACAAGACATGTATAGCGAACAACAATATGTAAATTTATACCAACAGGTTCGGCAACTGATAATCTCGCATTCATCCGATGTAATGAATGCTATTCGCGATCAGGCGTACGAAGATTTCAAGGCTCAAGGTTTTCCCACCAAGAAAGTGGAACGATATAAATATACAGACATTCCTTCACTCTTCGAACCCGACTATGGACTGAACATTCAGCGTCTCACCATTCCAGTAGACCCCTATCAAGCTTTTAGGTGCGATGTGCCCAATCTAAGCACCCTGCTCTACTTCGTTGTCAATGACGGCTTCTACAATCAGGCTCTGCCCAAGAGCCATCTTCCAGAAGGAGTGAAGGTATGCTCACTCAAAGAGATGTCGGAAGAGAATCCAGAACTTGTCAGCAAGTATTATGCAAAGATAGCAGGCAGCAACAGTGATGCAGTAACCGCACTGAACACCATGTTCGCCCAAGACGGATTATTCGTCTATGTGCCCAAGCATGTTCAGGTAGAGCGTGCTGTTCAGGTCATTAACATCCTCAGGTCTGATGTCGATTTGATGGTGAACCGCCGCGTTTTGGTGGTTGTAGAAGAAGGGGCCAGCATCAAAATGTTGTTTTGTGACCATGCAGCAGACGACCGCCGTTTCTTGTCCACACAAGTAGTAGAAGCATATGTTGGCGACAATGCATCGCTCGATCTCTATTGTTTGGAGGAAACCCATAATAAAAATGTACGCATAAGCAATGTTTATATAGACCAAAGGGCCAACAGTCGAGTGAATCATAATGTCATCACCTTGCACAATGGTGTCACGCGAAACCGTCTCGACCTACACCTCAGCAGTGAAGGGGCGGAATGCCAATGCTTTGGATGCGTGATTGCCGATAAGAGCCAACACGTAGACAACAATACACTCATTACGCACCATGTGCCTAATTGCACCAGTAACGAACTGTATAAATATGTGCTTAACGAGCATGCTACGGGAGCTTTTGCAGGAAGAGTGTTAGTAGAACATGGTGCACAAAAGACCATTTCGCAAATGACCAACCAAAATCTCTGTGCTACAAAAGAGGCACATATGTATACCCAGCCCATGCTGGAAATATATGCTGACGACGTAAAATGTGCACACGGAAGCACAGTTGGACAACTTAATGAAGCAGCTCTTTTCTATATGCAACAGCGTGGAATCCCCGAACACGAGGCGAAAATTCTTCTCCAAAACGCATTTATCAACGAAGTGATTGACAAGATGAAGCTCGAACCGTTACGCGACCGTCTTCATTATCTCGTAGAAAAGCGCTTCCGAGGTGAACTTAACAAATGCGAAGGGTGTAATCTTTGCAAATAAAAAGTCGTCCATAAGTGCAAGATCATCTCTTGTGGCTACATCGCGCCTGTAAATAACGAATCCCACAATCGTTTAAATTGATAAAAAAATAATTCTTGACAACAAGCAGTATTTTTATGGTCATACTGCGCGTACAACTTTAAAATTCAAATTATTACGAAAATGGTTTACATTCTCTTTCCTTTGTGTATTTAACCCGATTTGGTCAATAAAACATTATAATAGTGTGAGAGTAGTTTACAAATTGGCTTAAGCCATATTTCTAATAAATAGTTTGGGAGTAGTTTGTTTTCGACAAACTGAAAAGCATTTTAATTATTTCCCCCAAATAGTTACACCATATAATGCAGTTAATAATGATTTGTACAATTGCAATCGAAGAGGAAAGAATCTGCCCAGCAAAACAAGTGTTGCGCTCTAAACTCGAGAATAAATAATTGTAGGAACAATTCTGTTGCAAGTTTTTAAAGCAAGAGGGAAGAAAGGGTTCACGCATATAAACGAGTTGTCTCAGCAATGCGCGTGGAACTATGCTCAAATTTCCTTTATCTGACTTATCTACGAACTCACTTCGGAACTGGCAAGGACTGTTCCCATTTTTTTCGTGTGTAAAAGCGAAGTAATATTAACCAAAATAATAAAGCCTTCTCATCATGAAACATTTATCCATTTCCATTCCTACCCTTGTGCAGCCTGTTGCAGACAATGATGTCAAGACGACGACCGTTGATAGCATAGAGTGGACTTTTAACGTTGCTAACGACTTTTTCTCGGTTATATTTACTAATTGAAAAACAAGCAAGACCACTCCTAGAGTTTGTGAATAACATCAATAATCTGTAAGTTTGATGTGTTATTCCATTTTTTTTTGTACTTTTGCAACAAAATACTAGAAAGATGTTTAACATAGAAAAGGTAAGGGCCGACTTCCCTATTCTGTCGAGGGAAGTATATGGGAAGCCTCTGGTATATTTGGACAATGCCGCCACAACGCAGAAGCCTCGGTTGGTGGTAGATGCTTTGGTGGACGAGTATTTCAACGTAAATGCTAATGTACACAGAGGCGTGCATTATCTTTCGCAACAAGCCACCGATTTGCACGAGGAAGCACGTGAGAAAGTACGCCGTTTCATTCATGCAGAAAAGACCGACAATATCATCTTCACCCGTGGCACCACCGAAAGCATCAATCTGGTGGCCTCCTCGTTTTGTGACGCATTTATGCATGAGGGTGATGAGGTGATTCTCTCGGTGATGGAGCATCACAGCAACATTGTGCCCTGGCAGTTACAAGGCGAGAAGAAAGGCATCAAGATCAAGGTGATTCCCATGGCTGACGATGGGCAGTTGTGCATTAATGAATTTAAGCGTCTAATCTCAGAACGTACAAAAATGGTCTGCGTGGCCCATGTGAGCAATGTGCTCGGAACCATTAATCCTGTGGAGGAAATCATTCGTGTCGCCCACTCCCACGGCATTCCCTGTCTGATAGACGGGGCCCAAAGCGCACCGCATTTCAAGATTGATGTACGTGCTTTGGATTGTGATTTCTTCGCTTTCAGCGGGCATAAGATGTATGGTCCTACCGGCATCGGCGTATTGTATGGCAAAGAGCAGTGGTTGGAAAAAATGCCACCTTATCAGGGCGGTGGTGAAATGATTGACCGGGTAAGTTTTGAACACACCACATTCGAGCGACTACCATTAAAGTTCGAAGCGGGCACTCCCGACTATGTGGCTACCAACGGATTGGCAAAAGCCATCGATTATATGGAGAGCATTGGTATTGATACCATTTTCAAATACGAACGAGGACTCACACAATATGCCATGGAGCGGTTGTCCGCCATCGAAGGTGTACATATCTACGGATTGCCGTTGGACGCATCAGCAGAAAACCACCGCGATGCCGTTATCTCGTTCAATGTTGGGAACATCCATCATCTTGATATGGGTACGCTCCTAGACCGCCTCGGAATAGCAGTGCGCACTGGTCATCATTGCGCCCAACCCTTGATGGACCGCCTCGGAATAGCCGGAACAGTGAGAGCCTCGTTTGGATTATATAACACAAAAGAAGAGGTAGACTTATTAACAGAAGGTATTAAACGAGTGAAGAAAATGTTTTAATCAAAAAAAGAAACAAGACAAGAATATATTTCAATAAATCAGAAACAAAAGAACAAGAACATAAACAAATATCAATATGCAAGAAACAAGACAAAACAAAATAGCCAGGCTTTTGCAAAAAGAACTCAGCCTCATCTTCCAAAGCCAGACACGCATGATGCGAGGAGTGATGGTTAGTGTTACACGCACCAAAATATCACCCGACTTAAGCATTTGCACCGCCTACCTGAGTATTTTCCCAAGCGAGCGCGGAGAAGAGATTATCAATAATATAAAGACAAACGAGAAAACCATACGCTATGAACTAGGCACTCGCGTACGCAACCAGCTGCGCATCATCCCAGAGTTGCGCTTCTTTATCGATGACTCGCTCGACTATATTGAGCATATCGATGAACTTCTGAAAAAATAAAAAGAAACAATTTGTTGGCAGACCATGAATTTCCCGTTTTACATAGCACGCCGATATCTTTTCTCCAAGAAGAGCACCAACGCCATCAATGTGATTAGTGCCATTTCTGTAGTGGGGGTTGCTGTAGCTACCATGGCGTTGGTTGTGACACTAAGTGTATTCAATGGCTTCCACGATTTGGTCGCAACATTCTTCACCGCATTCGACCCTCAGCTGAAAGTGGTTCCGGTAAAAGGGAAAAGTTCAGCTACCGACGACCCTATCCTTACCCAGATACGCAAACTTCCTCAAGTGGATGTTGTAACTGAGTGCGTTGAAGACAATGCCTTAGCCATCTACGGAGAGAAACAAGCCATGGTAACAATAAAAGGCGTAGAAGACAATTTTGCGGAACTCACACACATAACAGATATTCTTTACGGCGACGGTGAATTTGAATTGGAAGCTGCCAACCTGCAATATGGCACGGTTGGCATACGTCTGGCTTCTGCACTTGGATTTGGCGCCCATTGGAAAGACTATTTGAAGATATATGCTCCCAAACGTGAAGGGCAGCTTGATATGACAAACCCTCAAGACAGCTTTGAGGAAGACTCACTATTGTCGCCTGGGGTGGTGTTTTCTGTCAGACAAGGGAAATATGACAGCAATTACATCATTACACCGATTTCTTTTGCACGCAACCTGTTCGGGCAACAGGGAATGGTTTCTTCTCTGGAATTCCGACTGAAGCCTGGAAGCAATCTAAACAAAGTGAAGAAAGAAATGCAACAGATTGCTGGAACCAAATTCCAAGTGCTCGACCGATATGAGCAACAAGCCGACACGTTCCGCATCATGAAAATAGAAAAGTTTATAGCCTACATATTCCTTACATTCATCCTCATGGTTGCATGTTTCAACATCATCGGCTCACTCTCCATGCTTATCATTGACAAGAAAGAAGACGTGGTGACACTCCGCAATCTTGGGGCGAGCAACAAGCAGATTGTCCAGGTATTTCTCTTGGAGGGACGCATGATTTCCGCCATTGGTGCCGTAATAGGCATTCTTGTCGGGTTGTTATTGTGCTGGCTCCAACAAATGTTCGGAATTGTTTCTTTAGGTCAGTCGAGTGGAAACTTTGTGATAGATGCATATCCAGTGAGCGTACATCCGTGGGACATCCTGCTGATACTCATCACGGTACTTGCCGTTGGTTTCATTTCCGTATGGTATCCGGTGAGGTATTTGGCAAAAAGGCTGCTGGAATAGAAACCTGCGAAGTGCAGCGAATCGGCTACAGGAAGTACTACATATAAATGAAAACAAAAAACCTATTTAGATATGAAGAGTAGATTATTCTATTTGATTAAGATTTTCTTGTTCTTGGTATTCACATTGGCTGTTGCAAAACCTGTTTTCATGTTGTGTAATCGAGCTCATCATGTTTTTACAGGCAATGACATGCTAAGTGTTGTGGGACACGGCCTTCCAGTAGACTTTTCCACAGCAGTCTTCCTTATCATCATCCCGTTCGTAGTGGTGCTATTATCTGTATGGGCATGGCATTGGAATCCTCTTCGACGCATTCTCAAATTCTATTATGTCATACTGGCTCTTTTGCTGGCCTTTGTGTTTGTTACTGACACGTCGCTCTTTCGTTTCACGGAGAACAAATTCAACCTGTCGGTTTTCTCCAGTATGGCAGCATTGAAGGAAGCCATTCCCAGCATTTCAATTTGGTTTATCCTGCTACGTTTATTGTTTATTGTTATTATAGCAACTGTTCTCTATTTCTTTATGACATGGCTCACGCCTACCCAGAAAGAGCATCGTCGCAGTATAGGCTTCGTTAGCCATTCGCGTCGTACAGCCTCTTCACGAGGCATATTCACCATTGCGCCAATAAAGAAGATGGGAGAGCGTCTGATAGCAACTGTCATACTACTTCTTTTGGTTCCGTTGATGGGTTTTGGCTTGCGCTACAGCTTGCATATACAAGACGGAGAAGGGATGCAAACGGCATTCTCTGAAAACACATTCCTCAACCAATCGGCAGAGAACCCACTTCTCAACATTTTTTCTTTATCTAAGCAACTGGTTCAAACCAATAAAGGTATTACGAAAAGAGCTGTCAAAAGCAAAAAAGCGATTTCTGGTAAACTTAGCGACTACTACAACACTCTGAGTTTGGACACAGACACCTTGTTGAACACTTCAAGACCAAACATCGTATTAATCATGGTGAAGGGCATGGGAAGTATTTATACGGCGGCCAACAACAACGGCCATGTAACCCCAAATCTCTCAAAGTTGATGGAAGAGGGACTGTACTTCACAAACTGTTATGCAAACCAAGAAGAAGCCAAAGGCGGAATGGCAAGCATTATCTATGGTTGTCCAACGCTAGCAAGCACTTCGGAAGACAATATGATGGAAGAGCATACGGGCAATTCGATTGCAAGCACTTTGAAGAACTGTGGCTATGAAACCTCATTTGTATATGGTGGTGTGTCAGACACCCTCCACATGAATAAATATCTCTCACATAGTGGCTACGGACAAATAATAAGTGGAAAAGACATTGACAAGGATAGAAAGAACGCTTTTTTAAACGACTGGGTAGTGTTTGACAAGCTCTATGAGATTCTGACAGCAAAGAGGGCTTCTTCCACAAGGCCTACCTTTACCACCATGCTCACACTCAGCAGTCAGAAACCATGGACAGTTCCCATGAAGAGAAAATTCGAAGACAATATGTACAACGCTTTCTATTTCACAGATATTTGTCTCGGAACATTTGTCAAAAGACTGAAGAAAACCCCAAGTTGGGAGAATACACTTGTTGTGATTGTTCCTGACCACAGCAGTGAATACAAAGGCATTGACCATTCCAACAAAATGAGAAACCTCATACCGATGATATGGACAGGAGGCGCCTTGAAACGAATTATGCACGTTGGCATGGTATGCAACCAAAGCGATTTGGCAGCAACGCTATTTGGACAATTGAATATTTCACACGAGGAATTCCCATTCAGTCGCGACATCTTTAGCAAATCGTATAAAAAACAATTTGCCATGAGTTGTTGGACTGACGGTTTTGCCACCTATGATGCTTCGGGCTTCAACGCCTATGACACCAAGACGAACCAAGAAATTTCCGGCAAGAATGGTGAAGCCATCAACATTGGCAAGACTGTACTAGAAACTATTGGTAAAGAAACAAAAAGATAAACGGCATTCAAGTTAGAATTTCCATTTCAACTGAATGTCTATGTCTGTCATTGACGAATGGTTGATGAACTGATAGCCAGTCCCTATTGTACTGCGGTCAAAATAGTTGGTTATTCCCACTTTAGCATTTGTAGTCAGATGGTCTGATATTTCCAAATGCATTATCAGCGAATAACGTATTCCCTCTCCATAATAGGTGGGAAAAGAGAAATTGTATAGCATTCCTCGCTCATAAGCATATATACGACTGTTGTAGTCGTCTGTGTGGAAATAAGAAACCAAGGCATGGACGTTCCATCGTTTGCTTGGATAATAAGTAGCGCATTGAGACACCAACCATCCAAGGCGATGCTTGTCTTCAAATGAATAATAGACAGTATTGGCCTGCGATTTGAAACTCCATCTATCTGTTTCATGCATAATAGAAACCTGTGCTCGGTGCTCTTTCCTATATGCCAAAATGCTCTCTTCATTATCACGCTCGCTCATTTTAAATCTATAGCGCACCAAAAAATTCCATTTGTTAGTACTATAGTTGAACGAGAGGAAATTGTCCCACACATGTGAGGCCTGCGAAACTTGATAGCGAGGCCAGGCAAAATAAGCATAATCGGTATAAGCTGAGAAAAGTATGCTGCGCTGAGGGCACCATTTCACTCCAAGATACACACCACTTTCGTTTTGTACACGTCCGCCCTCGCTGAAACTTCTAGCAAAAAGAGAACTGTAATGATAAGAATAGAATCGCTGTAAAACCGTAAATTCCAACTCATCAACAGGTTTGTAAGCGATGGTATTAATTGTGGCGAGGGGAATACCATTACTGTTGTTGAACTTTATTGCTGTCTCTCCTTTTACAGACAACCATCCGTTTGTATAGCCATAATTCACAGAGGCATTTCCAAATGTTTTCCCTTTTGGATATATTTGTCGGTATAACTGTGATGTATCGGGCTTTAATTCCCTGTCAAGACCAGAAAAAGCAGTGGTTGCTCCAACATACAATCCATAGCTGGACCAATTCAGGTTCAATCCAGCAAGCCACTGATGAGTATTGTTCTTTTTATCCAACTCCGTCTGTGTGCGATGATAACCCGAAGTAACGATGGTCGCTGCGTATATGCTGTCTTTACTTAAAGTGGCATCAATGGAACGATAGGACATAAAACTTGTCAACTCCAATTGTTTGGTCAGGTTTCTTGTAGCAGCAATTCCTTGCAAATAATTGGCAGAGGAACGGGAAGAATGGGCTCTGATTGCATGCCCGCCCCTACCTATGGACTGCAAAACAGTGGATTTCCCCAATGTGAAATTTGTATTCATAACCAGTCCCAGCCCTGTCGTTACGCGATATCTTCCCAATACAAGTGTTTTCCATTTTCCCATATCTTGTAGTAAGAGATAAAAAGAATAGAAATCATAGCCCCATTTGTTTTTATTGGCAAAGAATGGTTCTCCTGCATCTTGAGCACCTACTATACCTATTTTCATTTTTTGACCGTAATGCATGCTGTAGCGAATGTCATGCCGATAAGGATATCCTAGATAACCTTCTTTGTCACCTTTCCTTTCATACATTGGAATGCGCGCTGTGAACAGAAGGTCGTGAGTGGCATAACGAAACATCTTCGACAGAACAGGAGCCGCAGCCTGCAACTTATCTCCAACATAAAGGAAACACTCTAACAGACGGCGTTCCACATAATCAATCTGATGTATCATAGCCAATTCTCCCAGTGACTTCATTTCCCCATATCTATTTAGATACTCCATAATAGCCTCGACCTCGGTACTGGAAAGAAAAGGAATTTGCTCGAGTTCTTCACGCGTTGCCGTATTGATGTTTATGGGATTTTGTTGCAAGTTACAAAGTATTTCGTAAGCATCTTCCCAATCGGCATTTTCGAAATCCTCCATTTCCGCCAATTGTATGAAATACTCTTCCCAACTACGTTTGTCATGGTCTTTTTCCGACCTATTAGTTGGGGTTGACATATCAGAAGATTGTTTGTTCTGGCATAGTCCAAAGTGACAAACGAATATAAAACCAAACATTAAGGTTATTGTCTTTTTCATAGAAAGTCACAGACTTAAGCAAGGAACATGTATTCCTCACGGTTATTTCTTCCAAAATCTCGCGGTAATATCTTCAAACTGATTGTCCTCAGTTTTACGATATAGTCGCTGGTTGGTTGTAGGATTATTAAGCGGTCCGAGATGTCGAATGTAAGGACCTATTTTTATATAATCAAAATCTGTTTTGCATACGAGCGATGGTATGCGAAGCCTTCCACTATACCACGCAACCTTGAATTGTGGATGTTCTTCATGGATATACTGTGCCAACACATTCACGCCCTTGGGATCATTGTCTCCTCCCATAAAGGCAATGCAAGTTATGTCGGAACCAAACTTATGGGCAAAATCATCGATGGCATCTGTGTCCAATGGCAATCCCACATCTTCCCAAAGGTAATGGCTATGACATCCCGGGCAATGGCATGGGCAATTAGATATGTTGACGGCCAAGGTCACCTCGTCTGGAATTTCTTGGAATACAATTCCTGTATTTACGTACTTCAGCACCTCTACTAACAATTGATTACAAAAAATTAGTCTCAGACGATGGATGAACAAGCATTCCACCGTCAGTGAGACTAATAATATTAACATTTCAGCTGTTACTGAGCATGAGCATAGTAGCGACGGGCTGCCTCCTCCTGACGTGCTTGCGAGAAATTGCTGACACGTTTCAAGTAGCCGATGATGCGTGTCATATAGTCAACGTTCTTGGAATGGCAACATGGACATTCCTTGAGATAACGTTTATCTATATGCCCACAGTCGTTACAAACTGTATTTGGAATGTTGAACGTAAAATAATTGCAACCTTCCTGTGCTGCAACTTTCAGCAGATGCAGATATTGCTGCTTGCTGAGATGCTCATCCAAGTTCATGTGAAGAGCAGAGCCTCCTGTAAGATGTTCTATATAAGGTGAGCCATGCAACTTGAACTTGTCGATAATAGTCAACGAATCGTCTTCTACAACATAGAAATATGAATTATAGCAGTCGCGTGGAACGAAATATCCATCTTCGCGGTCCCACTTTGCATGCTTCACACCGACATTCTCTGCTGGAATCATTTCGCAATTGAACATGACATCCTTGGTACGATATTTCTTGTTATACTTCTCAATAAGACCTAACACGCCCTGTACAAAATGTTTATAGTCATCGTTTGGCGTAATCTTCAGTCCCATGAACTCTGCGGCTTCCACTAAACCGTTGATGCCGATAGTGAGATACTGACGGCCGATATTGATATAACCAGCATCAAACAATGGCAGCATGCCGTGTTGTTGCAAATCCTTCAAATTTTCATTGTAGGCCAACTGTACTTTATGGCAGAGGTCTACCACTTCACCTAAATACTCAAGATAATCAATGTTATGATTGACTGCATACTGAATGCAACGGTTCAAATTGATGGTAAGCACACTCTTGCTACCAGTCGACACGCCACCAGCTCCCAATGTGTAGCTAAAACCATTGTCTGTTATCTCGTTACGTAGACGGCAGCAAGAACTAAGCGAATCTGCATTATCACTCATATACGTGAAGAAAGAATGTCCCTCGGCGTACATCTCTGCGGTGAAATCGCCCCACTCAGGATCCATTGGCTCACCTTCTTTTGTTGTAAGCAGA
Source organism: uncultured Prevotellaceae bacterium (assembly GCA_902783165.1). Classification (GTDB taxonomy): domain Bacteria; phylum Bacteroidota; class Bacteroidia; order Bacteroidales; family Bacteroidaceae; genus Prevotella. Next base: position 24,609 of record CACZPU010000023.1, read on the forward strand.
GCCATTGTCTCTACAGGGAAGGTCAACAACGTCTTTGTGCGCTCTTTATTAAACCATTTCATAAATCGCTTCTGCAACCAAGAAAGGCTCTCCCAGTCAGGCTTAGAGCCGTCGGGGAAATAGAAATCGCCAAAAATGCTTTCAAAATAATAACGATCATAATATGCAATGTTCCAAAAAACTGCCTGATAGTTGCGCGCTCCAGTGGGCTGATTCAATGTATATACAATCTGTTCAAAACAGTCGGTAATAACTTTGTCAATGGTACGCTTCTTCAAACTAAGGTCGGCCTGCTCGTTTGCACGCTTGTAATAATCCTGACCATATTCCATTCCAATGAAATAGTTCATATACATCAGGAATTCCGGTGTGGCACATGCTCCCGACAACATGCTCGAAACCATAAACACCATATTCGCGAAACCTCCACAGAAACTTTTTAGATTGGTTGGTGCTGTAGAATTGCCACCAATGGAAGCTGTACCACTAATAAGCCATGGATACATGGTAATAGATGCACAATAATTGGCCAAACTTGTCTCATCGTTCTTATAGATGAAATGGTGAGTAAGTTTGTCGATATATTCATCTGCCAAATGTTTGCCGTACATTTTTTTTATACGATCGGTTAGCAAGCGTCTATTCAGTCGGATAAAACTAGACTTGGGAAGTTCGCCGATAAGAGTAGCAATGTTTTTGTGCTCCACATTGGCATTTGCATCATATTTTGATCCTGTTGCGGCATTCACAGAATCGCAATATTCAGAGAGAAATTGTAGTCTGGCAAGTGTTTCGCGGTCCTCAGAGTGCTGTTGACGATAAAGCATAAACGACTTTGCTACTTTGTAGAAACCTTCACGCATCAACGCTTCTTCCACCTGATTCTGAATGTCTTCCACCTTGATATCATCGTGCATATCCAAGTGGCTCAAAATTTTCGAAATGGTTGTCAGATCTGCAGGCTGCTCCACGCTCTCGAATGCCTTCACAATGGCATTCATGATTTTGTCTAATGAAAAACGGTCTTTCGAACCGTCGCGCTTAGTAATGGTAAAATTCTTGATTTCCATTGTATATTTTAATGTTTTTAGTCATTGCTTTCCCTAGGCAAAGTTTTCCATTTTGGAAAACTTTTTAGTTTTCATCCTGAAAAAAGTTTCCCGTTTTGGAAAACTTTTACCGGCTGCAAAGTTATAAATATTTTCCAATATAAGCAATAATTGACCTTATTTTTTTCATAAAAAATATAAATACTCAATGAAACTTGCTATGACAAATGAAGATACTCGAAATTGGGAAAACAAATTCCATTTCTTTATTTGACAAGAGACCGCAAAGAGTCATTGAACAACAAAAATACAAAAAAAAGATTTTCAAACGAATACCTACATAGTAAAAATGCGAGCTGCTGTCATTCAGAGATCTTTGTTTTATGAGAAGAAAAATTCTTCGCAAAGCCTATTTCTCAAAAAGAATGATTATCTTTGCAAATAAATCCATAAGAGAAGCAACAAGTTTTAGATATAGATAAAGGCTCCATCTGCCACAAACATTTTCACAACCATAAAACAATCAACATCAATACTAATCAACAATGAAAAGATTCCTCATCACATGTTGCTGCGTTATGGCAATAGCCGTACAAGCACAGAAAAAACCACTAGACCACTCTGTATACGATTCGTGGCAGACTGCAGGGAATATGAGTCTTTCGACAAAAGGGAATGTATTAACATATGAAATAAACCCACAGGAAGGCGATGGACAACTGGTTATTCGGGATATAAAAAACAAAAGACAATTGATTATTAACCGTGGTTATCGTGCAAGTATTAGCGACAACGAGCAGACCGTTGTCTGTTTGATAAAGCCACTTTTCAAAGACACCCGACAGGCAAAAATAAAAAAGAAGAAAGCCGAAGACATGCCGAAAGACTCACTCGCCATTATCCGCATGAAAGATTTTAATGTAAGTAAGTTCCCTAATGTTTTGAACTATAAGACAAGCAAACACAACAAGAATGCAATAGCTTTCACTACATCCGACACTACACTTATTCCGAAAAAAGAAAGAAAGAATAAAGACGTTGGCAAGCCAATGCTTGTTTGCCGTTTCCCAGATGCCAATACGAAAAAGGAACAATTATCGTCTTCCACATTATTATTTATAGACACCGTGCGGCATGTAAGCCAATTTGCATTTGACAAGACAGGCCAACACATAGCATTGGTTCTGAAAGAAAAGAAAAACAAATCATTAGTGGGTTACTATGATGTGGCTGCCAATAAATTGAAAATGTCAGCAGACACCGCCGCATTCTATTCACTTCCCAACTTTAACGAAGAAGGCACATCAATACTTTATCTTCAAGCGGCAGATACAATCGATAGCGGGAGTAAACATTGTCAGCTATTAAGAATAGATTTGAACACCGACAATTCGGCGCCAATAGCCAACTGCCTGATAGGTCTAGATGACATGCAAAATCTCCCCAATGGTTGGGGGCTGACAGAGAATAGCAACCCTACGTTCAGCCATAACGGACAGCAAATATTTGCAGGAATACAACCACTACAAGCACCAAAAGACACAACAATCGTCCCCTTCGAAACTGCCAGCATAGACATATGGAATTACGATGCACCAGAGTTGCCACCAATGACAAAAGTGAATCTTACTAAAGACCTGAAACAAACGTTCTTAGCTTCTTATGACAGACAAGCACATCGACTAATACCGCTTTCCACTTCAAAATTCGATATTGTTAGAAAGGTCGACCGTGGCAATGCAGACTACGTCTTATCGACAGACAACACAAAAACCATTGTCGAAACCCAATGGAACATGCAAAACGATGTAGATGTATCATTGGTAGATGTGAAAAATGGAGGAAGAAGCAACATTGCAACGGGGGCTTTTGTACGCGTACAGACATCGCCATTGGGAAAGTATGTCATCTGGTACGATCTGAAAGGACGGAATTGGACTCTTTATGACGTAAAATCAAAGATTTCAAAAAACATCACAGAGAACATTCATGTGAATTTCTGGTATGAAGAAGATGACCATCCAATGATTCCAGAGCCATACGGTATCGCAGGTTGGACACAAGACGACCAAGATGTGTTGCTTTACGACCACTATGACATCTGGAAAATATCAACAGGTGACGGAAAAGCAATAAACCTGACTGACGGCAATGGTAGACGGACAAAATGCACTTACCGTTATATACCAACAAAAGACCAAACAGAAGAACCCTTCATTCGGAATGATGAGACAATCATGCTAAGTGTTTTCAACAACATTACCAAAGAAAATGGCCTTGCCACTGTGAATGTGGCAAAAGCCGCTGCGCCCAAGATAGCAGCACTTGGAGGCTACACTTATGGAAACCCACAGAAAGCTAAAGACGCAGAGGTATATGCATACACCAAGGGAAACTTCCAGTGCCCCAACGACATATATTTGACCTACACACCTGGGCGACGGGAGCAGAAGCTCACAAGCATTAACCCCCAACAAAAGGATTATAACTGGGGAACTGTTGAATTATTTCACTGGAATGCCTTCGATGGAACACAATTGGACGGACTGCTCTACAAACCAGAAGATTTTGACCCGACAAAGAAATATCCAGTAATGATTTATTTCTACGAGAAACGTTCCGAAAGTATGTATAACTACATTATGCCCCAGCCAAGCTGGTCGACAGTAAACCTTGCCTTTTATTGTTCACGTGGATATATAGTGTTTGTACCAGACATCGTCTACCATGCAGGAACGCCGGGCGAAAGTGCGTACAATTGTATTGTGAGCGGCGCTGAGGCTCTGGCTAGAAATACCTGGGTGGACAAAGACAACATGGCTATTCAAGGACAGAGTTGGGGAGGGTATCAAGTAGCCTATCTGATTACGCGTACCAACATGTTTAAGGCAGCTGGGGCAGGCGCTCCCGTGGCCAACATGACAAGTGCTTATGGTGGCATTCGCTGGCAGACGGGAATGAGTCGCCAGTTCCAATATGAGCAGTCACAAAGCCGAATTGGCAGGGATTTGTGGAATGGTGTGGAATTATACATGGAGAACTCTCCATTGTTCAAACTTCCTCATGTAAGTACTCCTGTACTCATCATGCATAACGACAACGATGGAGCTGTTCCATGGTACCAAGGTATCGAGATGTTTATGGGACTACGCCGACTGGGCAAACCAGCATGGCTCTTGGAATACAACAATGAGGAGCACAACTTGAAGGAACGGCGTAACCGCAAAGATTTGACCATCCGTCTTCAGCAGTTCTTCGACCACTATCTCAAGAATGCCCCTATGCCAGCATGGATGAAGAATGGTGTACCTACAAGCCGCAAGGGAGAATATTTCGGCTTTGAATATGTCGAATGAAACCAAAGAAAGAGAATCTCTTAAAAAAAGAAAAGGTGCTGTTCCATTATAACAGCACCTTTTCCTTTCCTTTCTTTGCTTCGAAATAGGGTGGCTCATCGCGCAACTGAATGTCATCGTAGATGAAATCAGCAACCACCGTATCATTCCTGTCAGGCAGCACCAGACCCATCTTTCCGTTCTTCTGGGCTATGATGGGCATCATCACCAAATCATCCACATAAACATAGCACGTGCGTATGAAATCATACTGAGGTTTAAGAAGAATGTTGCCCTTATGGTCACGAATACCAAACTTACCATCCACTTCTATCACCTCATGGTATTGAATGTATTTATCATAGATGCGGTTCAGGTAATATTCCATTTTCTGTTTGTTGTTCACAAGGTGAAGCATGTAGTCGAAGGTGTCACAATAATTGGCAATTGCACGTGCCAAAACTAACTTAAAGTCCAACCCTCTGATAGCTTTCCTATTTAAATCTATATATCTGGCTATAGCTTCTTCCTTTTCGGCAACGGTAAGGCCGGATAGTTTTTCTTCAAACTTTTCCATAATGCACTTCCTGCCTGACATACCCTTTATGTAACGATGAATCTGGCGCGACATCTCCGCGCAAACGAACTTGTCAATCTGCTGCACCTCAATGCTGTCAACATACAAGTCGTTAAAATTCTCTTGTGTAATCCTTCCCATGGCTGTTCTCTCTTTATTATCGGCATACAAAACAGAACTTTAGCATATTCTTTTTCAGACTGCCGCAAAAATGATATAGGGCAAAGGTACTCATTTTTCCCGAAACAACAAAATATGAAACCATAAGATTTCCGTTTTATGTTGTTTTTGTTGAAAAAAAGTAAAAATACTTGTTTGTCTCATCTTATTTGTTTATCTTAGTGCCGTAAATCTATACATCTCATCTATGATTAATAAAAACAACGACAACTATTGTGTTATCTTAGCTGGCGGAAAAGGTAGAAGACTTTGGCCATGTAGCCGTGAAAAACATCCCAAACAGTTTTTGGATTTCTTTTCAACAGGAAGAACTCTTCTACAAGCTACTTTCGACCGGGTAAGCCAAATCATACCCATAGAGAACATATATGTGAGCACTAATCATGTCTATGCCCACTATGTGTTGGAACAGTTGCCGGAAATCCCAAGCGAGAATGTGCTGAGCGAACCTATCCATCGCAACACAGCTCCTAGTGTGGCATGGGCAACCTACCGAATTTACCACCGAAACGAGAATGCTCGCATGATGGTGATTCCAAGCGACCAGACTGTGATAAGGGAAGACTTGTTTCAAGAGGATGTCGTTGCCGGATTGGATTTAGTATCAGAAAAAGACCAGATACTTACCTTAGGTGTGCTGCCTACAAGGCCTGAACCAGGCTATGGATACATCCAAATCGGCGAACCTGTAAGAGACGGATATATTTACAAGGTGAAATCCGTGACCGAGAAGCCCGACCGCCAGTTTGCACAAATGTTTATTGACAGTGGTGAGTTTTATTGGAATACCGGTATTTACATTGCAAACGTAAAAAACATGCGGTTATGTATGCACAGAATATTCCCTGCCATTTTGCGTAAAATCGATGACGTCGCAAAACAAATTACGCTGAAAGACGAGTTATTATTCATAGAAGAAAATTTCCCCTTATATCCAAATATATCCATAGACAGAGGACTTCTTGAAAACAATCAAGACGTTTACATCATGAAATGCAATTTTGGATGGGCCGATTTGGGCATGTGGCATTCCATCTACGAAGGAATGCGAAAGAGCGATAACGATAATGTTATCATCGGTTCGAATGTCATCACAGAAGACTGTACGGGAAACATTATCAAACTACCAAAAGATCACTTAGGCGTGATTAATGGACTTGATGGTTATATTGTAGCAGAAACAGACAAAGTATTACTCATTTGCAAAAAAGGAGATTCGTCAGCACTCATCCGCAAATACATCAATGAGGTGCAACTTAAATATGGAGAGAATTTCATCTGACGAGAGATATTATTAATAAAAGGATTTCTTAAGCAATGTTTCATTTAATAATGATGAAACATGTTTAAGAATTGCCTTATTTCGCAATGATAAGTTTAAAAAAAATTAAATGTTATCTTTCATATTCCCCTTTAATTCATGATTGGCGTATATTTGTACGAAAATTCAATATTTAATTTATGAAAATCAAACATCTTTTAATCATTGCATTGCTTGCTTTTACGGGCAATGCTGTGGCTCAAATGACAATGCCACCACTTCCTGTTGACAAGGATGTGAAAATTGGAAAACTCGACAACGGACTGACTTACTACATCCGTTACAACAACTGGCCCGAAAACCGTGCAGAGTTCTATATCGCTCAGCGCGTGGGATCTATTCAAGAAAATGACGACCAGCGTGGCTTGGCACACTTCCTAGAGCACATGTGTTTCAATGGTACCAACAATTTCCCCGGAAATGGTGTGATTCGCTATTGTGAGAGCATCGGTGTACAGTTTGGAGGCGATTTGAATGCTTACACCAGCATTGACCGCACTGTTTATAATATTTCGAATGTTCCAACCACACGTAAAAGCATACAAGATAGTTGTCTGCTGATTCTGCACGACTGGGCAGACGGACTGATTCTTGACCCAGAAGAGATTGACAAAGAGCGCGGAGTTATCCATGAAGAATGGCGTATGCGTTCAAGCGCACAACAGCGAATGATGGAGCGCAGCCTTCCAAAGCTCTATCCCAACAGCAAGTACGGACAACGTATGCCTATCGGATTGATGGAGATTGTTGACAATTTCAAGCCACAAACCCTGCGCGACTACTATGAAAAATGGTATCGTCCTGACAATCAAGCTATCATAGTTGTAGGTGATGTGGATGTTAACTATATTGAGAACAAAATCAAGGAGATGTTTGGTGGCATTAAGATGCCAGAAAATCCCGCTCCTGTTGTTGACGAATTGGTACCAGACAATGACACGCCCATCTATGTTATAGAAAAAGACAAAGAGCAGAAAACCAATGTGGCCCAAGTGTTGTTCAAGCACGAAGTGTTCCCTGATTCATTAAAGAACACCGTTGCCTATATTCTAAACAACTACATCAAGAACAGTGCTATGAGCATGCTCAACCAACGTATGGCTGAATACGCACAACAACCAGACTGCCCTTATGTTGGTGCTGAGGCTTCTGATGGAACATATATCTTCTCCAAGACTATGGATGCCTTCTCTGTAGGCGCCGTACCTAAAGAGGGTAAACTCGAAGCATCCCTCGCGGCAGCCTTGAAAGAAGCGCGCCGTGCCGCCGAGTTTGGATTTACCGCCACAGAATATCAGCGTTTCAAGTCCAACTTTGAGAGTTCTCTCGACAAAATGTACAGCAACAAAGACAAGCGTACAAATGGACAGTTCGTGAACGAATATGTCGAGAACTATTTGTCGAAATCACCCATCCCATCGTTAGACGACGAGTATATGCTGATGAAACAGCTTATCCCGAACATTCCTCTGGATGTTATCAACCAGTATATGAAGGAATTGGTTCCTGAAGCAGATAAGAACATGGTGGTATTGACAATGCTCAACGAGAAAGAAGGCAATACCTATCCCACAGAAGTTTCTTTGAAAAAAGCTATCGACGAAGCACGTGCAGAAAAGCTTACAGCCTATGTGGACAATGTCAAGGATGAGCCACTGATGACTGAATTGCCCAAGCCAGGTGCCATTATCGAAACCAAGAACAGCGACAAGTTCGACTATAAGACACTTACACTGAGCAATGGAGTGAAGGTGGTTCTGAAGAAAACCGACTTCAAGAAAGACCAAGTTTCACTCGCTGGTAGCAGCGATGGAGGTTCTTCGCTCTATGGAGAGAAAGATATGGTTAACATTGGCATGTTCAATAGTGCTATTGAAACATGCGGTCTTGGCAACTTCTCCTGCACTGAACTCCAGAAAGCACTTGCAGGAAAGATTGCCAATGCCAGCATTCAGCTAACCGACCGTAAGCAAGTTGTTTCAGGAAGTTCCACTCCAAAGGACATGGAGACTATGTTCCAGCTCATCTGGCTCTATTTCAACAACGTAAAAAAAGACCAGAAAATGTTCGACAACCTAATGAATGGTTTGGAGTTACAATTGAAGAACAGAGCACTGGATCCTCAACAAGCTTTCTCCGACTCACTAACAGCTACACTCTACAACCACAACAAGTGGATGAAACCGATGGAGCTGAAGGACCTCAAGAAAGTGAATCTCGATCGTATCCTTCAAATTGCAAAGGAGCGTTTTACCTATGTTGACGGATACACATTCACCATTATCGGTAACTTCGAAGAAAATGAAATCCGCCCACTTATCGCACGCTATCTTGGTTCTTTGCCTGTGAAAGGTGAGATTAAGAAGGGTCACAAACTTGCAGATATTGTGAAGGGAAATGTAAAGAATAACTTCAAGCGCAAGATGGAAACTCCAACTGCCTTGGCTGTAATGATTTGGACCAACAAAGATATGGAGCATAACCTGCAGAACAGTGTTCGCGCAAGCATCGCTGGACAGGTGCTAAGCATGATTTATCTAAAGAAAATCCGCGAGGATGCTGGAGCAGCTTACTCTGTGGGAGCAAGTGGGCAGTTCCAACGTGGTGAGGACGAGAAACTGGCCATGATTCAGGCTCAGTGTCCAATGAAGCCAGAGATGGCAGATGTTGCACTGAAGATTATGGACGAAGAAGTGAACAACCTTACAAAGAGTTGCGATGCAGATATGCTCACAAAGGTGAAGGAATATATGCTTAAGAACGCAGACGATGCTGCCAAGACCAATGACTATTGGAGTGGCATCATCACAACTTATCGCAAATTCGGCCTTGACTTCCACACCGACTACAAGAAGACTATCGAGGCTCAAACTCCAGAAGGAATTTGCCAATTCATGAAAGAGTTCCTGAAGGCTGGCAACAAGGTAGAAGTTACCATGATGCCTCTAGAATAATATCAAATTATAATTATTCTATAGAAAAGAGAACGGGAGCTTGGATAATTCCCGTTCTCTTTCTTTTTACACCCTAAACAATAGGCGACCACATCTATGCAAAATCACACTCTTTCATGTGGGATTATATAGCAAAACATCAATTACTACTCAACGATTAATAATCTTTCTCGTTACAACATCAAAGTAAATATTCAGAGAAACTCTATTCTTTTTTGAAGCGAAAAAATATGAATTATCCTTAATAATATAACACAAATGCGGCTTAAACGAGAAAATATCTCTACTTTTGCAATAATGAAACAGTTTCTTCTTTTCATATTTCTATCATTGCCTTGCTGTTTGCTGGCACAAAATGAACGAGCAGCACATGTCAAACCAGAGGACAGAAAGGTTGACATGGACAATCCCACGTTCGTGCCGATGGTTAAAGTGAGCAAGGTGGATTATGAAGGAGACAGCATACAATATGTAGAACTGAACAAAATATATGTGTTCCCACAAGCACAATTCAGTAGCGCAAGGCAGCGGCAAGCATACAATCGATTGGTATACAATGTGAAGAAAGTGCTTCCCATTGCAAAAGAAGTGAATCATATAATCATAGAAACAGGTGACTTCTTACAAACTCTTCCTGACAAGCGAGCAAGAGATGAGCACATGAAACTCGTTGAAGCCAGCATCAAAAAACAATATACTCCTCGAATGAAAAAGCTGACTTATTCCCAAGGAAAGCTGCTCATTAAACTCGTTTACCGCGAATGTAACAGTTCTAGTTACGAACTGATTCAAGCATTCTTGGGACCGGTACGAGCAGGTATATGGCAGGCTTTCGCATGGGCCTTTGGTGCAAGTCTTACAAAAAAATACGATGCAGAAGGCATTGACAGACTTACAGAACGAATTGTCCTGCAGGTTGAAGCAGGACAATTATAAGAGGAAAAAGCAAATTTTAAGTTATATTCTACACAACCTCAATCCCCATTTCTTTGCACAGTTCGAGGCTCATTTCCTTGAGTTTGTATTTCTGTATTTTACCGGAGCCCGTCAATGGGAATTCATCGATAAAGAATACGTATTTCGGTGTTTTATATCTTGCAATCTTGCCACGGCAGAACTCTCTGACATCCTCGGGCGCCATCTTCACACCTTCTTGAAGAATGATGAAGGCACCAACCTCTTCTCCATATTTCTGAGAGGGGACGGCTGCCACCTGAACGTCTTTTATGCCAGGCATATGATAAAGGAATTCTTCTATTTCTCTTGGGTATACATTTTCGCCTCCACGGATAATCATGTCTTTTATACGCCCTGTGATTCTATAATAGCCGTTCTCGTCTTTTACACCTAAGTCGCCAGAATGCAGAAAGCCCTCACGGTCGATTACCTCTGCCGTTGCTTCTGGATTCTTATAGTAACCTTTCATCACGTTAAATCCCCTACAGCACATCTCACCTTGAACACCAACTGGACACTCTTCACCAGTTTCGGGATCAATCACCCTTACTTCTACAAACGGGAAATCACGCCCAACAGTAGTGCATCGCTGCTCGAAAGAATCATCAAGACAAGTCTGTGTCATCCCTGGAGAGCTCTCGGTAAGTCCGTATACGCTTGTAATAGTCATGAACATCTTCTCCGAAACCTGTTTCATTAATTCTACAGGACACAAAGAACCCGCCATAATACCCGTGCGAAGACTGCTCATATCGAACATGGAGAACATGGGGTGGTTGAGCTCGGCTATAAACATCGTAGGAACACCATAAAGAGCGGTACACCTTTCCTTATGGATGCTGGCAAGCACCACCAACGGATCGAATTTCTCCACCATCACTTGAGTACAGCCATGTGTGAGGCAATTCATCGTAGCTAGCACCACACCAAAACAATGGAACAACGGCACGCAAACGCACAGTTTATCTTCACTGGTGAATCCCATATTCTCACCTGTAAAGAAGCCATCGTTTGAAATGTTATAGTGTGAAAGCATCACACCTTTGGGAAACCCTGTTGTACCAGAAGTGTATTGCATATTCACCACATCGTGACAGCTTACATTAGCCTTTGCGTCAGCAAGCATGTCGTCATCGATGTTCTGTCCCAACAACAACAGTTCTGCCGTATTGTACATTCCACGATATTTCTCCATACCGATATAAACCACGTTTTTCATATGGGGGAACCGTTTGCTGCTAAGGTGTCCCCGCTCTGATACCTTCAGCTCAGGCAACATCTTGTAGGTCATATCAATATAGTCGCATTCCCATGTTCCATCGGTAATACAAAGGGTATGCATATCCGAATTCTCACAAAGATATTCCAGCTCACTTTGTTTATAGTTGGTATTCACCGTGACAAGAACAGCTCCAATTTTTGCCGTGGCATAGAGGAATGTCAGCCAGTCGGGAACATTTGTTGCCCAAATGCCCACGTTGCTTCCTTTCCGCACTCCAATGGCCAGAAGTCCTTTTGCCAGGTTGTCCACCCGTTGATTGAATCCTTTCCATGTGAATCTGAGGTCACGATCGGAGTATACGATATACTCTTTGTCGGGAGTTCGCTCTGCCCAATATTCGAGCCATTCGCCCAAAGTTCGTTCAGATAATTTTTGAATTTCCATTGACTTGTTGTCTAATAGGTACTACGATACTACATCAGAAGGGAATATACACCACAGCCAATATCTTTGCACTTTTGCCGGGAACGCCATGCACATGATGCTTCACGATGGAATCATAAAAGATACTGTCATTCTTTTTCAACAGATACTTTTCCTTGCCATATTCCACTTCCACTTCACCATCCATCACATAAATAAACTCTTCCCCCTCATGAGCAGACAACTGGAAATTCTTGTTCTCATCAGGATGAATGTCTATTACAAATGGTTCCATGTGACGTCCTGCTTTCTGCTGTGCCAACGGATGATACTCCATGTGCTTGCGCGAATCGGTTGCCCCGTTAGAAAAACTGATACTGCTATTCTTTTCTCGCTCCTCAGCTCTGCAAATCACCGGCCCCAACTGATCATTATCGTCCATAAACGTACCAAGTCTTACACCCAATGCTCGGGCAACCTTAATCAGCGGTCCTAACGAGGGCAGATTTTGATCGTTCTCAATCGAGTTGATCTGCTCTATAGACAATCCACTACGTTCTGCAATATCTTCAACAGAGAGACCTTTGGTCTCTCTGATTCGCCTAATTTTTATACCTACTATTGAATGATTAACTGACATATTCATTTACTTATTATACCTTTCAACAATCAAGGCGCAAATATACGAATTTAAAACGAATCGGGCAAGAAAAATAACAAAAATCAAACAATTCGCACGAAAAAACTACCGATTTGCCGATATCAAATGTTTCTTTTGCTGCCGAAACGGTATCCTATGCCCAACATCAGATGATTGGGAATCTTGAAATCGTGCAAACTGTAACCGATATGAAGATAGGCATGACGCCATACATTCACTTTTAAAGCAAGAATCTGATAAAACCCCTTCATGTCCCCATGGCCATAAACACTATGCCCCACACCGGCATTGATTGAGAAATAAGGCATCACAAACTCAGAACGTGCTGACAGCCCTAGCATCATCTGCCTATACGCTGCAGGTGTTTCCGTACATCTTATACGGTCTTCATATTTTTCAAGACGCAAATATTCCTTGCTTATGGTCAAATTTGCACTATGGTCATATATTCCGTCAAGAGCCATGGATACATTCAACTTATGACTGAAATTCCAAGTGGGACTGAAACTAAAACCCGCCACGCCTGCAGAACCGGGAATGATATCCGTCCCATCGGCTCCCATGTCAATAAGTCCCTTGGAACGCCATGCCCCAAAGACCACAAGATCGTAGCTGATATGTTTTGCAAAAGGTGTTTTAGGCTCTATTCGTTTCTCCCGGAAGTCTTCACTGCGATTGAAATAGCAGGCAAGTCCCATCTTCACACCTAATACATTCAATCCGGAATTGGGCAACTTAGTGTTTCCATTAGAGAAATGACTCACCTGTACACCCACATTCAGGTCCATAATCTCCGAAAACTGCCAACAAAGATAAACATCCAAGTCCATATAGGCAGTCACTTTTGAACCAATGATATGATTATCAGGGTTGTTCACCTTATCATAGGGTTTCCATCCGAATGTAAGTCCGAAATTCCACTCGTAGTTCAGTTTCATGTTCTTGGACAAACGGGCCAGCTGTGCTCCTTGAAACAAATAAAGAGAAAATGGGTTACCTGTCTGGTGGTTAAACTCATGATAAGCTGCGCCAATACCTTGATATGGATTACCATATATACGTGCTTGCTTTGAAGAACTTGGCTGCATGAGTGCGTATTTCAGTCTGAAAGTATTAGCATGATTCATTGTTCTGTGCTCAGAGTTGCCCCCTGTCAAATAATCATTGGTATGCAAGATAGCAGCAGGAAGGAATTCTGCTTCTATTCGGTGAATCGTTTTTTGTGTGTCAGGCTGTATATATGCAGACTCCTGTTTCACTACAACTTGTGTAGTCAAAGAGTCCCTACTTTCAGCGTTGTTACAAAGAAGGAACAACAGAGAGAACAGAATCGTTTTCAACATGCCTCACTTATGATATCAACAAAACACACAATCCTACAAATAAAACAGTATAAATAAACCAAAATAAATGTTCACAATTAGTCATTCACTCCCCAAGGAAAGGAAAAATGCCATTAATAGTCTACATAAGGCAATAACTTCTTAATAATGTCATCGCTGAAATCAGGCGACAAACTCAATTCATTAAGACTTTTCAGATTTCCATGAAGGCGACGATAATCAACAATTGCCTTTGCACGATAGAATCCAATGTATGGATGATTACGAAGCTGATTCAAAGACAATTTGTTAACATTCATTTTCCTGACCTCACTTTTTCCCAACACGAAATAAGGCAAAGCACTCTCAGGGAAACCATCAATCTCCAACAACTGGGTTGTACTTACATACCCACCTAACCGATTGCCATATCGCAGAATGGCACGAGCATAAGCACTTCCTATTCCTGGAACTTTCTTTAACTCACTAGTATCTGCTTGATTTAAGACAATCGTTTCACCTTTTTTCAACTTGACAGGATAACGCATGGAGTCTTGATGACAATTGTCATCAGAGGCATGAGACTGCGCCTGCTCACCTATCAATGTCGACGCAGGAAGATAGTCGGAAGAAATACGGATATATGGTTCCAACATCCTGTACTGTTTAACAGTAAGCCCATAAAGTCGAGCGAAATCGGAAGGTTTCCGATAAATGCCTCCCTTGCTTCTATACTTATATATATTACGTACTTGCCAAGGCCTCAAACCTAATTTAAGAAGTTGTGTACTATCTGCTGTATTAGGATCGAAGGGAAACAGCTCTACTTGTTGAGTACCTTGCTCATAATAACCGGAAGATTCATGCTTAAAATGTCTATAACGCGGCCGTAGGTTCGTCGCTTGCTGA
>CACZPU010000024.1 GCA_902783165.1 uncultured Prevotellaceae bacterium
GCGTTGACGGATTCGAACCGCCGACCCTCTGCTTGTAAGGCAGATGCTCTAAACCAGCTGAGCTAAACGCCCTTGTTTTGAAAAGCGTTGCAAAGGTACGGCATTTTTTCGATTCCACCAAACATTTAAGATGTTTTTTTCAAAAAAAGTGGCATATTTACGCAATATGCCCTGACTTTTTGAATACTAATGCTCTCAAAAGCTCTTTTCGGACAGACTTTTCTGCCATGAGCGATTTAGAGTCGATAGAGGTCGCTTGCTGCCATCAAATCGACTTTGCGCTCCTCGAGAATACGGTCGCAGGCGTCAAGGTCGGTTGGACGAATCACGATGTTGGCAACATCTCCGTTGGCGAAGCTGTACATATACTCGATGAACACGCCGGCATCCGACAGATAACGCAGCACCAAGGCCAGCGAGCCGCTTGTATTGGGACAGGAGAAACCGATGACATCGGTGATTTTCACAGCAAACCCAGCTGCCTTCAGCACACGATAGGCTTCATCGGGGTCGGAGACAATGCAGCGCAGTATGCCAAAATCGCTGTTGTCGGCAATGCTTAAGGCAGAGAGGTTGATGCCTGCGCCACCAAGCACTTCGGTCACCTCAGTGAGGCGTCCGCTCTTATTCTCTAAGAAAATGGATAATTGCTTTGCTTTCATTGTTGATATTGATTAAGATGTTTAGGAAGTGACAAATAGACTAAAGTACACGATTGTCGAACACACGCTTGGCCTTGCCTGTGCTCCGCTCGATGCTTTTCGGCTCCACAAGGCGCACCTTGAAGCCCAATCCGATAACACTGCGCAACTCTGCCTCCAGCTTTCTCTGCAAGCCCACAAGCTGTCCCATTTCGTCTGTGAAGAAATCTTCTTTCACTTCTACCTTCAGTTCTGTGGTGTCGGTGTTATTCACTCGGTCGACAGTGAGGACGAAATGCGGCTCAAACTCCGGCAGACTGAGAATGACTGCCTCTATCTGCGACGGGAACACATTGACGCCGCGGATGATGAGCATGTCGTCGCAACGGCCTAAAATGCGGTCCATGCGCACCAAGGTGCGCCCACAAGAACATTTCTCATAGTGCAATGCTGTGAGGTCGTGGGTGCGGTAGCGCAGCAGCGGCATGCCTTCTTTGGTGAGATGAGTGAATGTAAGCTCTCCCACGGTTCCTTCGGGCAGCGGTTCGCCTGTATTGGGATCGAGTATCTCGGGATAGAAATAATCTTCGTTAAGATGGGTGCCGTGCTGGCATTCGCATTCAAAACCGACGCCAGGCCCGGCCACCTCGCTCAAGCCATAGAGGTCGTAGGCTTTGATTTGAAGGGTATCCTGGAGTTTCTTTCTCATGCTTTCTGTCCAAGGCTCAGCGCCAAAACACCCTATGCGGAGCTTGAACTCATCGCGAGGCCATCCGCATTCCTGCAGTGCTTCGCCAAGGAACATGGCATAGGATGGTGTGCAGCAGAGTACGGATGCTCCGAAATCGTGCATCAGTGTGATTTGCTTCTGTGTGTTTCCCGAAGAAATTGGTATTACACTGGCACCTATATTGGTGGCACCATCGTGTGCGCCAAGACCTCCGGTGAAGAGTCCGTAGCCATAAGAAACCTGGAAGATATCATCTTTCGTAGCTCCATAAGCAGTAAAAGCTCTTGAAATGCTCTCTGCCCACATGGCAAGATCTTTACGCGTGTAGAGAACGACAACGGGCTTTCCTGTTGTTCCTGACGATGCATGAATGCGCACAATCTGGCTCATGGGAACAGCCGCCAATCCGAATGGATAATTGTCTCTGAGGTCTAGTTTGTTGGTAAACGGTAACTTTACGATATCGTCGATGTCACGGATATCGCCGGGTTCCAAACCCATTTCCTGAAAACGCTTGCGATAGAACGGCGTGTTATGATAAACATAATCGGCCATCTTACGCAGTCTGATACTCTGGATTTCGCGCATTTGCTCGCGATCCATGCACTCCATACTCTCATTCCAAATCATATCTATTTACCTGTTGGTTGTTAATCCTGACGTAAAAACTAAATATATAAATACCTTGTTGGCAATAATATGTTGCAAAAATACAAAAAAATCCGCACTCTGAAAGCAGAATGCGGATTTTTTTATGAAAATAGTCACGATTATTCTTCTTCTGTAATCTGAACTGTTGCACGACGGTTGAAGTCAACTGGAGTAAGAATCTCGACACCACCGTAGTGAGTAGTTGTGATGTTCTCTGGCTTCACACCCATCTCGATGAGTTCGTTCTTCACACGCTCAGCACGCTTTTCAGACAACCACTGGTTGCGCTCTGGAGTACCTGTAGCGCTATCAGCATAACCAGTAACGAGGATTTTGCGATTGTTCTCGATAGCGAACTTAGCAAGAGCCTTCACGTTAACAAGGTCTTTGAGCACAGCAATCTCGGTCTTGTTGAGGTTGAAGAACACAGAGATTGGAGTAGTGATGAAGTCCTTCACAGACTTGGTGATAATCTCAGCTGGCTTCTCGATGACTGTTGGCTTCTTAGCCAGTTCATCGCGCAGGTTGTTGATAGTAGAGTTAGCGTCGGCAAGTTGTGCGTTGAGCGCATCGAGCTGGCTCTGATTGAGCTGCTTGAGAGCGTTTACATCAGGCACTTTGTCCCATCCGGCTCTACCAAGGTTGAATGTAAGACCAAGTTCTGCATAGAGCATATTGTCGTGGCTGTCCCATCCGCGTGGACCATCGTTCACAGAATAATACTTGTGAGCGCCATCGAAGTCTGGCTCATGACGGTTCCAACCAAGTTCGAAATGAACCTGTGTACGGTCGGATACTCTGAATGTGTTGAGCACACCCACGCTGAAACCTACAGTGTAGAGGTTAACGGAGCAAGAACGAGATACTCCAAGACCTGCGAAAGGAATGAAATTCCATGTACGGTTTGGATTATAGCCATAGAGAATGTTGCTCACATTGAACAATGGCTGCAGGTGGATATTCCAGAACTTGTTGGTCTTCTTTGTCTCATCAACATCGACAGTGCGTCCCCAGATACCGCTGAACTTCAAACGAGCACCGAGTTCGGGCACGAACCACTTGCCAATACCGATTGCCAACTCAGGGCTAGAACGGAATCCCTTGAAGGGGTTCTTTGAGAGGTGGTCGCCATGCTCCTCACCAGTATAGAAAGCACCCCACTGAACACCTGCCTGGAGGAACCAATTGCTCCAGAAAGGATTCGTTGCAACACTATGTTTCATTTCAGGAATTTCATCCTGCGCCATGGTAGACATGGTAAAACCTACGAATGCTAATACGAATAATAATTTCTTCATGATTTTATTATACTTAATTAATTTTTGAAATTTCTACTTCCTGCAAAATACAAATTATTGGTGCAAAGTTAATAATATTTTTTTGATTGTATCACTATTTTTGAGATTTTTTTCATTTCGAGGCAAAAAAAATAAGAATAATCAACAATTTGTAATTAAAAAGTCTATATATCAACCAAGTAGACCATCTATTTCACGTTGTGGTAGAATGTTCAAGACGAGTTTACCGTCGGGAGTATAGTTTACGTTTGAACAAGAGAAAAGCTGGTTGACAATGTTCTCCATCTCATCGTTTCCCAAAACCTGACCATAGGGAATGGCTGCCTGGCGGGCCATACACAGCGCCAACCGATGGGCGATATCGCCATGCCCAGTAGTCTCGTCGGCCAAAGAACCCACCATCTCCTTCAACAGGTTCACCATATTGATGCCGTCGATGCCTGCCGGCACGCTATTGATAGCATAGCTGCCACCGCCCAAATCGGACAGTTCGAAGCCGAAGCTCTCCAATTGTGACATGGCGCGCTGAAGGAACACCACTTCAGAGGGTGGAAACTGTACAACTTCGGGGAAGAGCATCTTCTGCGACGTGCCTGTACCTGCTGATTTCTGCTGAAGATATTTCTCATAGAGTACCCTCATGTGGGCGCGATGCTGATCGATAACCATCAGTCCAGACTTGACAGCTGTCATGATATAGCAACCTTTATACTGATAGTGGACAGGCGACTTCTCGGCAATGATGTCTGCCCCACTCTCCTCTTTTGTCTCGAAAGAATCGAAAAGCTCAGGTTGCTGAGCCTGCTGGTCGACCTTTTGTTCCAGTCCGCGATACAACGATTCCCAATCGCGTGGCACATGTTGTGAGGAATGGTGCAGATAGTCTTGCTTGAACGGATTGTATTGCGGGTCGCCGCTCACTTCAGGCATGGGCACACCTGGTCCTTGCTGGCCGAACGGGGGAATGTCTGGCCGACCGACGGTATCGAAATCGATGGGCGGCACTTCGTTGAATTTCCCCACGGCTTCCTTGACGGCAGCCGCCAGTATCTGCCAGATGGCCTGCTCGTTCTCAAATTTTATCTCGGTTTTGGTGGGATGGATATTCACATCAATATCACCGGGCTCCACATTAATATAAATAAAATAAGGGATTTGGTCGCCTGTTGGCACCAATCTGTCGAAAGCGCTCATCACAGCCTTATGGAAATAAGGGTGCTTCATGTAGCGTCCGTTGACAAAGAAAAACTGATGGACACCCTTTTTGCGTGCCGATTCGGGCTTACCAACAAAGCCATGAATCCTACAGACAGTGGTTTCCACCTCCACCGGCAGTAGATCTTGATTGATTTTCTTTCCAAACACATCGATAATGCGTTGGCGATAGCTGCCGGTACGCAGGTCGAACACCTCCACCTCGTTGCTATGGAAAGTGAAGTTGATTTGAGGATTGACCAAAACGATGCGCTCGAAAGCGGCGAGCATATTGTTCAGTTCGGTGGAATTCGACTTGAGAAATTTCCTACGGGCTGGGACATTGAAGAAAAGGTTCTCAACAGAGAAATTGCTACCCACTGGACAAGCCACTGGCTCCTGTAACAACACACGACTGCCTGAGATGGACAGATGCGTACCAACCTCATCGTCTTCCCTCCGTGTCTTCAGTTCCACCTGTGCCACCGCAGCAATACTTGCCAATGCTTCACCCCGGAAGCCCATGGTGCGCAAGGCAAAAAGATCGTCGGCCTTGCGAATCTTGGATGTGGCGTGACGCTCAAAAGCAAGACGTGCGTCGGTTTCAGACATACCCATCCCATCGTCTATCACCTGAATGGAAGTGCGTCCGGCATCCACCACGATGACATTGATGTTGCGGGCACTGGCATCCACTGCATTCTCCACCAGTTCCTTGAGGACACTGGCAGGGCGCTGAATAACCTCGCCTGCAGCTATTTGATTGGCCACGCTGTCGGGAAGAAGTTGGATTATATCACTCACAGTAGCTGTAATTTAAATATTAAGAAATCTGAATAATGGTGCGCTCTATCTCAAGAACAGCATCGCAAACAACACAAAGAGGATGAGCGCCAACAAAAAGACATTCATCCAGAAGAGACGACCAACAGACTTTCGCCGTTCATCATCACGGATAATCGTGCGATGCTCTTTGGCATACCGATACTGATGACTGAATTGTCGGGGACGCCTTGCACGGAAAAGACTCATGGCGAAGGAGTTGGTGGAGTTTCTTTCAGTTCGGAGAGCTTCTGCAACGGAGCTTGATGACGGTTGATTGGCTTTATCTCCTTGCCTTTATCCTTGCCCCGCCAAACAAAGATATCATCCTTGTCGACTGGACGGATATAGTCGAACCAGGCAAATCCGGGTAACTTAAACCTGTTGGGAGGAATCTGGGTGATGGGATAGGACACTCCGTCAGACTTCGGCGCCCACAATCGCTGCAGCTTGCGCTGCTTGAGAAACATCTTCATCTCCGCAGTCTCAATGTAGTTCATCGATATGAGCGAACTGTCCTTGTCGTCTTCAAAATAGTAGGCCGACACAACATTGCCCTGCGCCTCACTGCGCGAAATCTCCCCATCCACGAAATAGGCGAGCATTTCTTTGGAAGAGAGCTGGTTGAAATGCTCCTTGTCGTCGACCTGCTCAATGGACATGGCCTGTCCGATGACATGAGCGCGGCTGATAGTAGAATCGGCCATATACACCTTGATTACTTCGCCCAGCAACTGCCTATTGACATTCCATGTGATAGGGTCTTTATACATGGTCATCAGCGAGTCCTTGGTATTGTACACGAGCGAATCACATACCGCCTGCATATCCACACGATAGGCCCTCACTTTGTTGAAACAATGGATGGTGCGCCATGTGGAATCGGTGTCCATGTCGTAAGTATACATTTTCAGGGTGTCGGCATGCATATAGAGTGTATCCTTCTGCGAGTAGTCCACCAGCTTAGCACGTTGTGTGGCATAGGCCTCACCTGTTTTCTCGTTATACCAGAATCGGTCGCAATAGAGTTTGTTCTTGTTTTCAGTGTCCTCATACACCACGTTTCGGAATCCCTCACTGATGCCGCGTTTCTCATCGTAATACAGGCTGTCGCCGGTGAGTTTCTTCTGTTTGTTCACCAAAGTGCTGCGCCCAAAGAGCTGCGCCTGCTCCTTATTGGTGTCGTAGTAGCCCTCCGAGGTGTTGATGACACTCTCGCCCGAAGTTATCTTCGACGGACCGACAATGTGTGCCAATGCGGAGCGGGTGTTATAGTGAAGTGTGTCTGTGGTCAACAAGAATTTCGGATTCTTCAGATGCACATTGTAATTGAATACCGCCTCGTGTGTGTCTGTGTAGTATTCGCCCCAATCGCTCGTGAGCACATTCTTCTTGTCGACCATCTTTCCGCCTTCAAAGAAATAGCCCATGTTGTAAAGGCGGTCGAAGTCGAGACTGTCCGTGTACAATTTCGTCTGCCGGTGGGTGAGCACCACATTGCGTCGTGCATGCGCCATTTGGTCGTTTCCGTCGTAGAACGCGTACTCACTGGTCAGCGTGATGGTGTCGCCCTGTCGCATGCGCACATGACCGAACGCCTCAAACGAATTGGACGCTTCGAAGAAATAAGCGCTGTCGCATGTCAGCGTGGCTCCCTTGTGGCGGAAATGCACTTTTCCGTTGAGCACCTGGGCGTCACGATTGCGGCCGTATTGGTCGTAAGTGAGTTTATCGGCATGTACCAGATAGACGCGCTCGTCGGTTTTCTTCCGTGGGCGCTTCTTTCCCGGTGCTTGTCTTGAGGAAGCCAAGCATAGGCCAAACAGGCATAAAACCATCAGAATAATGATTCTATGCCCGCAGACATACTTACTTGTCAAACTGCCGGTGCTCATTTAATCCAACCTTGATATTCAAATTTACAATCCTTGTACCGGTCGTTCACACGAACATAAGTGCTTTTCAGCTTGTTCTGCACCCATTCCTTGATGAATGCCTCGCGGCGCTTGGCAAGCACCACATTCTTCATTGTCTGGAAATCTTCTGTAATCGTGGCACGATGACCTTCCACCCTGCTCTTCAGCAAAACAATGGCACAAACAGTCTTTCCCTTGGAGTTCACCATCTGGAACGAACGCGAAACCTGTCCAACCTTCAGCGTATCAACCACACGGGCAACTTCGGTGGGAAGGTCCTGCATGCGGAATTTCGATGTACGACCTTCGTCTGAGACATTTGCCATAAGACCGCGGTTGTTGCGTGTGTCCTTGTCGTCTGATATATAAGAAGCGGCCTCACTGAAGGAGAATTTGCCGGCGCGTATATCATCGGCGATAGAGTCCAGCCGGGCCTTGCCCTGGTCGATGGCCTCATCAGACACTTTCGGCTTGAGCAAGATATGGCGGCATTTGATTTTATCACCACGCTTGTCTATCAACTGAATGATGTGATAGCCAAACTCCGTCTCTACAATCTTGGAAATCTTCTTCGGGTCGGTAAGGTTGAATGCCACATTGGCAAATGCCGGGTCGAGCATGCCACGACCGGTATAGTCAAGTTCACCACCTTGACGAGCCGTTCCAGGGTCCTCCGAATAGAGTCGTGCAAGCATAGAGAAAGACGTTTCGCCACGGTTGACACGATCGGTATAGGAGCGGAGCTCGTCCTTCACTCTAGTGATTTCCTCTGCGGAAATCTTTGGTGTGCGCGTAATAATCTGCACTTCCACTTCTGTAGGTACGAAAGGAATGCTGTCGGAAGGCAAATCCTTGAAATAGTTTCGCACATCGGCTGGCGACACAGTGATGTTTTCCACCAGTTTGGCCCTGGTTTTCTCTATCATCTGACGGTCGCGAAAATCGTCGTGCATCTCTTGGCGCATCTGCAGGATGGACTTCTTGCGGTATTCCTCCAGTTTCTCCCTGCTTCCAATAATCTGTATCCAATAGTTTATCTGCTGGTCGACAGCCTGGGAAATCTCCGCCTCAGTCACTTCGATACTGTCGATAGCGGCCTGGTGCAAGAATAGTTTCTGAACGGCAATCTGTTCGGGGATAGTGCAATCAGGGTCGCCATTGAAATGGATATTCTCCGCATCTGCCTGCAGGCGCATAGCCTCCACATCAGACTTGAGAATGGCTTCATCGCCAACCACCCAAATCACCTCATCGACCACAGAGGACTCAGGATAGTAGTCGGCCACTTTTTTCACCGTATCGGCAGCAGTCACCTGGCGAGAATTGTTTCCCACAAAGCGCTTCACATTATTCGCATTCAGCCCCAATGCCATTCCCGAAGCAATGGCAAAAGCAGCCATAATCTTTCCAGCGTATTTCATCTATTCTTTCTCAATTATAAAACTAATGTTTGTTTACTGTGGAGAGCACATCCTTGTATACCTCAACGGGATAGCGCCGACGCAGCTCTTCCACCCAAATCTTCTCCAACTCCTCCTGATAGTCTGCTGTAACGAGGGCGCGTACATCCTCGAACTCCTCCGGTCCTTTCTTCAGCAGCTTTCCATACACGGCGTCAATGGGATAGCCTTTTGTTTCTGCCACGGTGGTGTCTTTCTTGAACACCATCTTGTCTATCAAGGCATTGTCGCCTTTCTTGAAAATACCTTTTTCCACGCGGATACGAATCACAGAATCGTTGTTGAATGTCGTGCGCAAGCGGTCGGCCCATTTGTCGAAGGCAAGTCCTTTCACGCTCTTCTTCACGGCCTTCACATCCTTCTTGTCTTTCACATGATAGGCCATTCCCTTATAGCGAGGTTCGTCCCAAGCGTATTTTTTCTTGTGGTTCTTGAAATAGGCAGCCAGGGCAGCATCGTCTTTGGCAGCCTTGTCCCACACCGTGCGATTGCTGATTTCGTAGAGCAGCAGTCCGTCGTGATATTCGCGAATCAGATACTTCAAATCTGTGTCCTTTGCCGACATTTCGTCGGAACGCTGCTGCAATATCTGCGCACGTGTCAGTTTGCCGTTACTTTTGGCCACCATGTCGTCAATCGCACGCTCAGCCACTTGTTCGCGGGCATTTCGCTCCTCGAGGAATTTCATGATGTCACCCTTCAGTTCCTCAAATGGCTCAAGCTGCTTACGGTCTTTCATCAATAAGATATGGAAACCGAAAGCCGACTGCACCGGTTTGCTCATCTCGCCCTTTTGCAAGGCATAGGCAGCGTCCTCAAACTCCTTCACTGTCTGTCCGGGGCCAATCCAAGGCAGCTGTCCGCCTTGTTGGGCTGTGCCTGGGTCTTGTGAAAACTTCTTTGCCATCTCGGCGAAATCGGCCCCACCCAGCAAAGCCTGATAGATGGAGTCGATGCGTGTACGGGCAGCATTCTCCTCCTCCTTACTGGCATTCTGCTTCAGCCTCAGCAAGATATGAGCTGGCATAATCAGTCCTTTCGGGCCTATTGCCTGTTTGGTGTTGTCGTAAACCTTCTGGGCTTCAGCGAGCATTGCCTCATCGGTGGCAAACGACGGTACAATCTGTTGGTCGCGATAAGTGGTGAACTCATCGTTGAACGATTTCATGGTGTCGAGTTTTGCATCGAGGGCTGCCTCCACCTTCAGCTTGTAATTGATGAAAAGATCAACATATTCCTCCACCGTTTTCTTATCAATGACTCCCTCGGAATTATTCTTGTTGTAAGAATATTCAAACTCTGAGCGCATCACTGGTTTGCCATTAATCTTCATGATAACGCGGTCGTCGTTTGCCTTCTGTGCAAAGACCACGTTTTGTGCAATCAGTGCAAGGAGCGCAATAATTACTCTTCTTCTCATTACTAATTATGCCAATTATTGTTATTACAATTAATCGTTTGGTCTCGAATAGTTGGGAGCCTCGCTGGTTATCGTGATATCGTGCGGATGGCTCTCGTTCACACCGGCGTTGGTGATACGTGTGAACTTGGCATCATGGAGGGCCTCAATGGAAGAAGCTCCGCAATAGCCCATACCCGAGCGGAGTCCGCCCATCATCTGGTAGATAACCTCCTGTACGGTTCCCTTGTAAGGCACGCGTCCGGCAATACCTTCCGGAACGAGTTTCTTCACATCCTTTGTGTCGGCCTGGAAATAGCGGTCCTTCGACCCTTGTTCCATGGCTTCGAGCGAACCCATTCCGCGGTAGCTCTTGAATTTCCTTCCGTTGTAGATGATGGTGTCGCCCGGGCTTTCCTCTGTTCCTGCCACCAGCGAACCCATCATCACGCATGAGCCACCTGCAGCAAGTGCTTTCACTATGTCGCCAGAATAGCGCAGACCGCCGTCGGCGATGAGTGGCACATTGGTATCTTTCAGTGCACTGTAGACATCGTAAATGGCCGAGAGTTGTGGCACAGCCACACCAGCCACCACACGAGTGGTGCAGATAGAACCCGGGCCAATGCCCACCTTCACGCTGTCGGCACCGTTCTCCACCAGCATTCTGGCAGCCTCGCCTGTAGCCACATTGCCCACTACAATGTCTATATTCGGGAACGAGGCCTTTGCCTCCACGAGCTTTTCAATCACGCCCTTGGAATGTCCGTGGGCTGTATCTATCACGATGGCATCGGCACCTGCGTCGACCAAAGCCTGCATGCGTTGCAGTGTGTCCACTGTAACACCCACGCCTGCGGCCACACGCAGACGACCTTTGTCGTCCTTGCATGCCATCGGCTTGTCCTTTGCTTTGGTGATATCCTTGTATGTAATCAATCCCACCAAATGGTTGTCTTTGTCAACCACAGGCAGTTTCTCTATCTTGTTCTCCTGCAAGATTTGTGCAGCGGCGGCCAAATCGGTCTGCTGATGCGTGGTGACAAGGTTCTCGCTAGTCATCACATCATCAATCTTGATGTCCAAGCGACGCTCGAAACGCAGGTCGCGATTGGTCACAATACCCACCAGATGGTTTCCGTCGTCCACCACGGGGATGCCTCCGATATGGTATTCTGCCATCATGGCGAGCGCCTCTGCCACGGTACAACCGCGCTTGATGGTTACAGGATCGTAAATCATTCCGTTCTCGGCACGCTTCACAATGGCCACCTCACGGGCTTGCGCCTCTATCGACATGTTCTTATGAATCACTCCAATGCCACCTTCGCGAGCTATGGCAATGGCCATTTTGCTCTCTGTCACCGTGTCCATGGCCGCAGTGACGAATGGTATGTTCAGCCCGATGTTACGGGAAAACTTGGTTTTCAACTCTACCGTCTTGGGCAATACCTCTGAATAAGCGGGAATCAAAAGGACGTCGTCGAATGTCAGACCGTCCATAACAATCTTGTCTGCAACAAATGATGCCATAACTACTTTAAAATTTATTGCGTGCAAAATTAGCAATTTATTCGCATATACGAAACCCTTTTCACGAAAATCATACCTAATTAATGCAAATTAACGTGAAAAGACGTCCGTCAGAAAGCCTCAGAGCCGTGTTCCAGACTACGATTGTCTTAGACAAGGCAAGCACTTTCTGCCGGAATCGGCCTGGGGAAGCAAGACGGCACTCATACATTTCTTTCACATCATTTAGGGTTTTTCCTTGCATAGTTTAGGGAAAAACCTTTGGCTGTGTGGAATTTTCTTTGTTTCTTTGCAGTAGAAAAAGGAAACAGCGCATGCTTGTCATGCACCTTCCTGCGGCATCGGCCGCCGAGAGTAGAATCAACACAAGTCAAACTTTTTAACACATACAGCTATGAAGAAGTTCATGATGATGATGGCCATGATGATGACGATAGTCACCTCCGCCAAGGCAATTACATACAGCCAGGCACGCACCGAGGCACTGTTCCTGACCGACAAGATGGCGTATGAACTGCGTCTGAGCAACGCACAGTATGATGCGGTGTATGAGATCAACCTCGACTACCTGCTCACTGTGGCTGTGCGCGACGATTTGTACGGAACGGCATGGGCACGCCGCAACAGCGACCTGCGCTTTGTGCTCACAGTTTATCAGTATGAGACCTATCAGGACACACAGTATTTCTACCGTCCACTCTACTGGAGCAACAACATGTTCACATACCGCATCTACGGCATGTATCGCGACCGCACACGCTTCTATGTGGAGTACAGGCCGATAGGACTGAACGACTACAGGGGCGGCCACAACATTGGAAAGGCCAGCTACTATGCCAACCGCGAATTCAACAAGCCCATGAATGTGCATCCAGCCATGACGGGCAAGCCAAAGCCAACTTGGCATAACGTGCAGCCGGTTCCGCCCACTCCACCGGTGGCCACCAAGAACCACTCTGGTGTGAAGACCAATCCTCCCACCAGCAGCAGGCCTTCGTCCAACAACGCCACCTGGCGGAACACCAACTCTTCCACACAGCGCAACATGACCGCGCCAAAGACCAGTCCTGCACCCACGAACCGCAGCACCAACAGCCAGTCGACGGGCAACAGCCAGTCTGGTCAGCGCAAAGGTCACTTTGGCGGAAAGAGATGATGATTTGAGATAGAACACGAATGCAGAAAAGATGAAAAGGGTTGGCAAGGGGCTCCATACAGCAGCCCACTTGCCAACCTTTTGTTGTTTGTTCCGATTTGCAGAAGCTTGTCTTATCCCAGTCGCTTCAGTTGTACGGTGAAATGGCGCATGAGCGGGGCTTCCCATTCGATGGCCACACCACGTGTAATCTCGTTGCGACGGTCGTAGACGTTCTTCAACGCAGCAGCAATCACGTTCATGTG
The DNA here is from genome assembly GCA_902783165.1 of uncultured Prevotellaceae bacterium. Classification (GTDB taxonomy): domain Bacteria; phylum Bacteroidota; class Bacteroidia; order Bacteroidales; family Bacteroidaceae; genus Prevotella. The sequence goes on from CACZPU010000024.1 coordinate 13,046, forward strand.
GTTGTCTGTGTAAACACGACGGGCGATACACAAGCGCAGCAAGTCGAGACCGCCGAATCGGTTCTCGCGGGTTTCCGGGTCACGATCGGCAAGGATATAGCCAATCTCGCAGCCACGGATACCGGCCTCGAGATAGAGTTCGCAAGTCAAAGTCTGTGCAGGGAATTCCTCCTTCGGCACATTGCAGAGCACCTTGTCGGCATCGATAAACAGGGCATGTCCGCCCACTGGACGCTGGTAAGGAATGCCATACTCATCGAGTTTCTTGGCCAGATACTCCACTTGGTGGATACGTGTCTCCAGCATATCGTACTCGGTGTTCTCATCAAGTCCAACGGCCAAAGCGTTCAGGTCGCGGCCATTCAGTCCTCCATAGGTGAGGAAGCCCTCGTAAGGAATACAGAAGAGCTTGGCGCCCTCATACCATTCCTTCTTATTGGTGGCGATGAAACCGCCCATATTCACCAGTCCGTCTTTCTTGGCCGACATGGTCATAGCGTCTACATACGAATACATTTCACGGGCAATTTCCTTGATGGTCTTATCGGCATACCCCTCTTCACGCTTCTTGATGAAGTAGCTGTTCTCAGCGAAGCGGGCCGAGTCCATCACCACGGGCACGCCATACTTGTGGCAGAGCTCGCAGGTCTCGCGGATATTCTTCATCGAGACGGGCTGTCCGCCCACCGTGTTGTTGGTCACGGTGAGCACCATAAACGGCACATTGCCGGGATTCTCCTTCAGCACCTTCTCCAATTTCTCCAGCGACACATTACCTTTGAACGGTATTTCCAGCTGGGTGTTCTTTGCCTCATCGATGGTTACGTCGATGGCATGGGCCTTGCGAGCCTCAATGTGACCCTTGGTGGTGTCGAAATGGGCATTGCCAGGCACCACATTACCCTCTTTCACCAAATAGGAGAACAGCACGTTTTCGGCAGCACGTCCCTGATGTGTAGGAATGACATACTCGAAACCGAAGATGCGCTGCACCACCTCCTGGAACTTATAGAACGAAGTGGCGCCTGCATAGCTCTCGTCGCCAAGCATCATGGCCGACCATTGGCGGTCGCTCATGGCACCAGTACCCGAATCGGTCAGGCAGTCGATATACACCTGCTCGGCCTTCAACATAAACACATTGTAGTGGGCTTCCTTAAGCCACTGTTCTCTTTCTTCGCGAGTGCTCTTACGCAGCGGTTCAACCATCTTGATTTTCCACGCTTCTGCAAATGGTATTTCCATCTTTTGATATTGAATTATTTAAGTTAATAAATGAGTGATTATCGGTTGTTGACACATGAATGGCCAAGCACTTGAATGCCGTTGCCTTCATGAAAAAAACAGGGATAATAATGATAGCAGAGACATCAACCATGCCTCTTACCTACAAATCAAAGAGCGAAGTGGTCAAACTCTTTGATGTTGATGAATTTGTGCGACACAAGCGCACCGTTGCCAACTACATGCATATTGCAACTATTTCACGGCAAAGATACGAAAACATATGCAAACGTGCAAAAACACAAGACAGAAAACCATCTTTTTTAACTATTTTACACGATTCCGTTTCGCAAGAACCTTCTGCAAAACCATGTGGGTTGTTCAGCTGCCTGCCACTTGATACAACCCTATTTCAGCCGGATGATGTCGCACCAACGGGTGGTGGGGTTCTTGCTTTTGAAATCGTGCTTGATGGCATTGGCAAAAACCTCTGCCTTCCCCTTGCCATCCTTCTGCGTATACTGCCGGCTTCCTATCACAACCGTCTCACTCCCGTTCAGTCGGTTGATTCTATCCACCACGGCATCCAGTCGCTTGTACTTCTCTATTTGTTCCGCATTGATGTCGAACAAGTCTTGCTGGAGGGGCGAATTGGGCGAGATGCCCATGACAATGACTCCGGCTTTCTTGTACAGATAGCCTGGTTTGAAGATGCTTCTAAGTACCTCTGTGGCCGCTTGGACTATGAGTGTGGTGGAATTCGACGGTGTGATGAGCCGTGTTTCTTGTGAGTTCCAATACTGTGCCAGATCTTCCCTGAAGGCATTGGTGTTGACAAACACCCCCACGATGGAGGCCACAGTGCCTTGTTTCCGCAATTTCTCAGCGCATTTGCTTGCATAGTTGGACACGTGTGTTCGCAACGTCTCGAAGTCGCCTACCATCCCGTTGAAGCTCCTGCTAGTACAGATGCTCTTCTTCTTGGCCAACTCCTCATTGGGCACGCAGTCTTCACCATTCAGTTCCTGCCAGGTTCTCACGATATTGATGTTGTTGAAGGTTGCCCTCACCCAGTCCTTGTGATGCACTGCCAGGTCGTAGGCAGTCCGGCAGCCCAAGGCCTGCAGTCTGGCGGCATATCTCCTGCCAATGCCCCAAACGTCTTCTATAGGCAGCCATTTCAGTGCCGCCACGCGCTTTTCGTCATTGTCTATCATGCAGCAATGCTTGTAGGCGGTGTATTTCTTGGCCAGTCGGGAAGCAATCTTGGCCAGTGTCTTGTTCGGCGCCAGACCTATCGACACGGGCATGCCCACCTCCTGCTTGATGCGATGGTGCAGATGCTCGCCCCACTTCTGCAGGTTGAGATGCTCCATGCCGTCAAGATAGACGAAACATTCGTCGATGGAATAGCGGAAAAAGCCGGGTGCCTCTTTGCTGATGATGCTCACCACGCGGGCTGTCAGTTCGCCGTAGAGTTCGTAATTGCTGCTGAACACGGCTATCTTTTGATGAGGGAACAGCTGTGCAAGTTGGAAATAAGGTGTACCCTCCTTGATTCCAAGCGCCTTCGCCTCATTGCTGCGGGCCACCACACAGCCGTCGTTGTTCGAAAGAACCACAACCACCTTGCCCTCTAAGTCAGGTCGGAACACCCTCTCGCAGCTCACATAGCAATTGTCACAATCAACGATGCCGTACATCATGTTATTTCCATTTCTTGATGGTGTAAACCACCACGCCCCAAACCTTGAAATCTGAATCTTGGTCAATGCGGATAGGACGGAAGTGTTTGTTAGCCGGCTTCAGCTCTATCCACCCTTCATGCTGATGAGTCATGTCAAGAAATTTCACAGTAAACTCCTTGTCCACATAACCCACCACCACATCCCCGTGTTCAGGTTCTAAGGAACGGTCTATCACGGCAATGTCGCCATCACAAATGCCAGCATCAATCATGCTGTCGCCTTCCACTTGACCATAGAAAGTTGCCTCGGGATGCCTGATTAAATCACGATTGAAATCGAGACTGTCGTTGAGATAATCCTCCGCAGGACTGGGGAAACCAGCCTTGATGACTGGCGCAAACTGCAAATCCAACTGCTCTTTGAATACACCCTTTATTAGTTTCATACTTTTACTAACGCAATTAAAATTGTAAAAACAAATCAGATAATCCCATTCGTTTGATGATGGCTAAACTTGACAGATGGGCCAAACCTTTATGAGAGGAATGAGCATCTTTTCAGGCACAAAGATAGCAAAAAAATCTTGGATTGCATCAACACTGTTTCATTTATTGGCGTTTGTCCTCAGAAAAAAGACAGAAACAGTACGATTCTGCTTTCAGCACATAAACTAAGAATTAGCATTTGTCCTCAGAAAAAGACAGAAACAACCCACAAACGAAACGAAAAGGCAATGAAGAAACAAGATGATTCCTTCCATGATGAGCACCAAGCAACGCACAAGAACGCCCATCGGAAGAATTTACACAGACTTTGAAAATTGTGAAAATACCGAACAGAAAAGTCCATTTTCATGTTTGTCGGAATGAACAAACTAGAAAAAGAAACAATGGTTTTGTAAAAGAAAGCGAACAAAAATCATCTGTCACAACCACGTTCTTGAGACTTTGGATGATGATTGATTATCTTTCATCGTGCAAAAGATAAGGTTTTGGACTGCAATAAGTCATCTTTTACACAACGAAAGATTACTTTTCATGAGGCAAAACCATATCTTTTGAAGGGCAACAGATGGGTTTTTGTCGAAAAGCAACACAATTTTCAACCTAGCAAAGAGTACCTTTCCGCGTAAGACGTTAGAACTCAACTATTTGCAGAAAAGCACTCAAAATTCACTCTTTTTCCGCCCCTCCACCAACAAATTGGCGAACAATCCAGTCTCAGAGAGGTTCAAAAACAGATTATTCTTTACAATTCTGTTTCGACAACGGCAGTTGGTGATGCCTGTCCTTGACACTTATCCGCCTAGCTGCTGACCGAGATTGTCGTAGAATTCATCCTTCTCTCCCACGGACAAGCGGTTGACAGTGTCGTCGAGACTAGTGATGATTTTGGTGAAACAACCACTCACAGCATAGAGCATAGGCACATTCGTGCCGCCCTTCACACACAGCACGTACGGCCAATTGCTCTTTATAATGTGGGCTGCAGTTTCATCACATCAGGAGGACAGTCATCACGCTGGTTCCCCCATTGGTAGTTGGGACTTGGACCCATGACAAACCGAAGCGTACCGCCCTGAAGAATCATCTGGTGGGTGATATAGTTGCGCGTGTAAGGTTGGCCATTCCACGTGGCACTTTGAATGAAATGGTTGGCAGGGGAAACATTCGCCGCCTCGATGACAAACCGCCCAATGCGTGCCTTAGGGAAGGTAGGAGCACCAATGAGGTAATAGGGAGTGGCGGGGCAAACGGGATAGAACCCAAGAGAGGAGAACACATACCATGCCGACAACTGTCCGGCATCGTCGTTGCCACTGAGTCCACCGGGTGCATCAAGATATTCTGTGGCGAGGATATGGCTTACCCACTGTTGCGTGCGCCAAGGTTCACCGGCATAGTTGAACATATAGGCAACTTGATGACAAGGTTCGTTACCATGCCAATAGAGCCCTTGCGTGAACAAAGAGTCGAGCCGAGACACATAGCGATGTGCTCCTCCCATGAGCTGCATGAGCCCATACGGATCGTGAGGCACATACCAAGTGTAGTGACAGGTGGCACCCTCTGTGATGAAAGACACGCGGTGCTCCTGATCGGTATTGAAGAGCCATCGGCCGTCACGATAACGGCCATCGGCCCAATGGGTGATGGGGTTGATGGCGTTTCGCCAATTGGCGGCGCGCTTCATCAGCGACAGATAGTCAGCGGTGCGGCCCAACTTCAAAGCCACTTGTGCCAACGCGAAATCATCATAGGCATATTCCAACGTACGGCTCACTTGCTCATGAGTATGGAAAGCCTCCATCACGCTGTCTTCCATCGGTATATACCCGTAGTGCAAATAGCTGTCCAAGGCACGGCGCCCCATGCCGTTCTGGTATTCCTCGAAGGTAGCGGGACAGACAAAGGCATTCTTGCGCATGGCTTCATAGGCTTTCTGCTCGTCGAAGTGGGGTGTGTTTTTGACCATGGCATCGGCAAGGGCTGCTATGCTGTGGTCGCCTATCATGGCTGCCGTATAGCTGTTCCAGCAGGGGAATATGGGGAGCCAACCGCCCTCTTGGTACATACGCACCAGGCTGGCCATCATGTCGCCGGCAGCAGGCTCGATGAGAATGTTGAGGGGATGGAGCGCACGGTAGGTGTCCCACATGGAGAAATCCATATAGGCATGTCGTTGCGGGAAGGTTTGTGGCAACTGCATCACTTTGCTGCCACCGGCAAAAGAGGGGTAACGACCATCGCAATCGCTGAATGTGCGCGGCAAAATGGCTGTACGATAGAGGGCTCCATCGAACTGCGACCGTTTGCTCACAGACAGGCTATCACCAACAGTGGGCTCCACTTCTATGCGGTGAAGTTTCTGCTGCCATGCCTCGAGGGCACAACGACGGGCGCGTTCAAACTGCCAATGGGGCATCTCTGCTTGAATGTTGCCGACTGCGCCGTCGTAACCGATGAAACTACTGCCGGCACGTGCCATTATACTCTGCCGTTGGCTGACATCGAATGCCACCCACGCCACGGTGTCGCTCACACAGCATTGAGCAAAGGGCTGATTGAACTCCACGACAAACCAACCATTGAATCCTGCCGCCTCGCCCCAACCTTGATAGATGCGATGAACGGGATTGTATCCATATATGCGACGGTGGATGCTGTCGACAGCAACAAAGCCTTGGTTCTCATCGCTATTGGGATTCACAACGATATAGGCGCGACCACTTTTGCTAAAGGTGAAACGGAACATGGCACTATGGCTAAGACCGGTCATCTCCGCCTTCAGATGCTCGTCGGGAAGAACAACACTGTAGTAATCGGGGTGGGAAACCTCGTGGGTGTGGCTGAAACGCGAACCTCGCTCCTCAGGTTTCAATCGCAGACTGTCCATGAGCGGCATGAGAGTGAACGTACCATAGTCTTGCGTACAGCCTCCAACTATCCAGTGGCTATTTCGGAAACCCTGCAAACGGGTGTCGCCATAATAATAAGGAGCCACGCATTTACGCTCAGTATCTCTTGTCTGTGGGGTCCACGAATTCATTCCATTGGGCACTTGTACAGCGGGAATAGTCTGCCCATGTTCCTCGGAACCTTTACCGTAACGGCCAACAGTCTTTGTGACCGCATAGTCGGTACCCACCATTGTGTTAATGGCTTCCACGCGACGCAAATTCTCAAAGTAGCCGATACGGCTGTCCACATATTTCTTCATGTCGTCCCATCGCATAAAGACACTTGTAAAACCCGGAATCAACATCACTTCTTGCTCATTATGAAGCACTTTCACCAGCACGTCCTCACCATTGGTATAAAAGACAAGTTGGAGGTTGGCGGCCATGGGCAGCACCTCGTCCATGTGGTCAGGCTGCTCATCGCTCAGCGACCCGGCACCCATCAGCGACAATAAACGATAGAGATTTGTGTCGTGTCCAAATCGAAGGTGGGCAGCGATGTCGCCTTGTGAAATGGCAGCATCGGCATCGCTTACTATACGGCGCCACAAACTAATGGCCGAACGGGCTGGTATGCCATAATTGGCAGGACTGAGTCCGTTGCATGTCCACATACGCAGGTTATTTTGATTGTAAATGCTTTGGCATTCGTCTTCGATGAGCTCTTCATCGAAACGAATATCTAGTGGAATATCCTGCATGTCGGAAGCGATGGTATGAATTTCCGATAACAGTTTGTCAACATCCCCTACTTTCGAAGTGTCTTTAAACAACATTGCAGCAAGACGCTCACCTGTCATGCGGCCTTGAGGCTTCGTTCTTGCCTCCAGCAATTTCAATTCTGGAGAAGTGTAGGCAATCCAAGCCATATCAGCCGAGTCGGTGGTTAGAGTGAAAGAGGTAGACATCGATGCCGATTTGCCGGTTTGTTCCCTCAGTTCCTTGCAAAAAACCTGCATGCTCTTGGCACAACGGTCATAGACACTGCTGCGTGCATCGACAGCTTTGCCCGAAGCAAACACCTCTGAATAATGACTATACATTCGTCTGGCTATTCCACGATGCTGCTCGGCACCAAGCGGAGTGAGTTTTCCACCGTTGCCACGGGCATTCTTCCACACCCGTTGCAGTTTTTTCTTCAGTCGTTTCCCTGCTATAGTGAGGTTTTTGCTGTCAGCAAACTGAGCATTCACCCACTCATAACGGCTGTCTGAAGGCAACCAGCGCGAGCCGTGACGACCATAATGGGATATGTAGAAGGGATGGTAGCCCTGAGGTACGTCAGTAGATATAAATTCAGGTGCATGATAGGCGTAATAAACACCACCCTGACGTTCTCTCAACCCTTGTGCATTCGATGCTACACACAGCAGCAACATCAGGCAGAGAGCCAACAAGCCATGAAGTGTTTCCTTATTGATTGCAATCATCATTGTTTGTGTTTTCTCATGTTATGAATCAGCAGATGAACATTTACGAATCAAAGACAAGCCATCACGCAACGGCAAGATGACTTTTTCAACACGTTCATCGCGTGCAACATAGTCGTTAAAATCCTCAATCCCTTGTGTCTGGCGGTCGGCAGAACGGGGAATTTCAAGCACATGCCCGTCCCAAAGGGTGTTGTCGGCAAGGATAAATCCACCAGGACGCAGCAAGCGAAGCACCATCTCGTATGTCTCCAAATAAGTGCGTTTGTCACCATCAATAAAAGCCATGTCGAATTCAATGCCCAGTTTGGGTGCCTCCACGATAGCGTCACCAATGATAAACTCTATTTTGTCGGCCACAGCCGAGCCTTCTATCCATGGTCGGGTGAAATCCTCCATCTCATCGTTGACTTCGTAGGTATACACCTTGCCGCCCTCCTCCAATCCTTCAGCCATGCAGATGGCACTATAGCCGCTAAAAGTACCCACCTCAAGAATGTTTTTGGGACGTATCATCCGCACCAACATCTTGAGTAAACGGCCTTGTAAATGGCCACTTGCCATACGTCCGCGCAACAAATGGATGTTCGTGGCACGATAGAGACGATAGAGGTAGTCGCCCTCAGCATCTATATGCGAAAGGATATAATCCTCTAAATCGCTATTCATTTTGTCAAAGCCATCACAGCCAGCCTATAGCTGTCTAATCCGAATCCACAGATAATACCCTTGCATGCACTGCTGATGAAAGAGTGATGGCGGTACCCTTCACGTTGGTGAACGTTACTGATGTGTACTTCCACCACAGGACACTTCAGCGAGAGAATGCAATCGTGCAAGGCCACACTGGTATGGGTATATCCGCCAGCGTTCAGCACAATACCATCGTAACTGAACCCCACCTCTTGCATCTTGTTAATCAATTCTCCTTCAACATTGCTTTGGAAATAGGTCAGTTCCACATCAGGGAACATGCCACGCAACTGAGACAGATAATCGTCAAACGAAGAAGTACCGTAGATGTCCGGTTCACGTACACCTAACAAGTTCAGGTTTGGACCATTCAGAATCAATACTTTCTTATTACTCATATTGTTTTATCGCTTTCAAGACATGATAATGATTATCTATTTGACTCGTATTCCCCCAAAATGTACCTACCAATTTGTAAGATTTCAATACAAAACATCCCCTGAAAGCATGCCTTGTTTATTCTGACAACATGCAATCAAGGGAATTGAATCAAATGCTATATGTTTAACAAAAAGCCTATTCCGAGCCAAACAACTCACGTAGGCACATGCCAATGCTGTCGCCCCACTTGTGAGAAAATATCACACGGCCGTTCTTGTCAACCAACCATACCGACGGAATGGCCTGCACTCCAAACTTGCTTTTGGCAATGCCCTGATTGTCCCAGACAGAAGTCCACGGCAGTTTTTCCTCCTTGTTTGCCTTCAACCAATCCTCTCTATTCTTGTCGATGGAGACATTAAGCATGGCAACCTTCTTTTTCTTGTATTTCTTAGCGTAGTCTTTCATGAATGGCAGTCCCCGACGACAGGGTTTGCACCAGCTCGCCCAGAAATCAACAATCAGATAGTCGTTACCCTTGAGCAACTTCCTCATCGAATGCATCTTACCCTTGGCATCAGGCAAGGTGAAATCGGGCATTTCCTTTCCCACGAAATTATTGTCCAGATATGTCTTGAACGCTTGCCCATAGGTCGACATCCTCACACTCTCAGACAACCCATCGTATACGGCTTGTGGATTGTCTATCATATTTTTGTGATATGAGAAACACGCCACACTGAAGATATTATCCCTATTATCGTGAATAAACTGAAGGGCACTCTTGCTATGTTCCTTTTCCCATGCCGCTATCTCGTCTAGATACTGGATATATTCTGGCGACGATTTCAGTTCAAACTCTTTTTCCGGATGGGCTTCCACCTCATCCATCAACGCTTTATGTTTGTTGTAGATCTTAACTCTGACAGCGTTGTAGACAGTCCACAAGCTGTCAGTACCAGCCTTCATCAGTTTTTGGTCTTTGCCAGGTTTCACTATTCTTGGTCCATTCATCACTATCACCTCACCTGGGCTTGCCACAAAATGCGCAGTATACCGCTTGTTTTGCAGAAGATACAGACCTTGCTCCTGTGCATCGAACACAATTTTATAACAACCGTTTTCTATCGTGGTCTTTTCAATTAACTTGGCACGTTCAAACAATCCCATGGTATAGATTTCCATCGACGCCCCATCCAAGCCCTTGGCCGTTCCCTTGACAACCACTTTGCCAGGCTGACTCTCAAGTGCATTCTCAAACTCCTCTTTCATCTTATCGTTGCCCGGATAACCTATATGACTGAACGTACATTCGCCCTGCTTGTTATAGACACGATAATAGGGAATACCAGAGAAACCATAACGCTGCCCGATGGCTTTCCACTCTGCTTCATTCAGGAAATACTGGTTACCACCAATTTCGGGAATCATCAGTTCCCACTTCTTGGGGTCGCTCGTTGGAGCAGAAAGATAGACACGAACGATATCATTCTCCGACATCCATTCCTCTAATGGTTGAATTGTCTTCATGGCATTGCGGCACGGACCGCACCATGTTGCCCAAAAATCAACAAACACTACCTTACCAGGATACTGCGCAACGATAGCATCCACGACATTCTCAGGTTGGTCGTATTTGGGTGTTTCCCGTTTCAGTGCTGCAGCTTTGGCTTTGAGAGTTGGGTCATTCAGTTTTGCATTCTCAGCACGTTCCTCGTCTACTTTCTTTTTCAATGCTTGGCCATGGAATGAATTCTGTACCTTCTTGGGGAACATATCGTAGAAATCTCCATATCCAAGACTGTGTCCTGACCATGCATACACCAGCAAGGGTCCGAAATAGGTATTTCGATTCTCTTTAATCAACTGTTTCATATAGTCGGTCTGAGAGACATTCTGTGGACGATCCTTCTTGTAAGGAAGCTCCCGTATCTTGGAAAAAGCTTCATCCATTTTGGCACCCACCACATCTGCCTGGAATAGCACATGAGGCTTGTCGGCATTAATAGTGACTTTGTCACCAGGAACCACCACAATCGGGCGGTTGCTGTGAGGCCGCTCCACCCAAACAACGACTTGGCGTGGCTCCTTGATTGTGAATTTCAACGAGAACTTTCCGTTCTTAATGGCACACTTATCAAGCGCCTCATCCACCTTTGTATGGCCATAGACGGCGTAATTATTGACGAGGACGACTGTTCCATCAGGCAATTTTGGAATGCTGCCATCAATGGTTACCTGTTTCTGTGCACTGACTACGATTGTAAACAGCCATGCGCACAACAATGACAAAATATCTTTTCTCATATGAAACACATTTACTTGTTATTTAAAAAACAAATTCCTTATATAGAACGTTTCAGAAAAAGAAAGTGATACATTTTTTACATATATTGACAGATAATCATTTCTTAGCAACTCAAGAAACCCTCCACAACGAGAATACTGTCATATGAGGGGGTAAACTATAAAGCCATTGTTTGTTAAAACTTGGTTTTTGATGTAACACAAGGTCATGTTAAGTTCGCCAGATGTTTACGCTGACGTTTCCTTCAGTTTCCAGACAAAATCATTCACAAAGGAAACATTCATATCCCATATAATTGTTTTATTTGCAATGTGTATTGAACAAAAGAGTATGCATCAAGCTGTATTTGCAGCTATGAGTATTAAAAATAATTAAATAGCAAGCAAATAGAATCTTTAATACTTTCATTATCTTCAATTTAGATGTAACTTTGCATTCGATTTTAAAGATTACGACTTTTTTTAGACAAATAAATTTTAAGGTAATTATGAAGATTGAGAAAATCCATGCAAGAGAGATTCTGGATTCGCGTGGCAATCCAACAGTAGAATGTGAAGTAACTTTGGAGAACGGTGTGATGGGACGTGCTGCTGTTCCATCGGGCGCCTCAACCGGTGAGAATGAGGCTCTGGAGCTTCGCGACGGTGACAAAGGCCGCTATCTGGGCAAGGGCGTGCTCAAGGCTGTTGAGAACGTCAACAACATCATCGCTCCAGCACTGAAGGGCGACTGTGTGTTCAACCAGCGCGGACTGGACATGAAGATGTTAGAACTTGACGGCACACCAACCAAGTCAAAGCTCGGTGCCAATGCTATCCTGAGCGTTTCTCTGGCTGCCGCACAGGCTGCTGCCAAGGCTCTTAACATTCCTCTCTATCGTTATATTGGTGGGTGCAACTCTTACACAATGCCTCTGCCTATGATGAACATCGTGAACGGTGGTGCTCACTCTGACGCTCCCATCGCTTTCCAGGAGTTCATGATTGGTCCTGTCGGCGCTACCTCTATCAAGGAGGCTGTTCGCATGGGTGCTGAGGTGTTCCACAACCTAGCCAAGTTGCTGAAAGCCCGTGGTCTTTCAACAGCCGTTGGTGATGAGGGTGGTTTTGCCCCTAACTTCAATGGCATTGAGGATGCTCTCGACACCATCATGGAAGCTATCAAGGCTGCTGGATATGAGCCGGGTAAGGATGTACGCATTGCTATGGACTGCGCTGCATCTGAGTTCGCTGTTTGCGAGGATGGCAAGTGGTTCTACGACTACCGTCAGCTGAAGAATGGCAAGAAGAAGGATCCAAACGGCAAGAAACTTTCTGCCGATGAGCAGATTGCTTATCTCGAGGAGCTCATCAACAAGTATCCAATCTACTCTATCGAGGATGGTCTCGATGAGAACGACTGGGAGAACTGGGTGAAACTGACAGAGAAGGTTGGCAACAAGTGCCAGCTCGTGGGCGACGATCTCTTCGTGACCAACGTGAAGTTCCTGGAGAAGGGTATCAAGATGGGCGCTGCCAACAGCATCCTCATCAAAGTAAACCAGATTGGTTCACTGACCGAGACCCTCGACGCCATCGAAATGGCTCATCGTCATGGCTACACCACCGTTACTTCTCACCGTTCAGGCGAGACAGAGGACACCACCATTGCTGACATCGCCGTTGCCACCAACAGCGGTCAGATTAAGACTGGTTCCCTCAGCCGCACCGACCGTATGGCCAAGTACAACCAGCTCATCCGCATCGAAGAGGAGCTTGGCTGCACCAGCAAATACAAATATGAGAAACTGAAATAAGAAAAGATTCTTCCGATTTAAGATTATCCAGGAAGATTCTTATTCTCAGTAAAAACATCTGCCAGACTCGGGAATCCGAATCTGGCAGATTTTTTTTCATGCCTTATAGAACGGCTATCACTTCTTTGCCTATTGGCATAACACTCGATATTTCGGTCGCCCCAATTATATGCAGATTTCACTTAATACCTTTTCTTTGCTGGACAAGGCCATTATATATGCACCAAATGCTGCATATAAAGAAAGGACACATTAGACAATGTTACATGTATCCGAGCCAGCGTAGGATGTCATTTAGGTTTGCCACCACCATCAGTAGGATGAGAATGGTGAAGCCTACATATTCTGCTTTTATCATGAAATTCTCACTTGGTTTGCGCCCGGTAATAATTTCATATAGCAGGAAGAGCACATGCCCGCCATCGAGAGCCGGAATAGGCAGAATGTTCATGAAAGCGAGAATGATACTCAGAAAAGCTGTCATACGCCAAAACATCATCCAATCCCAAACAGGAGGGAACAGACTTCCTATGGCTCCAAATCCACCTAACGACTTGGCTCCATCTGCCGTTGCCACATACTTCAAGTCGTTCACGTAGCCACGCAGGATATTCAATCCATATTTGATACCTGCAGGAAAACTACCAAAGAAACTGTAGGTGAGCTTCGTTGGTTTATAGTAGGTATAGATGGTGGTTTGGCCCACGCCTAAAAGCAATTCTGGAGAGAGTACCACTTGGGCTGTATCTACGTTGTCTGCATGCGAATAGACAAGTGAGACGGTTCGCAGCTTGATACTGTCTTGATGTGTCTTGGCATCGGTCATCATGTCTTGCAGTACACCTATCTGACCAGTGAACTCATTCCAAGAATCTACAGGCTTCCCATTAATAGCAAGAATCTTGTCACCTTTCTTTAATCCCAGTTGTGCAGCCGGAGTCTGGGGCATCACACTATCGATTTCTGCGGGAACGAATGGTCGACAAAATTGCGGTTGCTCTTGTAACATGGTGAGAAGGCTGAGGTCATCGGGCATAGTGATGTCCAGTAGTTTTCCGTTGCGTTTCACCTGAACGGTTTTGGCATCAGCAATATGTCGGAACACATCCACATCGTAACGCTCAAAGGTTTTTCCGTCAGCACCAAGAAGGATATCGTGATCCTGGAATCCAATGTTTTTGGCAGTCTGATTGAACTTCCATCCCATTGACATATCTTTCACTGCAACATATTCATCACCCCAATGATACATCACCATAGAATAGATGAACAAGGCAAGAAGGAAATTGACAAGAACTCCACCTATCATGATGAGCAGACGTTGCCAAGCCGGTTTAGAACGGAATTCCCATGGTTGTTGCGGCTTTTTCATTTGCTCGGTATCGAAACTCTCATCTATCATACCCGCTATCTTGCAATAACCGCCCAAAGGCAGCCACCCAACACCATAGGCTGTATCAGAATTCTTGGGTTTGAACTCGAAAAGATGGAACCAAGGGTCGAAGAAGAGATAGAATTTCTCTACACGCACGCCGAATAGCTTGGAGAAAAAGAAGTGACCACCCTCATGGAGCAACACCAACAGGGAAATGGCCAACATGAATTGTAACAGTCTGATTAAAAAAACTTCCATTATATTTATCAAATAATTATCATTAACAAAAAGTCATTATACCGAAAGGACCAACTCGCTGGCTATGCGACGTGCCTCAGCATCGGTGTTGAAATATGTTTCAAGTGTCGGATTCTTGTCAAATGTAGCACGCATCATGGTCTTCTCTATAATATCGGCCATCTGGGGGAATGAGCAACGGTCGTGGCGGAAGGCCTCATTGACAATCTCGTTGGCGGCATTCACGATGCACGGCATGTTTCCTCCCTGATGAATTGCCTTGAATGCCAAATCAAGACAGCGGAATTTCTTCATGTCAGGCTCAAAGAACTCCAGCGGATGTTTGAAAAGATCGAGCCTTTCACCCGAAAGATGCAATCGGTCAGGGTAAGAAAATGCGTATTGTATAGGCAGTCGCATATCTGGTACACCTAATTGCGCCTTAACAGAACCATCGCAGAATTGGACTGCACTGTGCACAATGCTTTGTGGATGAATAAGCACCTGAATCTTGTCAGCAGGAACGCCAAAGAGCCATTTGGCCTCCATCACCTCAAAACCTTTGTTCATGAGCGATGCCGAGTCAATGGTGATTTTTGCGCCCATGTCCCATGTAGGATGCTTCAAGGCATCGGCTGCAGTCACCTTTTCCATCTGAGTTTGGCTAAAGGTGCGGAACGGTCCTCCGGAGCAAGTGAGCAGAATCTTTTCAATAGGATTATTGCCCTCGCCGACAATGCTTTGGAAAATGGCGGAATGCTCACTGTCAACGGGAAGGATGGGAACACGGTATTCGTTGGCAAGTTGACAAATCAATTCACCTGCCACCACCAATGTTTCTTTATTTGCAAGGCATATTTTCTTATGAGCCTTAATTGCGTGAACTGTAGGCGACAGACCAGCAAAGCCCACCATGGCAGTCAACACCATGTCAATGGGCTCTGCCTCAACTATTTCATCGAGCGCTTTCTTGCCAGCATACACTTTAATATCAGGTTCGTCTGACAACAGCTCTTTCAGCTCATCGTAATGCGCCTCATTGGCAACAACTACAGCTGCCGGATGAAACCGACGCGCTTGTTCAGCCAATTCTTTCACACGGTTGTTGGCTGTAAGGCAGTAAACGTCATACAAATCGCTGTGTTCATTTATCACATCTAATGCCTGCGTGCCAATACTTCCTGTAGAACCGAGAATGGCTATTTGTTTCTTCATCGTTGTTTTACTTTGAATGTCAATCATATCGTCTATAAATCGAGCAGTCCTTCTGGCAGTGAAACGGTAATGGTTTTGTTCTTCTTATCAATGCTCCTGATTATCTCAGGGGTAGCCGGGACAAGTATTTCTTTCCCTTTGGGGGAAACAACTTCAAATAACAGATTGGCCGTTGAATCATCAAGAGCCTCTATTTCTCCCACCAAAGTATGATTTACCTCATCCATCAACGAATAGCCGACAAATTCTGTCAACGAAAGTTCTTCCTCCTTTTCACCTAACAATTTACGTGGGAAGAACACTTCGCAATTGGTCAGTTCACGAGCCTGTTCTTGGGTATCAATGCCCTCGAACTTGACGAGAGCAGTTTCTTCGGTACGAAACCTGTATTCTTCGAAGAAGAAAGGCACAAGGATTCCATCCACCTCAACAACAAGATAGTCGGCATCTACACGGTCAAACACATCGTCCTTAAACATGAACGACAGTTCGCCTTTTATGCCATGGGGCTTGCCAAGTCGGCCAATATGAAAAACTTCTTCTTGCTTGATCATTGCTGATAGGAATAAAGCATGTACTAATTTGGATATATATCAGCTATTTACTCGCTTGATACATGCGCCAAGAGCATTGAGTCGGCCTTCTATATCCTCATAGCCGCGGTCTATCTGGGCAATATTATCAATGCGACTCTGGCCGTTGGCACTCAAGGCAGCAATGAGCAAAGCTATACCCGCGCGAATGTCAGGACTGGTCATACGACCGCCACGCAAACGTTTCTTTCGGTCATGCCCTATGACCACTGCGCGATGAGGATCGCAAAGGATGATTTGAGCACCCATGTCAATAAGCTTATCAACAAAGAAAAGGCGGCTTTCAAACATTTTCTGATGGATGAGGACACTTCCACGCGACTGTGTTGCCACAACTAAAAGCACCGACAATAGGTCGGGAGTTAGTCCGGGCCACGGAGCATCGGCCAAAGTCATGATAGAACCGTCGATAAACGACTCGATGACATAGTGTGGTTGGTGAGGAATCACGAGGTCATCACCATCAGTTTTTATCTTCACGCCCAATCGTCTGAACGCGTCGGGTATGATTCCGAGATTCTTGAGGGAAACATCCTTGATGCGAATGCCATTGCCCACCATCGCTGCCATTCCGATAAACGAACCGACTTCAATCATATCGGGCAATATTTGATGCGTCACTCCATGCAAGCCTTTGGTGCCTACAATAGTAAGCAGATTGCTTCCTATGCCACTGATATTAGCGCCCATAGCGTTGAGCATATGACAAAGCTGTTGGATGTAGGGCTCGCAAGCTGCATTATATATAGTTGTTGTACCTTTGGCAAATACAGATGCCATGATAATGTTGGCAGTGCCTGTGACGGAAGCTTCATCGAGAAGCATATAACAGCCTTTCAGTTTGCTGCCTTGAATCTCATAGACATTGCGCGCCTCGTTAAACTCAAATTTGGCGCCCAAATACTTGAACCCCAGGAAATGGGTATCCAAACGACGGCGACCGATTTTATCACCGCCAGGCTCCGCCACAACAGCCTTACCAAAACGTGCCAACAAAGGACCTATCATCAACACGCTACCTCGAAGTGCCGCACACTTACGAACAAACTCATCGCTCTCCAAGTAGTCGAGCTTGATATGCTCGGAACAGAAAGCATAGTCATTTCGCGACAACCGGCTGACTTTCACTCCGATGTCGCGCAGCAACGAAATAAGATTGTTCACATCCAGAATATCAGGAACATTCTTGATGATCATTTCCTCTGATGTGAGCAATGTGGCACAAATCACTTCTAATGCTTCATTCTTTGCTCCTTGTGGTACGATTGTGCCGGTAAGCGGATGACCTCCTTCTATGATAAATGATTCCATTGCGCGTTTTTATAGTTACTTCTTCTTTCTGCTACGCTGATCCTTGCTCGGGAAACGGTCGTTGCGAAGATTACTCGCATCAATTTGAATGACTCCATCTGTGAACTGAGCCAAATCGGCCACCACTTTGTCATCATCATTTGCGCCGTGACTCCATTGTGTCAGATTATGTTTCATCTGGTTGGCAGTGATTCGGGCAAGCTCGTCACGCTCCTCCCCTTCCGGCATAGACTTCAGTTTTTCAAACATTTCGAACAGCATGTTGCCGTAATGCCTAACAGGAATTTTTTTCATTGGATATCCCAATGGTTCTGGCTTCGTAGCAATTTTCATAGCATTGCTCACATCAAAGGGATAATCGATGTCGAGCTTGAAACCGCTCATGATGGCAAGATGATCCCACAATTTCTGCTTATAATTGCTGCTCTCACGATTCTGGGGAGCCATTTTTGCCATGATGTCGATGATGACCTCTGCACAAAGTTGTCTTTCCTCCTTGGTTGGAAGAGAAATAGCGTAATCAACCATTTTCTGAACTTCCCTTCCGTATTCGGGCAAGACAAGTTTCTCTCTTTGTGTGTTGTAATCTAAGCCTTCTATATTCATAATATCTATTGTTATCTATGTAAACCGAGTTGTAAACCAGGAAACACTGTGAGCGAAGTATACTAAAGGAGTTTCTTGGGTGTCTTTGCCACAAAATCCTTCAGATAAAAAGGAACGAAATAAGCAACATCCTCAAATTGCTCACGCATCATCCGACGCTCTGCCAAGGGCATCATATATTTTGCCAACGGCTCGATTCCCTCTATCAGACGGGCATTTGGATGATGAATTGCATCCATGCACTTGGCTGCACCATTACCAAAGAAATAAACAGGATGCTGGTCAAGATATTCTTTGTAAGTGTTTTCGTCAACAACATCTGCACTAACTGGGCGAACTTCGTGTAAGGCACGGTCGAAAATCCCTGCATATACTTCCATTCTTCGGGCATCAAGCATGGGACATATCAGTGCATCTTCTTCCACTTGCTCACGCAAAAGGACTGGAACGGCAAGCAATTCAAGCGTGGGAACGGCGAGCAATTTCAGATTGCGCGCATAACAAATACCCTTGGCCATAGAAACACCTATGCGCAACCCAGTATAACTACCAGGCCCACAACTTACAGCCACAGCATCAAAAGGGATTGCATGATTGTCGGTAAACGACATTGCCTCATCGACAAACACCCCAAGTTTCACAGAATGATTTGGCCCATCACGGTCGGTTTCATTGAAGATAACCGCACCATCCTGACTTACAGCCACAGAGCAAACATTGGTGCTTGTTTCAATATGTAATATGCATGACATACATAATATCTTTCTAATTATTTTGCAAATTTACTCATTTTCCAGAAATAATTTGTACTTTTGCATAAATTTTACTTCGTCAGCATTGAAAATTTCACCTTTTCTTTGTTTGATTTGGCTATTTTAAGATAATTCAAAAATATCAAGATATGATAAAATCGATGACTGGCTACGGCAAAGCTGTCGCCATTTACAACGAAAAGAAAATCCATGTAGAAATCAAGTCACTGAACAGCAAGGCGCTGGATGTCAGCACACGTATTGCCCCTCTATACAGGGAAAAAGAAATGGAAATCAGGCAAATGATTGCCAGCGAGGTGATTAGGGGGAAGGTGGATTTCTCCATATGGATTGAGAAAGACACCATTGTTGACGCCACACCAATTAACGCCGCCCTTGTGGACAACTATTATAAACAGATAAAGACTATTTCAGCCAACACTGGCATCCCAGAGCCCACCGAATGGTATAATATTTTGCTTCGTATGCCCGATGTCACCACCAAAACAGAGGTGGAAGAGCTTTGCGACGACGAATGGATTGTGGCACGCAAGACTATCGAGGAAGCACTCAACAAATTGACATCATTCCGCATCCAGGAAGGAATGGCCCTGCAAAAGAAATTCAGTGAAAAGCTTGAAAACATATCCTCGTTGCTTCTTAGCATAGAACCTTTTGAGAAAAGTCGTGTTGAAAAAATACGCAATAGGATTGTGGACGGGCTGAACAGCATACCAGAAGTGGAATACGACAAGAACCGCTTAGAACAAGAACTTATTTATTATATTGAAAAACTCGACATAAACGAAGAGAAACAAAGACTGACCAACCACCTGCACTACTTCCGCGAAACCATGGAAGAAGGAGAAGCACAAGGAAAGAAGCTCGGATTCATCGCTCAAGAGATGGGACGTGAAATCAACACTACCGGTTCGAAGAGTAATCAAGCAGAGATGCAAAACATCGTGGTTATGATGAAGGACGAACTGGAACAAATCAAGGAACAAGTTTTAAATGTACTATAACATAAATCTTTTACTTATTCTGATCATCTAAAACTATTGACCATGAAAGGAAAAATGATTGTAGTAAGTGCTCCCAGTGGAAGCGGAAAGAGTACGATTATCAACTGGCTGAGACAAGAGCATCCTGAACTGAATCTATGTTTCTCCATTAGCTGTACAAGTCGTGCGCCTCGTGGCACAGAACAGAATGGAGTGGAATACTTCTTCCTAACTCCTGAAGAGTTCAAGCAGCGCATTGAAAACAACGAGTTTCTGGAATATGAGGAAGTATATGAAGGGCGTTTTTATGGCACACTGAAAGAACAAGTTGAAAATCAGCGCAACGCTGGGGAGAACGTGGTTTTTGACGTAGATGTAAAAGGAGGATGCAACATCAAGCAGTATTATGGAGACGAAGCATTAAGCATTTTCATCCAGCCACCTTCGATTGAAGAGCTCCGCAGCCGGTTGGAAAAACGCGGTACCGACTCTCCTGAGGTGATTGAGCAACGTCTTGAACGAGCTGCCTTTGAACTGACCTTCGCAGACAAATTTGACCGCGTCGTAATTAACGACGACCTGGAAACAGCAGAAAAAGAGGCTTTGGAACATGTTCGCCAATTTCTTGAACGAGAACATTCCACTGAGTAGTTTACAACAAAGTAGAACTTTATGAGTAGACGCATCGGTCTTTTTGGCGGAACATTCAATCCGGTTCATTTCGGGCATGTGCGATTGGCACGACAATTGCAACAATTATATTCGCTTGATGAGGTATGGATGATGGTGTCGCCACAAAACCCGTTCAAAAGAAACCATGCTCTACAACCAGACGAGACTAGGTTGGAAATGGTACGTTTGGCATTAAAACATGAGAAGCACATCGTTGCGTGCGACTATGAATTTCACCTTGCCAGACCATCTTACACTTGGAATACTCTCCAATCGTTGAAAAACGATTATCCCGATTGTTCGTTCACATTGCTAATAGGTGCAGACAACTGGGAGTCTTTCCACAACTGGTATCATCACGAAGACATCCTGAAGATGTGCCAAATCGTGATTTACCCTCGCAAAGGCTCTCCTGTTGACACCACGAAACTGCCTTCGAACGTAAAGTTAGCGGATACAAAAAACATCAACATCAGCAGTACAAATATAAGACAGCGGATATCACAAGGAATGGATATCCGCCGTCTTGTCCCCAAAGCCGTTGAAAGCTATATAATGGAGCGGCAACTCTATAAAGAGCAGTAGGCCATACTGCTAACTCAAATCGAGCATTCGCTCAATAGGCTTGACTGCATCCTTTGCAATTGCCGCATCCACTTCCACCGACGGCCATTCATACTTCAGGCAGTTGTATATCTTCAGCATGGTGTTCATCTTCATATAATCGCATTCATTGCAATGGCATCCAATGCTCCCTTCACTAATTTCAGGAGGAACCGGATAGAATGAAGTGTCTGGACATTGGCGTTTCATCTCGTGCAATATTCCTGCCTCTGTCGCCACAATGTACTCCTCTTCGGGGTGTTCTACCGCATACTTCAACAACACTGCTGTGGAGCCAACCACATCGGCAACAGCCAACACTGGGCCCTTGCATTCAGGATGGGCAAGGACTAAAGCCTTGGGATGTGCCTGTTTCAAGAGCATAATCTCTGATACAGAGAAACGCTCATGAACATGACAGCCACCATTCCACAAAAGCATCTTTCGTCCTGTGACCTCATTGATATAACTGCCTAAATTATAATCCGGACCGAAAATAATCTTCTCGTCCAAAGGGAAGGTGTCGATAATTCTCTTGGCGTTTCCACTTGTCACAACGACATCAGTGAGTGCCTTCACAGCTGCAGTCGTATTCACATAGCTCACAACCTTATATCCAGGATGTTCTTCCTTGTATTTTTTCAGGTCAGCCGCTTTGCAAGAATCAGCTAAAGAACAACCTGCATTGAGGTCGGGGCAAAGCACCAATTTCTCTGGTGAAAGAATCTTGCAAGTCTCAGCCATGAAATGAACACCACACATGACGATGATTTTCGCATCGGTCTCTGCTGCCTTTCGCGCCAATGCCAAAGAGTCTCCAATAAAATCGGCACAGTCCTGAATCTCACCCTGAGTATAATAGTGAGCAAGGATGATTGCCTGTTTCTCTTTGCACATACGACGTATTTCTTCCCTAAGATCGGTTCCTTCGGGAACAGGCTCATCTATAAAGCCATGTTTCCTCATTTCCTCACTCACAAGAAATTTATTCTCGGGTTTCATCTTCAACAACTTTTCAGATAAATAAGATGATGATTTAAAGAAGATTCATGGTATCGGTTGCTATCATCAGCTCCTCGTCAGTAGGTATGACACAAACCGTAACTTTGGAGTCGTCGGCAGATATAACAGCCTCTTTGCCGCGAACATTGTTCTTCTCTGAATCGAATTTCACACCAAGGAACTCCAAGCCTTTACAAACTTCCTCGCGCATACCTATTTGGTTTTCGCCAACACCCGCGGTGAATACGATAATATCCAAACCGCCCATGGCAGCTGCATAAGCACCAATATATTTCTTAATGCGGTAGAAATACATATCGAGAGCCAAAATAGCCTTCTCATTGCCTTCAGCTGCAGCATTTTCCACATCACGCATATCACTGCTCTCGCCTGTGATACCAAGAACGCCACTCTGCTTGTTCAACAGATTTGACATACCGTCAGCATCCAAATCAAGCTTCTTCTGCAGGAATGTAATGGCACCACCGTCAACATCACCGCTACGTGTTCCCATCATAAGTCCTTCCAGTGGAGTCAGACCCATACTGGTATCAATGCACTTGCCATCTTGAACAGCTGCAATAGAAGCACCATTACCGATATGGCATGTAATTATGCGCTTTCCCTTCGGATTCACATCGAGGAACTCACAGACGCGCTGAGAGACATAACGATGACTTGTTCCGTGGAAACCATAGCGACGCACACCGTATTGCTTGTAAAGGCTGTAGGGCAATGCATACATATATGCTTTCTTGGGCATTGTCTGATGGAATGCTGTATCAAACACACCCACCTGTGGAAGTCCTGGCATCAGTTCTGATACAGCATGCACACCCTTCAAATTGGCAGGATTGTGCAATGGAGCCAAATCGATGCACTCTTCGAAAGTCTCAAGTACCTCATCGTTCAGCACGACACTCTTGTTGAATTTCTCTCCGCCATGCACCATGCGATGACCAACAGCATCAATTTCCTTCAAATCCTTAATGACGCCGATTTCGGGATCAGTCAAGAGAGAGAAAATGAACTTTACACCTTCTGTGTGTTCGGGTATATTGTGCATTATCTGCTTTTTCTCCCCATTTGCCAGCTTCACTTTCACGAAAGCACCGTCCATACCGACACGCTCGGCACCGCCACTGGTCATAACGCTCTTGTCGTCCATATTGTACAATGCGTACTTGATTGAAGACGAACCACAATTCAAAACTAATATCTTCATTTGTTCTTTCTTATATAGTTATAGATTTATTTGGCATCCATTGCCTGACATGCTGTGATAGCGACAAGATAATAGATATCGTCTACACTACAGCCACGGCTCAGATCGTTCACAGGACGTGCAATACCTTGAAGAATAGGACCGACTGCTATTGCATCACCAAGACGCTGTACCAATTTGTACGAAATATTACCCACTTCAAGATTCGGATAAACCAGCACATTGGCATTGCCTGCGATTTCGCTTCCCGGAGCCTTTTTCTTACCAACACTTGGAACAAGAGCTGCATCAGCCTGCAACTCACCATCAATCTTCAATGCAGGATCCATTTCCTTGGCAAGTCGAGTAGCCTCAATCACCTTGTCTACCACCTCATGTGTGGCAGAACCCTTGGTGGAGAAGCTAAGCATAGCAACACGGGGATCCTCAAAGCCAGCCACGCTCTTTGCAGTCCGCGCAGTACATACAGCAATCTGGCTCAATTGGTCAGCATCGGGCATAGGAGTAACAGCCACATCGCCAACCACGAGTACACCATTCTCGCCATATTCCGGTTTCTTGGTAATCAGCAGCATAGCACCGCTCACACAAGTGATACCAGGAGCGGTTTTGATAATCTGCAATGCAGGACGCAGAGTTTCGCCTGTTGTAGAGAGAGCGCCACTTATTTGTCCATCAGCATCGCCCGTTTTGATAATCATACAACCAAGATACAATGGATTCTTCACCAACTCGCGTGCCTGTTCTATAGTCATACCCTTCTTCTTGCGCAATTCGGCAAGCAACTGGGCATATTCTTCACTCTTTTCGCAATGCAGCGGGTCTATCAGTGTAGCTTTGTCGATGTTTTTCAGTCCCTTTTCTTCCGCCAAGGCATGAACCTTCTCGGGATTGCCAATAAGAATAATATCGGCGATATCATCGGCGAGCACACGGTCGGCCGCCGTCAACGTACGCTCCTCTTCTGCTTCAGGGAGCACAATGCGCTGCTTGTTACTTTTTGCGCGCGCAATGATTTGCTGTAATAAATCCATAGCTTGTAGTTTTTTTATAACGTTTTAAGTAATGATTTTGCAAAGATATGAAAAAAAATCCACTTAGCCCTTTCCCTACAGATAAAAAGAGTTAAGAAATGAACTTTCGTTATTTTATACGTTGTTTTATTTCCTCTAAAGAAAGGCTCTCGTCAAAGTTCAGATATAAGTGGTTGTGGTCTGAAACGCGTTTTTCAACCGGGGGAAGGGTCATGTAATCACCATAGAGGCATGTGAGATAACCTGCATAGTCACGAGGTATCTTTATCATCATATCGCCAAACGGGTAATCAATCACATCCTCAAACCACTCTCGTTTGAAGATACGACCAGCCCATTGGGTGACGCAAACAGTTTTATCACCATCGAAACCGCTATACCACGACTGATAGTCAAGAAATCTTTTCAGCAGAATCTTCCGGAAGGGACGAGAGCAGAAAATCTGTATTTTATCCATCGCTTTTCTGAAATCCCCCATCAACAGCCATTTCCACCAATCGCCTGTGGGCATTCGGTTTATGGACTTCTGGTAATTATAGAATTTCTTGAGGCTGCGCTTTTGGATAAATGTTATCTCGGCATCAGTAAAATTGAAATTGTCAAGAGCAAAGATGTCAACATACACGCCCATTACGAAAGGGAACTCTGCCTGTTCCCACAAAGTGGTTTTACAATCGGATATTTTGGCAAATGGCAGGTAATAACCATCATCTCGCAACGAAAGTACATCGAAACCATCTTTTAACACCTCACTCTTCAAATCGAGCAACCTTTCGTAGTCAGCACGCGGCATATAAATATCCACATCATCATCCCAAGGAATAAAATTCTTATGGCGAACAGCTCCCAAAACAGTTCCTCCACATGCCACATACCGAAGGTGATGCTCTTCAAGAAAATGCACAGTGTATTTGAACACATGCATGATATGTTCTTTAAACAGCTGTCCAGACACTTCTTGCACCATGTTGATTACAGCATATTAAGGAATTGTTCTGCACACCATAATTGCCACTTCTGATTGCCCGTAAGACTGCCCATAGGGATGTCTTTTCGGAATTCCGGCCTTACAGGACCTGTCCACTCCTTGAA
The DNA here is from genome assembly GCA_902783165.1 of uncultured Prevotellaceae bacterium. Classification (GTDB taxonomy): domain Bacteria; phylum Bacteroidota; class Bacteroidia; order Bacteroidales; family Bacteroidaceae; genus Prevotella. Next base: position 38,746 of record CACZPU010000024.1, read on the forward strand.
CACGGCATCTACAGGACGCGGCATTGGAATCTTGAAAGGAATCTCAAGTTCGGGATATTTCATCGCATACAATTCACGCACCAGATATTTTGGCTCGCCATTTCTCACACGCTGCATATCCAGAGGCTCAGTCATCACCATACGTGCATATGGGTCATAATACGGAAGCCATGCCGCACCAAAAGCATTCAAATAAGACCCGCTACTCTCCACCGAGAACACCTCGTCCATAAAACGCATATAGTCGATGGCCGTGTCACCAATGCGGTACTTTTCAAAGAGTTCTATTTGGTCTACAGGTTTTTCCAACACCAATGACGGTTCAAGAAAAGTATATCGTTTCACAAAGGCATCGAACGTCCATATTGGAGATATCAGCTTATCCATGCCACCAAATATCAAGTCGGCGCTCTCACCCACAATTACCAATTCCACGCCATCCTCTTTTGCCTGCATAGCTGCCTTATATATTTGTGGCTCAATGCTATGTACTGGAGCGAATTTATGACGCATGACAATGGGAGTGAACTGCTTGTAATCGTCCATGCTGATGCTGATAAGATGGTGCCGAAGGCCCCATTTCTTGCAGTAGGCCTTAGCTCGTTCCACATCTGCGTTGAACTCACCCGAATCAGAGGTGAATGTATAAGCATGGCTCCCAGGACGCAGATAAGAAGCCAAGTTGGCGCTGTCCATACCACCAGAAAGGAGAATTCCAATATGCTGATATTTCTTGTAGAGCGAATCGAATTGCTGTTGGATATCCTTGTCTATATCTTCAGATGTTTTCACGCCCACACGATGATTGGGCGCGATTGGGAGAAAATTCTTGTGCTGAAAACCTTCTGCGAAATCAACTCCGTCTTTCCATATATAACGGAAAGCCATGTATGAACTCAAGCAAAAATCCTTATCTGTCATCTTTCAAGATATTATCTGTTATAATTTCTTATTTCAAGTCTGTTAGATTGTGTCCACGAACGGCATTAAGAGCCTCGTTAATTTTAGTTGATGAAACACCCTTGGTATACGGGAAGTATACTATCTGTATCCCTTCCTCCTTAAACTGCCTTTCGTATTCACGCCACTTCTCTGTTCCATACCAGTCGTCGCCTACAAAAAGAAATTTTGCCCCAAGCTTCTTGCAAGCGGACAACTTGTCCATATCATATTGCGGAACGGCAGCATCCACATATTTGATGCTTCTGACAATCTCAATTCTATCTTCGAAAGGAATCATTGACTTTTTACCTTTATAGGCAACAAGTTCGTCAACTGTAACTCCCACTATCAGCTTGTCGCACATGCCCTTGGCATTCTTGAGCAGATTTAAGTGTCCGATGTGAAAAAGATCATAGACACCTGTTGTATATCCAATTATCATATGTTGTATATATTTGTTCTGCATGCAAAAGTAATGAAAATATTTTGAACTTCAAACAATTCGTATTATTTTTGCACTTGATTTTCTTCAGAACGGCATATACGATGGAATCACTGAAAGAAAAAACGGCAAAAGGACTTTTCTGGGGTGCCATGAACAATGGTACCATGCAGATATTGAACGTCCTCATCGGCATATTTCTCGGGCGATTGCTCTCCCCTGCCGACTATGGTATCGTGGGGGTGCTTACCATCTTCACCCTTATTGCCGGCAACCTGCAAAGCAGCGGTTTTTCACAAGCTCTGATTAACTTGAATCCACCTACCGCAAAAGACTACAACTCCGTATTCTGGTTCAATGTGATTTCCAGTCTTTGCATCTATGCTGTTCTGTTCCTTTGCGCCCCACTCATAGCCGACTATTTCCATCAGCCGTGTCTTGTCAGCGTATCGCGCTTCGTCTTTCTTGGATTTGTCATTTCATCACTCGGCATCGTACAGAATGCCTATCTCATCAAGAACATGATGAATCGCGAAATAGCAATTATCAATTTTATCGCTTTGGTCGTTTCTGGCATCACAGGCATCGTGCTTGCCTTGAACAAAATGGCCTATTGGAGTTTGGCATGGCAACAAATCGTTTACATTACGGTCATGAATATCGGCCGTTACTATTACACCCGTTGGCGGCCCATGTTGCACATTGACTTTGGTCCGGTAAAACGGATGTTCTCTTTCAGTGTGAAAGTTCTCATCACCAATATTATCAATACGCTTAGTGGCAATATCCTCACATTGATATTTGGACGTATCTTTCCCATCAAAGATGTGGGAAACTACACACAAGCCTACAGTTGGAACTCTAAAGCCAGCTTGTTTCTTTCTGGGACGCTACAACAAATAGCCCAACCTGTATTGGTTTCCTTGCAAGACGATAATGCGCGAAGATGCCACGTGTTCCGCAAACTGATGAGGTTCGCCGCTTTCATCTCTTTCCCCGTCATGTTGGGGTTCTCCTTGGTTTCCGACGAATTCATCATTCTTACCATTGGCAGACAGTGGACCGACAGCATCCCACTTCTACGAGTTCTCTGCCTAAGCGGAGCATTCATGCCATTCCATACGCTCTACCAGAATCTTGCACTTAGCAATGGCCGCAGCGACATATATATGTGGTGCAACTTGGCGCAATTCATCTCGCTCATCATCGTCATTCTGCTTTTTTATCAACAGGGAATGATGGTGATGATTGAAGCATACACTGCATTTACCATACTATGGTTGTTGGTATGGCAATATTTCGCCCATCGCCTCATCGGCCTTAGGTTTTGGGATGTATTGAAAGACATACTACCATTTTTCTTGGTATCGATGGTTGTCATGGGTTCCACTTATTTCATCACACGTCCCATTGACAACCTATGGCTGTTGCTTATCTGCCGCGTAGCGGTAGCCGGTTCCCTCTATTTCATCATCATGAGAATCCTACACGCAGAGATTCTCAACGAATGTATCAGGTTTGCAAAGCGGAAACTTTAGTATTTGGGAAAGGCCTGTTGCCTCTTCATCAATTGGCAAGTTCAGAAAGGAACTTAATACGCACCAAGCGCACCTCTTCCTCCGAATAGTCCTCACCCAATTCTTCCATGGCCACCTTGAGGTCGTCGGTATCGCTTTCCCTGAAATACTCAAAGATGTCGTCTACGTGATCATCGTCCATCACTTCTTCCAAAAAATAGTCGATATTCAGCTTTGTACCGCTGTAGACAATTGCCTCCACCTCATCGAGCAAGTCGTCAAACTCCAATCCTTGTGCATTGGCAATATCGTCCAAGGCAACTTGTCGGTCAATGCTCTGAATAATCTTCACCTTGAGCATGCTCTTCTTGGCAACAGTACGTACACGCAAATCCTCAGGACGCTCTATCTCGTTCTCCTCGCAATGCTTCTTGATGAGGTCGACAAACTCCTTTCCAAACTTACGTGCCTTGCCAGCTCCTACACCCTGAATGTTTTGCAACTCTTCCAAGGTAATAGGATAAACCGTTGCCATCTGCTCCAATGAGCCATCCATGAAAACGACATAAGGAGGCAGCCCATGTTTCTTGGCAATCTTCTTACGCAAATCCTTCAACATGGAATAGAGTTCCGGATCAAGAGCGCTTCCCTGTCCCTCCATCAAGTCATCGTCGTCATCATCATTGAATTCCTTGTCCTCTACAATCATGAAAGAACAAGGCTTCTTCATGAATTTCTTTCCTGCTGCCGTAAGTTTGAGCAGTCCGTAGTTTTCCACATCTTTTCGTAGATAACCAGCAATCAAGGCCTGACGGATAACCGGATTCCACAATTTCGGATTCTCATCCTCTCCTGAGCCGAACTCCTCCAACTTGTCATGCTTATGAGCAACAATGTCTTCGGTTATCTTGCCCATCACGAAATCAATCACATAATCCGAACGAAAATCTTCTTTCAGCACCTGCACTGCGTCGAGGACAATCAACAAGGCCTTTTTTCCTTCAACCTTCATCTTAGGATGCAAGCAATTGTCACAATTGCCGCAATTCTCCTGATTGTACTCCTCGCCGAAATAGTGAAGAAGCAGTTTGCGGCGGCAGACAGAAGATTCTGCATAAGCAGAGGTTTCTTGAAGCAATTGTCTGCCGATGTCTTGCTCGGCAACAGGCTTGCCCTCCATGAACTTCTCCAGTTTCTGCAAGTCCTTATATGAATAAAAAGCGATGCACTTTCCTTCTCCCCCATCACGACCGGCACGTCCGGTTTCTTGGTAATAGCCTTCAAGGCTCTTCGGAATATCATAGTGAATGACAAAGCGCACATCGGGTTTGTCAATTCCCATGCCAAAGGCGATTGTCGCCACAATGACATCAATCCTCTCCATCAAGAATTCATCTTGGGTATTGCTGCGTGTGGCTGAGTCCAAGCCGGCATGATAGGGAGCCGCTTTAATATCATTGGCACATAGCACAGCAGCCAGCTCTTCCACCTTCTTACGAGACAAGCAATAAATGATGCCGCTTTTACCTGCGTTCTGCTTGATAAACTTGACTATCTGCTTATCCACATCTTTGGCAATCTTAGGCCGCACCTCGTAATACAAGTTCGGCCTATTGAAAGAACTCTTAAACTCGGTGGCGTCCAAGATACCAAGGCTTTTCTTGATGTCGGTTCTTACCTTGTCTGTTGCCGTAGCAGTAAGGGCAATGACCGGTGCTTCACCAATCTCATTGATAATCGGACGGATGCGACGGTACTCAGGCCGGAAGTCATGTCCCCATTCAGAGATGCAATGGGCTTCGTCTATGGCATAGAACGATATTTTGCACGACTTCAGGAATTCCACATATTCCTCTTTTGTCAACGACTCTGGTGCCACATACAGCAACTTTGTCTTGCCATCCATGATGTCGGCCTTTACCAGGTCGATGGCAGCTTTGTTCAACGATGAATTCAGATAATGAGCCACGCCATCGGTCTCGCTCATGCCGTTAATCACATCCACCTGATTTTTCATGAGTGCGATCAACGGCGATATGACAATAGCCGTGCCATCGAGTATCAATGACGGCAGTTGGTAGCAGAGAGACTTTCCTCCACCTGTCGGCATGAGCACGAACGTGTTCTTACCGGAAAGCACATTTCTGATGATGGCTTCCTGATCACCCTTGAATGTATCGAAACCGAAATATTGCTTCAGTTTCTGGGTAAGATTGACTTTCATTGGCATAAGACTATTGTTTTCCTCCTAAAATAAGTTGTTTCTTTTCAGCACAAAGCATCTATGCACTTTCCAACATCCTACTGTCTGTTTTCTCCAGTTGTTGCTTTGCATATTCAAGAGTCACCTCAAAGCGCTTCACCTTCTTCGAGGGGATTTCAAACATGGCATTCATCATCATACTTTCCACAATCGAGCGCAATCCACGAGCGCCCAACTTGTACTCCACAGCACGGTCTACCACATAATTGAGTGTCTCTTCAGGAATAATCAACTTTATTCCATCCATTTCAAACAATTTCTCATATTGCTTGACAATGGAATTCTTGGGTTCCACAAGAATCCTGCGAAGAGCCTCTCTGTCAAGAGGGTTCAGGTGTGTAAGCACCGGAAGGCGGCCAATAATCTCCGGAATCAGTCCAAAAGACTTCAAATCTTGTGGGGAGATATATCTCATCAGCTCATTTTTATTGATGTTCCGCACATTCTGTACGCTGTTGAAGCCCACCACATGAGTGTTCATGCGTTGAGCTATTTTACGCTCTATGCCATCGAATGCACCTCCGCATATAAACAAGATGTTGTGCGTATCCAAATGGATGTAGTCCTGGTCTGGATGTTTACGACCGCCCTTGGGAGGTACATTCACGATAGTTCCCTCAAGCAACTTGAGCAAACCTTGCTGAACGCCTTCACCGCTCACGTCACGCGTGATACTGGGATTGTCCGACTTACGGGCTATCTTGTCAATTTCATCGACAAACACTATTCCGCGCTTGGCAGCCTCAATATCATAGTCGGCCACCTGCAACAAGCGGCTCAGGATGCTTTCCACATCTTCACCTACATATCCAGCTTCGGTGAATACCGTTGCGTCCACAATAGTGAACGGCACATCCAGCATCTTTGCTATGGTTCTGGCCATGAGAGTCTTGCCTGTTCCTGTAGCGCCGACCATAATGATATTGCTCTTTTCAATTTCCACCCCATCATTGCTTTCGGGCTGGAGCAGACGTTTATAATGATTGTATACGGCTACAGACAAGTAACGCTTTGCTTCGTCCTGGCCAATCACGTATTGGTCAAGATGCGCCTTTATCTCCATGGGCTTCGGAACTTTCTTCAAGGTAAACTTTCCGCTTGCCTTTCCCTTCTTCCCTACAGGATCAAGCACGCCAGAAGACTGCGTTATCTCGTATGCCTGCATGGCACAATTCTCACAGATATAGCCATTGATACCTGTAATCAGCAATTTCACTTCATTTTCCGACCTTCCACAAAAACTACAAACTTTCTTCATCCTTTTTTCTTCAACACATTGTCAATCATACCATATTCCTTAGCCTCTTCAGCTGTCATCCAATAGTTACGGTCGGAGTCTGCCCACACCTTCTCATAAGGAGTGTGGGAATGCTCTGCTATAATGGTATACAACTCCTTCTTGAATTTCAAAATTTCTTTTGCCTCAATCTCTATATCGGAGGCTTGGCCCTGAACACCGCCCAAAGGCTGGTGAATCATCACGCGACTGTGGGGCAGCGCCTGGCGCTTACCTTCTTTTCCTGCAACGAGTAGCACGGCGGCCATCGAAGCTGCCATACCTGTACATATCGTAGCCACATCAGACGATATAAACTGCATCGTGTCATAGATACCCAATCCAGCCGTGACGCTTCCGCCAGGACTGTTGATATAGATGGAGATGTCTTTCCCCGGATCTACGGAGTCAAGATAAAGCAGCTGTGCCTGCAAAGTATTGGCCGTATAGTCGTCTATTTGTGTCCCAAGGAAAATCACCCTGTCCATCATCAATCGTGAGAAAACGTCCATCTGTGTTACGTTCAACTGACGTTCCTCCAAGATATATGGATTCATATACTGATTCTGTACGCTTACCACATCGTCTATCACCATGCCGTTAATGCCCAAATGCTTAGTGGCATATTTTCTAAAATCTTTCATCATTACTCTTAAATATTATTTACACGAAAAAAATTTATCGACCTTTTTTCGCTTTGTGAGTTACAAAGATACAAAAAAAAGTCGATAAATTTCTATAGAAAGATAGTTTTTTAGCAAAAAAACTTTTTTTAACTATCTTGAATTTCAAGAATTAAGTATTTCAAGCACCCATCATCTTATTGAATTCCTCGAAGGTGATATCCTTTTCGTTCAGTTTAACCACCTTTTTGAGCACTTCTGTTAGTTTGCGGTCGATGCTGCGGTCAACGAGATTGTCAACATACTCCTTCTTCTTCAGCATGTCGGCAGCATAGTTCTCCAGGTATTCATCGGGGATATTGGTCATGCCATACTGAGCAAACTGAGCGCGGGCTGCTTCCTTGGCAGCGTCCTTGATATCGTTCTCGTCAATCTTGATGTCGTTGGCTGCCACCAATTGCTCCTTGATGAGATGCCACTCCAGTTCCTTGATGCTCATGTCGAAATTCTTCTCCACATAGTCAGCACCCTTGTCCTTGTTGTTGTTCAGCATCACGCGCTTGAGCAACTCTTCTGGGAACACCAGCTTACCCACTTTCTTCTCGCAATGCTTGCGCACGTCCTGAATGAAACGGAAATCGCTGTCAACAGCAAACTGGGCCTTCATGCTTTCGGCAATCTTCTCACGAAATTCCTTGTCGTCTTTCACCACATCTTTTCCGTACACTTTATCATAGAGTTCCTGGTTCACCTCTGCCTTCACATAGCGGCTGATTTCAGTCACTTGATAGCTGAAGTCGGCAGTGATGTTCTCTGCCTCTTCGCGTGTGATTTTCAGCAGACCAGTTATCTCACCCGTGTTCTCTGGATAAGCCTTCTTAGGATTGAACGTGATGATATCGCCCAGTTTCGAACCATCAAACAGTTTCTTTTGCTCTTCCACCTTGATATACGAAGGCATCATCACAGCTTCTGAAACAGTAATACCGCCCTCCTTGGTGTTGCCATTTTCATCAAGTTCACGGAGGTCACCTTTGAGCATGTCATTTTCTTCGTAATTCTCCACCTTCTCATGATGTCCAAAGCGAGATGCATACATCTCCACCTGCTGGTCAATCAGTTTGTCATCGACGGTGATGTTATAATAGTCCACTTTGTCACGTCCGCTCAGTGCAATTTGAAATTCAGGAGCCACGGCTATGTCGAACACAAAAGTATAGGGTGCCTCACCCTCCACGTCGACCGGTTCCTGCTTGCTGCTGGGCATTGGCTCGCCAAGCATCTGGATTTTGTTCTCGTTCACATACTTGTAGATTTCCTCGCCCAACACCTTGTTGATAACGTCCACTTTAACGGCGGTGCCATATTGACGTTTAATCATGCTCATTGGCACCATACCCGGACGGAAACCAGGCACCTGAGCTTTCTTGCGATAGTCTTTCAGTGTCTTCTCGACACTTTCCTTGTAATCTGCCTCTTCCACAGTGAGGGTTATCAAACCATTCACTTTGTCAGGATTCTCAAAAGTAACTTTCATTTCTGATATTCTTATTTTAATTGTTATTTTTCAAAAAATCGGGGTGCAAAGGTACGCATAAATTCCGTAATAACATGATATTATGCTGAAAAATACGTTTTTTTAACCAACCGCCCCGTTCGCTTCATCTTTTTCTTGTTGTTCTCTGCGGTGCTTTTCTTCATTGATAAGTTGGAAGTCTTTTTGACGAAGCACGAAAGATTCTGTCAGGTAGTTTTTACGAACCACTTTATTTGCCGCCAATTCCTCAGGAGTTCCATGGAATAGAATACGACCTTCGAACAGCAGGTATGCCCGGTCGGTGATGCATAGTGTGTCTTCCACATTGTGGTCGGTAATAAGAATACCAATATTGCGGTCTTTCAGTTTCCATACAATAAACTGTATATCCTCCACAGCTATAGGGTCAACGCCAGCAAAGGGTTCATCGAGCATGATGAACTTCGGTTCGATGGCCAAGCAGCGGGCAATCTCTGTTCTACGACGCTCACCGCCGGACAACTGGTCGCCTTTGTTCTTACGCACCTTCTGCAGGCGGAACTCGTCGATAAGGCTCTCCAGTTTCTCCTCTTGATACTCCTTTGGTTTGCCTGTCATCTCAAGCACAGCCTTGATATTATCCTCCACACTCAGCTTGCGGAACACGCTGGCCTCCTGCGGCAGATAGCCGATGCCAGCGCGTGCACGTTTGTACACAGGGTAATCGGTTATCTCATGGTCGTTAATATAGATATGTCCGGCATTCGGAATAATCAATCCCGTAGTCATATAGAACGAGGTGGTCTTACCGGCACCGTTTGGTCCGAGCAATCCAACAATCTCACCTTGTCTCACATTGATATTCACATCGTTCACCACAGTACGCTTGCCGTAGCGTTTCACCAAGCCCTCAGCACGCAGTATGGCGTGTTCGTTTGCCGGTGACTCCTCATTTGCAGCCTGTTTTTCACCCTCCGCAATTTCAGCATCATCTGCATTTGGCATGTCTTGCATATCATCCTTACGAAAGGTGCCCTCAGCCTCATTCACTTCCTGCTCATTGAGCAATTGTTCGTCTGTCATTCTTTTGCATTTCTTGATTCAACGGGCAAAATTACGAAATAAAGGGGGAAAAGCCAAATTTATTTGCGCTTTTCCGATTGAAAGCCACTTCGGCCATGCCAAAATCAAAGGAAAACATGTAAAAAGGCGATTCACCTTAGCCATCTTTCGCCTCTTGTGGAAAACAAAAAGAAGAAAAATCCGATTGTCGGTCGTAGTTCCACTGAAGGAGACACTCCTGTCGGTGCACAAAACCGTGATGTTGATGCTTTCTGAGGCGAGAGAAGCCTATCTTCGGAACTATGGCAAGGACTGGCAAGGACTTGGTCGCATAACAGGTGTGGACAAGGATACCTTCGACAAGTGGTTGGACTCTTCCGACCGTAAGGTGAAGGCATTTGGGGAGCATTCCATTGTGAAGAGCCATATGGTGGAGCGTGGAGAGACCGCATTTGACTCTGCGCTGAAGCAGCTTGATGAGCGTGAGATATCGATTGACAATCCCGATTTGCTACAGGAGTATGGTTTGAGGAATGTCACGCTGTCCAGATTGGGTGACCATGTAACGCTGACGCATTTTGTAGCTGCCGAGCGTGGTCAGGGTAACGGGACGAGATTCATGGAAGACCTGTCGCGGATGGCAGACGAGCGCGGATGGACTTTGGCACTCACCCCAGACACCAGTTTTGGTGCGAGTTCAGTGAGTAGGCTGAAGAAGTTCTACAAGCGTTTCGGCTTTAAGGACAACAAAGGCCGCAACACCGACTTCTACACCAGCGAGAGCATGATTCGCAGACCAAAGGACTGGCAACCAAACAGTCCTGAGCGTAGAGAGCAAACATTGCGTGATGCCGTTGTAGACCACCTTCGCGAGAAAGGTGTCAATGTGAGTGATGACTGGCAAGAAGGACAGCGGATATTGGATGAATATAACGGGAACGGCCAGGTGAAGAAGATGGGTACTACCACCAACAATCGTATGTCGGATGTTGCTATCCAGTTTGCAGACAAACAACTGACAGATCAACAGTCTGTGATAGCCAGCGTTTATACTGGTGAGAAAGACAACCAGACAGCTACCTTCAAGCGTGAGGGTTCGGCGGTAAGAATGAAATTCCAACAAGGAGAAGATACCAAAGCGGGTACAAAACATAGCCTGTTTGCCCATTACGGCACGACAAAAGGCGTAATAAGTGCTGATGACATATTGCGTATCCCAGATGTTATCGAGAAAGGCAATAGGAAGCAGAAAGGTAAAAATGTAGAATACACCCTGAAAGATGGTAAAACTACATACACGGTATATGCCAAGGTAAAAGGCGGCATTGAGGTGTTCCAGGACTTCTATTCGAGCTGGAAGATAAAAAACAAAGAAACATCCACATCAAAGCCGTCTATCACACAAGGTGAAAACACGCAAAGCGCACAGTCCGATGATGCTAATGCTTCTTCGGGTGCAAAGGTACAACAAAATCCTGAAACCGGCAAGGATTCTGAGGATAAAATTGACTTCCATAAGGTTACTGACACCAATACCCTTAATGAATTGGAGAAAGGACCAACGGTGAAACGCTACCGTGCCATGCAGCTGATAGACGGTAAACTTTATCCTCCTATGTCTGCAAAGGTGGACGGTGAGATGCGTGAGCCAACAGAAATAGGAGTATGGGAGCAGTCAGAAGAGCGGCCAGACCTGATCAAGAACGGCAAGTTTGTGCTTAACAAAGGGCAGAAGGGACAAGGAAGTGTGCCAGCTGCCTATAATCCCTATTTCCATACGTCAACGTCAGGACTCAACGACCAGTTTACCAGTGCCTACAAGCGGCCAGAGCTTGTGGTGGTTGAGGTAGAGATTCCAGAAAGTGAGCTAACCAGCGGATACAAGGCCGAAGGAGCCAAGGATGCCGTAGGTAATGTGGACTGGCATAGCGGTGTGGTCAACGGCCAGCTGCCTGCTGACCGTCAGCGTCAGGTCACTTTGTCACGCTATAGCAAGGTGAACCGTATTGTACCAGACAGTGAGGTGGCCGACATGATAGCCAAGCAGCTGGAGGGTACAGATATTGAGATACCCTACAATGTAGTGACCACTGCCCAGCGTTCAGAGCTGGAGAAGCGTGGTGTAAAGATCAGTTCTACGCCTGCAGGCAAGGTTACTGAGGATATTAATGGTAATCCGATTAAACAGCCGAATTTCTTCAAGACGCGTGACGGACATGCGTATGGCTACACTTACAAAGGGAAGATATACATTGACCCGCGGATTGCCACAAGTGAGACACCTGTCCATGAGTATAGTCACCTGTGGGCAGAGATGAAACGGCAGACAAGTCCGGAGGAATGGGAAGACATCAAGCGCGTGATGCTGACCGACAAGATGGTGCAGCCTATCATCGAGAAGGTGAAGAGGGAATATCCCGAACTTACCAAGGAAGGGAAGGAGGATGATTTCATCGAAGAGATCATCACTCAGTTCTCAGGCAAGCGTGGCTCAGAGCGTCTGCGCGAGATTGCCAATGAGATAGCAGCTGAGAATGGTGGTGTGTTCGGCAAGGCTGAGGCTGTAACAGCCATGCAGCGTCTGAAGAACATCCTGAACCATTTCTGGGCAGGTGTGGCAAAGATGATGGGTTGGAAGTACAGGAATGCCAACCAGATTGCAGACCGCATCATGGCTGATATGCTGAACGGAGTGAACCCAAGGGAGAAGATGAGAGCTGCCCGTGACGAGAGGCGCGACATGCGGATGGACGAAAGGGACAGAAAGCAGAGTCAGTTGGATATCATCAACGAAAACAATCCTGCTGATGAGTCATTGGGCGAGCATACTTGGATAAAGTCTGTGGATGACATCAAGAACTTTGATGAAGCCATGTCCGAGTATGGTGAGGACGAGAACCTTGCTCCTGACTATACGGCTGACATGGCACGAAAGGCTAAGGAAACAGGCGAGATAACCGTCTACAGCAGTAAGCCTATTGGTAACGGAATCTTCGTCACTCCATCGAAGATGGAAGCGAAGAACTATGCTGGCGAAGGTAGGGTTTACTCCAAGAGAGTCAGGACATCAGACGTGGCTTGGATAGACGGAATGCAAGGTCAGTATGCGAAGGTGGACGAAGCCAAGATGCAGAAGGTGGATGGTGATATTCACTCTGACAACTTCAAGAATTTCTTCGGTGATTGGGAGAAGGAACCTGAGAATGCTTCAAAGGTGGTTGATAAGAATGGCAAGCCATTGGTGGTACAACATGGTACAGGTGACGAGTTCTACACTTTCGATATTGGGCAGTTGGGTAAGGCATCCGGTAACAAGGGATGGTTTGGTGAAGGTTTCTATTTCACACCATGGGAAGACCAGGCAAGAGGATATGCAAAAGATGCGAGTAGGAAGTCTGGTAATCCCGAAAGATTAATGCCTGTATATCTGAATATAAGGAACCCACAGGTTGTTGACATTAGTGAAAGGGATAGTTTTGTGCCAGAAGAAGGTACAGACGGTGTAATTGTCACGATAACACTTCCTAAAGGTAGTCCGTTCCGCAAGAAAGGTGTGAAATTTGACAAAGACCGATATATATACGAGATAAAGGCCAACAGTCCGAACCAAATAAAGAGTGCCACCGAGAATGTCGGCACTTATGACCCATCCAATCCGGATATCAGATTCCAGAAGATGAGAAAGGAGATTGATCATGTACAGGCTATATATGACAACGGAACTGATGTTGAGTATACTAACAGTGAAGGTGAAAAGCGTAGCATGCGCATCCATACTCCAGCTTCCGAAGTGCAAGAAATGAAGCGAACAAAGTTCTTGTATTTCTGGTGTTCCATCACCACGTGGCGACTACTTCGTTTCCTCATAGTATAGAAAATCAAAAGAACCCGCGCTAAGAACTTATCTTCTTGTAAACCAATGTTTTACTTAAAAATACCCCACACTGGAACCCACACTGTATCCCGCACTGAAACCCATATCAGTGTTTACGTTTTAACCACAGAGAACGAGGGGGGCGCAAAGCATTATTTCATGTGCATATCACTTTGTCGGAGGATGATTGACATAATTTCTCCAAAATTTGGAAATGACAGTTTTTTGTTGTATCTTTGTAGTGGAATCTCAGAGATAGTCATCAAACCATAC